>JACRIO010000169.1 GCA_016220035.1 Planctomycetota bacterium | reverse complement strand
GTCAGCGCGCCTTGCCAGCCTCGACCCATCACGGCGCCTCGTCCAAGATACTTGTGGGACGGGACACTAGCACCGCGGCACATCGAATTCGGCCGCGATCGAGGGCTCGACGCGCCCCTCGATCGCGTTCGATGTCACGCGGCAGCCGACGGCGCCGCGACTTCGATGGGGGGGCATCCAGGCGCGCGGCCAGGCGCGCTCGACGCGACGAAGGGGGCACGGATGAAGGCACCTTCACGACCTCGCACCCGGGAACGTGGGATCCTGCAGGAAGCGCATTCCGTGCGGAGATTCCGGGAAGTGTCCGTCACGCCTCGACCTGGACCGCCTCCATGACGGCGCGGCCGACGGCGCCGCGCGCGCGGCCGGAGCCGCGCCGAACCCCCATGGGCGAATCGAGCTCCAACCCGAACCTCCAGTTCCTGCTCGAGCAGGCGGACTGGCTCGCGCCGCTCGTGCGCGGGCTCCTCCACGACCACCACGAAGCCGAGGACGTCCTGCAGGAGACGTGGCTGCAGGCGCTCCGGTCGCCGCCGAGCGGCGGAATCACCGGCGCGACGCGCGCGTGGCTTTCCCGCGTCGCCATCCGCATCGCGCTGCGCCGTCGAGCGCGCGCGCACGCGCGGCAGTGGCGTGAGCTCCAGGTCGCGCGTTCCGAGATCGAGGTCGATTCCGAGGCCGTGGCCGATCGCGTGCGCCTGCAGCGCGAGCTCGCGGACCTCGTGCTCGGACTTCCCGATGCGTATCGCACCGCCGTCACGCTGCGCTACCTCGAGGGGTACTCGTGCGAGGAACTCGCGCGGCGGCTCGGCCTCCGCGAGGAAGCCGCTCGCAAGCGCGTGTCCCGCGGACTCGAGCTGCTTCGCCGGCGCCTGGACGAGACGCACGGCGGCGAGCGCACGGAGTGGATGCGCTCGATCGCCGTCGCGGCCGGCCTCGGTTCGCGCCGGATCCCCGATCCATCGAGCGCCGTGCGCACGCTCCTGCGCTCGTGGCCGGTCGGACTGGCCGTCCTCGGATCGATCACGGCGATCGTCGTGGTCGCGAACCGGCGCCCGGACGACGGGATCGGCTCCAGCGAGCAGCCTCGAAAGGACCAAGTCGCCGACGAGCCGGAGCACGCGCTCGCACCCGGCCGCACACGCAGCTCGGAGCCGGCCCTTCCCGCGCAGCGCGCGCCCGTTCCCGCGCCGAGCGACCTCACGCGGCTCGCGACCGCGACCCGATCCGCGCGCGGCCGCGTCGTCGACCTCCGCGGGCAACCGGTTGCGGGCGTGTCGATCCGGGCGCTGCGTCCGGATCGTTCGAGCTTCACTCTCGACGCAGGCGCGTCGAGCGCGGCCTTGCTCGACGAGACCCGCACGGACGAACACGGCGAGTTCGCGCTCGCCACGCCTTCGGACGCGGTCTTCGACCTGATCGCGGACTCCGCGCAGTACGCGCAGGCGGTGCTGCCCGACCAAGTGCCGCGCACCGACTGGAAGATCGAGCTCCATCCGCCCGCGCGCTTGCGCGCGAGGCTCGTCGCGGAATCGGACGGCGCGCCGATCGCAGGTGCCCGGTGGCGCGCGACCGCCTTGTGGTTCGCGGCCGATGCGATGCGGGAGCTCGCGTCCGGATCGAGCGGCCCCGAGGGGTGGATCGAGGTGGAGCGCCTTCCTCCCGGTTGGATCCGCCTCGAGGTCGCCGCGGAGGACGGCGCGGACGCGAGCCTCGTCGTCGAGCTCGGCGCGGGGGCGGTCGAGGAGCGCCTCCTTCGGCTCGCTCCCCCGCGGATCCACGCCGGGGTCGTGCTCGACGGCGCGACGGGCCTGCCCCTCGAAGGCGCCGAGATCATCGTGGCGCCGGGACAGCGAACCGACACGCTCGCGCCCTACGCGGCCGGTCGAGGATGGCGGGCGCGAACTTCGGCGCGCACGGATTCCGCCGGTCGTTTCGCGGTGCGCGCCGCGCACGGGCTCGTCCCGAGCGTGCTCTTCGTGAGCGCGGACGGCCGCGGGCGGAGATCCGTCGAGCTGAGTCCGTCGGCGTCCGCCGACCTGGAGATCGTCCTCGCGTCCGGACGAGCGGCGCGCGGGCGCGTGGTCGCGGACGCGCGCGCGCCCGTCGCCGGCGCGCGCGTCGTGGCGGTGGCGCGCGAACGTCACGCGGGGTCGAGCGCGTTCGATTGGAAGGAAACGACGAGCGGACCCGATGGGCGCTTCGAACTCGAGGACTTGCGGACGGACCTCGACTACGTGCTGCGTTGCTCGAAGCCCGGTCGCGGCGCGCGCGTCGTCCCGATCGCCGCGAGCTCGACGGCCTTCGCGAGCGAACTCGGCGAGCTCGCGCTGCCGCAGCCCGCGCGCGTGGGGGGCCGAGTGTTCGACGACCACGGTCGCCCCGCGCCGGGCGCGCGCGTCTGGTTGGATTGGAGCGGCGACGACGCCGGCCGCGCATCGGCGGCCGAGCTCCTGCGCGCGTGTTCGTGGTCGAACGCGGACGGTGGGTTTCGATTCGACGACGTGCCGCCCGGCGCATTCTCGATCGCGGCGGAGAGCGGGAGCCGGCGCACGCCGGCCTCGGCGTTCGATGTCCGGCCGTGCGGAGCGGTGGAGGCCGTCGAGCTCGCGTTCACGCGCTCCGACCGCATCGCCGGCCAGGTCGTCGATGCAGGCGGGCGGCCGGTCGTGAACGCCTGCGTCCTGCTCGTGCCGGAGAGCGGCGGCGCGGCGCGGCCGCTCGTGAAGGTCACGGGCAGGGAGGGTCGCTTCGAGCTCGAAACGCCGGAAGCAGGACCCTTCACGCTGCGCGTGGCCCCGAACTCGATCCACCTCGAGGGCGGCGACGTGCTCGTTCACGCGATCGAGCTGCACGGCATCGAGACCGGCGCGGAGGCGCTGCGCCTCGTGCTGCCGGAGGCCGCGCTCGTGGATGGACGGCGCTCGTCCCGCGCCGGGGTGCCGTTGCGCGATCGCATCGTCTTCGCGCGCGACGCGCACCGGCGCCTCTACACGTACGAGGCCGCCGACGGCGAAGGCCGCTTCCTCCTCCGCCTCCCGCCCGGCGTCGCCGTCGACCTGTGGGTGCGCGCGGATTCGGGCACGGAGGTCGCCGGTCCGCGCGGCGTGCGCACGGGAACCGCGAACCTCGAGTTCGTGCTGGACGAGGACCGCAAGTGAAGTTCGCGCGTTCGCCGGTCACAACGCGCGCTCCGCGGCCTTCCTCGGCGTCGGCGCGCGCGCGCGGCGCGGCGGAACTCCTCGTCCCGGCCGCGAGTGCTCCCACGCTCCGTCTTCATTCCAGGGTCTCGACGAGCTCCCGCTGCTCCCACCGATCGCCATGAACTCCACGCGAATCACGCCTCGTTTTATCCTCCATGCGGTCGCGCTGGCGACGCTCCTGTTCGGCGGCGGACCCGTTCGCGGGCAATGCGGCGTGCCCGCGAGCATCGGCGGCGGCGGCGGACAGTCGAGCGGCGTCGACGTCGAAGACGGCTTCGCCTTCGCCGTCGAGCACGCGCGTCTCTCGTCCTTCGATCTCTCCGATCCGGCGCGCCCCCGGGCCGTGGGGACGCTGCTGCTCAGCGGCAACTTCCTCTGGGACGTCAAGGTCGAGAACGGCATCGCGGTGTGCGCGGACGCCTTCTGGGGCGTGCGCATCGCCGACGTGCACGATCCGTCCGCGCCGTTCTATCTCGCGACGTGGGACACGCCCTACGCGCCCGAGAGCGTCGCGATCGCGAACGGCATCGTGTACGCGGCCGACGGACAGTCCTCGGTGCAGGTCGTCGACGTGCACGACCCGAGGACGCCGTTCCTGCGCGCGGCGATCCCCATCGCTCATCCCGGCCTCAGCTGGTACGCGCAGGAGGTCGTCGTCGTGGGCAGCACGCTGTACGTCGGCAGCGAGGCCTATGGACAAGTCGCGCTCGACATCGTCGACGTCGCGAATCCGTCCGTCCCGATCCTGCGCGGCTCGATCGTCTTCGCGCCGGGCTATCCCGTCGGTCTCTCCGATCTCGACGTCGACGGAGCCACGGCGTACGTGACCGAGAGCTCCACGGGGCTCCACATCGTCGACGTCTCGAATCCGGCGGCGCCCGTGCAGGTCGGCTCCCTGTCGGGCGCGGCCGGCGTCGTGCGGTGCTACGGCACGCGCCTCCTGCTCGGGCGCGGTCCCACGCCGTCGCTCGACGTCGTCGACGTCTCGAACCCGGCGCTGCCCGTCGTGCTCGGGAACCTCGCGGTGCCCGGCGGAGACGACATCGCGATCGCGGGCGACAAGGCCGTGATCGCGCTCGGCGCGGCGGGGCTCGGGATGCTCGATCTCGCGAACCCGAACCTGCCGGTGCTCCTCGGCACTTCGGCTGCGCCCGGCGACGCCAACGACGTCGTCGTCGTGAACGGACTCGGCTACGTCGCCGACGGGAGCTTCGGCGTCAAGGTGATGGACCTGGCGAATCCGATGCTGCCCGTCACGCTCGGCGCCGTCGACACGCCCGGCGTGGCCACCGGCCTGTTCCTCGACGGGCCGATCGCCTACGTCGCGGACGGGAGCGCGGGCCTGCGCATCGTCGACGTGGGCAATTCGTCGGCGCCGACGCTGCTCGGCGCGTACGACACACCGGGCAACGCGGTCGAGGTCGCGGTCGCGTCCGGGCGCGCCTATGTCGCCGACGGGACGCAGGGCCTGCGCATCGTCGACGTGTCGAACCCCCTCGCGCCCGTTCCGCTCGGCGGCCTCGTGTTCCCCGGCGTCAACAGCCAGGCGACCGCGGTGTTCGTCGCGGGAACGCGCGCGTACGTCGCGGACCGGTCCTATGGACTGCGGATCGTCGACGTGTCGAACCCCGTCGCACCGGTCCTGCTGAGCACGACCGGCACGTACAGCACCGCTTGGGACGTCGTCGTCGACGGCACGCTCGCGTACGTCGCGGACTACAGCAAGCGCGTGTTCGTGATCGACGTCGCGAACCCGAGCGCTCCGGTGGTGCTCTATTCGGGCTCGGCGAACAACAGCGCGAAGAAGCTGGCACTCGCCGGCAACCGGCTCTACGTGGCGCAGAACCAGGGCGGGTGGGTGGCCACCTTCGACGTGACCAATCCGTCCGCGCCGGTGCTGCTCCCTTCCACCGTCGCGCCGACTTTGGGCAACGGCATCGCTTACTGGAACGGCTTCCTCGTCTCCGCGCACGCGAACTATGGACTGCGGACGTTTCGCGCGGACGGTCTGCCCTTCGTCGCGGGCCCGGCGGACACGACGGCGGCTTCCGGAGCGAACGCATCCTTGAGCGTCGCCGCGGCGGGACAGACGGTTTCGGGTGCGCAGGCGCTCGCCTGCGCCTGGCGGCGCAACGGCGTGGGCCTCGTCGACGGACCGACCGGCAACGGCTCGATGCTCGGCGGGAGCTCGACCCCGCTCCTCACGATCACGAACGCGGCGCTCGCGGACGGCGGGACCTACGACTGCGTGGTCTCCAGTGCCTGCGGCGCGACGGCGAGCTCCGTCGCGACGTTGACGATCCTCCCCGGCGAAACGGGACAGGGTTTCTGCGCCGGCGACGCGCTCGACCCGCAGGTCACGACGCCGTGCCCGTGCGGCAACGTCGGGACCTCCGGCCGCGGGTGCGCCCACTCGGCGAACGCGGCGGGAGCGCGGCTCTTCGCGCAGGGCACGACCACCCCGGACACGATCGTGCTGCGCGCCGAGGGCCTGCCCGCGACGACGACCTGCATCTTCCTCGCGGGCGACGGCGACAACGTCGTCGGCGTCGTCTTCGGCGACGGCGTGCGCTGCGTCGACGGACTGCTCGTGCGCCTCGGCACGAACGCGGCGTCGGCGGGAAGCGCGCGCTACCCGAGCGGCGCGCAGGCGTCCGTTTCCGTGCGCGGAGGGACGCCGCCGGGCAGCGGGCTCATCGGCCGCTACCAGACCTACTATCGCAATGCAGCCGCTGCCTTCTGCCCGCCCGCGACGTTCAACGTGACCAATGGGTGGAGCCTCGCGTGGTGAACTCCGGCGCAAGTGAATTGGGAACAACCCCCATTGCTCCACTCACAGCTCCCGCAGAGTCTCACGAACTCCTGCACACGACAATGACCTTCATGCGACTCCGTGTGCCGCGCCCAGGCTCGAGCAACTCGAGGAACGAAAGGGCTTCTCTCATGCTCATGACTCCCGGTCTCCTTGCTCGGCGCGCGGCAATCGTCACCGCGAGTGTCGCCCTCATGGGGGTCGACCTCGAGGCCCAGCAGCCGTTGCAGTTCCTCCCGCCTATCGTGTACGACCTCGGGAACGAGGCCCCTTCACGTCCGACCGCCGCCGACTTCGACGAGGACGGCCACCCCGATCTCGTGGTCGGGTGCTTTGGCGCCACCCAGCAGTTCCCGGGCGGGCAACTCGGCATCTTGTTTGGAACCGGTGCGGGCGGATTCGAAGACTTGGATCAGATCTCGTCAGGCCCGCGCTTTGGTCCTCCGGCCGTCGGTGACTTCGATCTGGACGGCCACCAGGACATCGCCGTCGTGCGGAATTACCCGGTACTCCAGCCCGAGATCGTGCTGTTCTTCGGCGATGGCGCCCGCGGATTCTCAGTGGAGATGCCGCTCGCGGCGAGCACCCCGGCTTACCGCCTCGTCAGCGTGGATCTCGATCACGACGGCGCTCCGGATCTGGTGAACACCAACAGCACCGGCGGATTCTCGATCCTTCGCAACAACGGCGATGGGACCTTCGCTCCGCCGGTCCCGTACGGGGCGGGCGAACCCATGGACGTGAGGGTGTGCGACATGAACCTCGACGGCAACGCGGACCTCGTCGTCGGAGAGCGATTCGGGTCGGTGACGGTGCATCTGGGGGACGGTCTGGGGCACTTCGTCGGAGGCGGCGGGGCTAGCGGGGGATCGACCTTCCAACAATGGACCCGAGTCGGAGTCGGCGATGTGGACGGTGGTGGTCCGGATGTGTTCTGGGGCACGAGTTTTCCATTCGCGACCTGGGCGGCGCAGGGCGGCGGCGACGGTAGTCTCTCGTCCGCGACGATCCTGGTTCCGAGTTTGAGTGCCTTCGAAATCGAAGTGGCCGACTTCGACGGCGATGGTGCCGGCGACATTGCCCTGATCTACGGAGCAGGGAGCCAGGTGCTGCGCGGACACGGAGACGGGACCTTCGACGCGGGCGTCGTTCTTCCCGTGCCGACGAGGGGCGATGGCGGTCTCGTCCTCGACGTCGACGGAGACGGTCGCCCCGACGTCGTCACCGTCGACAGAAACAGCGGCAACAACGGACTGTGCTCCGTGTACCTGAACGCGACCCCTGTCGTCACGGCCCAGGCGTACTGCTTCGGCGACGGTACCGGCGCCGCGTGCCCGTGCGCGAACAACGGCACGGCCGGAAACGGCTGCGCCAACTCGGGCTTCGCCGGCGGCGCGAACCTGAGCGCGACCGGCACGCCCAGCGTCGCGGCCGACACGGTGACGCTGACCGCGAGCAACTTGACCGGCTCGGTCGCGGTCTTCTTCCAGGGCGCGACGCAGACTCCGGCGACGATCATCGACGATGGTCTGGGTTGCGTCGGCGGCCCGATCGTCCGACTGGGCAGCAAGCCCGCGGCAGGCACGAGCTTCTATCCGCAGCCGGGCGACCCACGGATCAGCATCCGGGGCGCGCTCCCGGCCGCTGGCGGCACGTTCTACTACCAGAGCTTCTACCGCAACGCGGCAGCGGCCTTCTGCCCGCCGGCGACCTCGAACCGTACCAACGGCGTCGCGGTGACGTGGGTGCCTTGATTGCGTCGAGCAAAGTCCGCGGGCGGACGTCCGTCACGGCGTGACGCGAAACTGCGTTGGAGGCCCGATGGAACTCGGAACCCGTTCGACCGGAGTGCTCTCTGGTCGTTCGGCGCCGGCCCTGTCGCTCGGTGAGCGCTCGCGTGGGGCGCTCGCGTGGGGCGCTCGCGTGGGGCGCTCGCGTGGGGCGCTTCACCGCTCCACCGCGAACTCGAGCGTCACGACGGCCTTCGCCGACTTCGCGATGGCCGACGTGTCGTTGTTGCCGTAGTCGCTGACCTCGGTCGAGCCGCGCGGGACGATCTGGAAGACGCCCTGCGACGCGGAGAGGAGCTTGCCCACGCGCCCGCCCGAGCCGTTCGCGAGCGTCTGTGCGCGCTGGAATCCGTTCTGCGTCGCCTTCTCGAGCAGGCGCAGTTTGATCGACTCGATGTCCTGGTTCTGGAACGCGGGCGCGCCCGATTGGATCGGGACGCCTTCGAGCAGGAGCTGGGTGACCTCGCGCGACAAGCGCTCGATCGCGTCGACGCGCGGGCTCTCGACGGTCATCGACTGGCAGAGCTCGTAGGTCTCGATCACGTTCGTGCGGCGGCCGTCCTTGTCGAGGACGTAGATCTCGCTCGTGCCGATCGAGGAGAGCTCGATCTCGCTCGCCGCGAACTGCTTCTCGACCACGAACGCGCGCAGCTTCGCGACCTCGCCCGCGAGCTCCTGGTACGCCGCTTCCATCGTGGCGCTCTTCGCCTTGATCGAGCCGGTCCAGCTCCCGAGCGTGCTGCCGATGTCCTCGGTCGCGGTGCCCTTCACCTTGATTCCCTGGTCTTGGCGCATCGCGACGAGCGCCTTGCCGATGCCGTTCGACGCGACGACGAAACCCAGCGCGAGCGTCGCGCCGAGCAGGAACAGACCCCAACCGTTGGCGCCCGGAATGCGCATGACTCGGAACTCCCTGCGTGCGCGGCGAGGACGGACTCCGCCCGCGCGCTCTCTCGAACCTGCCGTACCCCGCGCCGTGAACGCTGCCGCGTTCCCCCCCGGCGTGGAGCGGAGCGGGACGATAGAGGGCGCGTTCGGCGCTGCAAGCGACGAGCGCATCGTTCGTCGCAAGTCGTTGCGGGAGGAGCGCGTTCGCGCGCGCGCCGCGGCCGAGGGCGAGCGCTTCCCGTCCCGCGGACGCGAGCGGACCGCGAGCGAGGCCCCGCGCGGGCGTGTTAGCTTCTCGCGCTCCGTGCGGCGGCGCGCTCGGTGTTCGAGCGCGAGCGGCACGGCCTCGCCGCCCCTCACTCACCGTCATGTCCGAACCCGAGGACGACCTCCTTCGCCCGACGCTCGCCGCCGACTTCGACGTCCGCACCTTCGATCGGCCGTGGGATCCGAGCGGGCTGCCGATCGCCGCGTTCTTCTTCGGCCCGCTCGGCGGCGGGATCCTCTATGCGCTCAACTACCGGCGACTCGGCCAGCGGCGCCACGCGCGTTGGTGCTTCGCCGGCGCCGTCGTGGTCGCGCTCCTCTTCATCGCCGTGAGCGCGTGGCTCATCGCGAGCGGCGTGCTCACGACCAAGGACCGCATTGCGCGCTACGGCGTGCAGGGCCTCTCCGCGCTGCTCGGTCTCGCGTTGACGCGCCACCAGAGCGGACGCTTCGGCGCGTGGGAAGCGCTCGGCCAGCCGAAGCGCAAGCTCCTGGGGCCGGCGCTCGCGATCGGGATCGGCGCGGGGCTCCTGTACGGCCTCCTCTTCTTCGCGGCGCTCTTCCTCTTTGGCTACGAGTTCGGGTCCGCGCTTCCGTGATGGAGCTCTCCGAGGATCCCGACCGCGCTCCCGACCCGGCGCAGCGCGCGCTCGACAAGGCGCGCGCTTGGAACGAAGCGCAGCAGTGGGAGCGCGCGGAGAAGGAAGCCGCCGCGGGGCTCGCGCTCGATCCCGAGAGCGCGTGGCTCGAGGTCGAGCTCGCGCGCAGCTGCATGGGGCGCGAGCAGTGGGCGGAGGCCGAACAGAGCCTGCGCCGCGCGCTCGCGATCGACGCGGAGTGCGCGCCCGCGCTGCTCCTCCTCTGCGTGATCGAGACCGAGCTCGCGCGCTACGTCGAAGCGGAGCAGCACGCGCTCGCCGCGTTGCGGGTCGACCCCGAGTGGTCGTTCGCGTACGTGTGCTACGGCGACCTGATGGACAAGACGGGGCACGCCGCGAAGGCCGTGAAGCTGTGGAAGAAGGGGCTGGAGCTCGACCCCGCGTCCGCCGACGCGCACCAGCGGCTCGCGCTGCAGCACGCCGTCGAGAACCGCGCCGGAAGGGCGGAGTCGCACGCGCGCGCGGGGCTCGCGCTCGCCTCGGAGGACGTCGCGAGCCACGCGAGCCTCGCTGCGGCGCGGCTCGTCGCCGGACGGCCGTTCGCGGCGCGGGCGCTCCTGCGCGACGCTCTGCGCGTGGATCCATCGAACACCACGCTCGAGGAGGCCTGGATCGAGGCCGACCGCTTCTGTCGCTGGATCTACCTGCCCATGTACTACTGGGGCGTCGTCACGCGGCGGCTGCCGGGGCAGCAGTTCTTCGTGTGGGGCTGCTTCGTCGCGCTCATGCTCACCGCGCAGAAGCTGAAATGGGACCCCGACTGGTGGGGGCCGGTCGCCTTCCTCTACCTCTTCTTCTGCATCTACAC
This sequence comes from Planctomycetota bacterium, assembly GCA_016220035.1. Taxonomy (GTDB): domain Bacteria; phylum Planctomycetota; class UBA1135; order UBA1135; genus JADJNY01. The sequence continues at coordinate 5,329 of JACRIO010000169.1, read as the reverse complement.
GTGGCTCGCGGGCTGGCTCGTCGGGTTGTGGACGAAGCTCGTGCCGCCGCGGCTCTGATCGGCGCGCATGGCCTGGGATCCGTCCGCGGCCGGGGAGCACGACGACGACGTCGAGCGGTTGCGGCGCGCCGCGCGCGAGCTCAACGACGGCGCGCGTTTCCGCGCGGCCGAGCGCGTCGCCGCCCGCGGGCTCGCGCGTGCGCCGACCGATGCGGACCTCCACTGCCAGCTCGGACGCAGCCTGATCGGCCAGGATCGCTATGCGGAAGCGCGCAAGGCGCTCGAGGAGTCGCTCGCGCTCGACGGCGACCGCTGGTTCGCGCACGGGTTGCTCGGGCACGTCCACATCGAGCTCGGCGAGGACGCGGAGGCGGAGAGCGCGCTCGCGAACGCGCTGCGGGCCCATCCGCGGTGGACGTGGGCGCTGCGCGAGCTCGGCCGGCTCCACTACCGCCGCAACGAGCTCGCGCACGCGCGCGAGAAGTTCGACGAGGTGCTCGCGATCGACCCGAACGACGGCGAGGCGCACGGGCGGCTCGCGTACGTGCACGCGCTCCGCAAGCGGAAGCGCGCGGCGCTCGCGAGCGCCCGGCGCGCGGTCGAGCTCGCGCCTTCGAGTTGGCTCTCGCACGGCGCGCTGTCGTACGTGCTCCTGCAGACCGGCCGTCCGTTCGCGGCACGCCGGCACGCGCGCGAGGCGCTGCGGCTCTCGCCGACCGACGCGAACCTGTGGACGGACTGGATCGCGACCGATCGGGCGTGCCGCTGGATCGGGCTGCCGGCGTACTACGTGAAGCTGCTGCCACTCCCGCGCATCGACCTGGGCGCCACGCTCCTCTTCGGGATCTTCGTCGCGGTCGGATTCTTCGCCCGCGGTTCTGCGCAGAAGAAGGCCACGGTCCTGACGGCGGTCCTCGCCGTGTACCTGGGTTTGCTGTACCTCGCGTTGGCCGATCGGATCGTCACGCTCTGGGTGCGCTGGTTCCCGCCGCGTGAAGACGCATGAACGCGCGCGCGCCGGCTCGTCGGTTAGAGTCTCGCGCCCTTTCCCCGAACCGCCCCATGACCGACCCCGCCCTCCTCGCCGCGCTCGCGCAGGCGCTCGAACGCGACCCGCGCAACGGCCCCCTGTGGATGCATTACGCCGAGCTGCTCGTCCTCGCGCAGCGGCCCGACGAGGCCGCGAGTGCCTTGCGCAACGCCGCCGAGATCGCGAACACGCGCAAGGCGGCGATCAAGAAGCTCGTTCCGCTCCTGCGCGAGCAGGGCAAGCTCGCGGAGGCGCTCATCCGCGCGGAGGCGCTGCTCGAGGCCGAGCCCGACGACGAGCTCGCGCAGGAGGTCCTCCGCATCCAGGCGCTGCGCGGCGGCGTGGTGGAGAAGGCGCAGGAGCGCGAGGCGGCGCCGACGCCACCCGCCGAACGCGGTCGCGCCGAGGCGCGCTCCTCCGAGCCGCGCCCGGGTTCCTCGCGCACGAAGGAGGACGCCGCCGCGGCCGAGGTCGCACCCAAGCCGCTCGACGACGAAGCGTGGGCCGCGCAGTTCGACTGGGGCGACCTGCGCGTCACGTTCGCGGACGTCGCCGGGCTCGACGACGTCAAGCGCCAGATCCACCTGCGCATCATCGCGCCGTTCAAGCAGCCGGAGGTCTACGAGGCCTTCGGTCGCAAGGGCGGCGGCGGGATCCTGCTCTACGGCCCGCCCGGCTGCGGCAAGACGTACATCGCGCGCGCGACCGCGGGCGAGCTCGGCGCGCGCTTCGTTTCGGTGTCGATCCACGACGTGATGGACAAGTACTGGGGCGAGAGCGAGAAGCTCGTGCACGGCTTGTTCGAGCACGCGCGGCGCAGCGCGCCGACGGTGCTGTTCTTCGACGAGTTCGACGCGCTCGGCTCGACGCGCGGACGCGAGCAGTCGCAGTTCTGGAAGACGCTCGTCGACCAGCTCCTGCAGGAGATGGACGGCGTCAAGGCGCGCAACCGCGACGTGCTGCTGCTCGCGGCGACGAACGTGCCGTGGAACGTCGACTCCGCGTTCCGCCGGCCGGGGCGCTTCGACCGCGTGCTGTTCGTGACCCCGCCCGACAAGGCGGCGCGGCAATCGATGCTGGAGGACCGCCTGCGCTCGCTCCCCGGCGGCGAGAAGCTCGACGTTCGCGGCGCGGTCGAGAAGACGGACCTGTACTCCGGCGCGGACCTCGTCGCGCGGTCCGAGCGCGCCGCGGAACGCGCGCTCGAACGCTCGCTCGAGAGCGGTTCGGTGCACCGCGTCGATCCGAAGGACCTCGAAGCGGCGCTCGCGCAGTCGCGCGCGAGCACGCTGGAGTGGCTCTCGACCGCGCGCAACTACGCGCGCTACTCGAACGACGGCGGGCAGTACGACGAGCTCGTCGAGTTCCTGAAGCGCGTGCGGAAGTGGTGAGCCGCCGGCGTCAGAGCCGCGGATCGACGGGCTCGCTCTCGAGCGCGAGCACGCCGAAGACGCACTCGTGCACGCGGTGGAGCGGCTCGCGTTCGACGAAGCGGTAGAGCGCTTCGAGGCCCAGGGCGTACTCGCGGAGCGCGAGCGAGCGTGTGCTCGACAATCCGCGCGCGCGCAGGCGCTCGATGTGCTCGGGCGCGTCGTACTCGGGCCCGTAGATGATGCGCAGGTACTCGCGACCGCGGCACTTGAGCGCCGGCTGCACGAGGCCCTTCTCACCGCGCACGATCCAATCGAGCGGCTTGACGACCATGCCTTCGCCGCCGTTCGTGGTGAGCTCCTCCCACCACGCGGTCGCGGCGCGTTCGCTCTCCGGATCGGCGAGGTGGACGAGCTGCGTGCGCGTGCGCCGCAGGCCGCGACCTCCGGCGTCGACGAGGCGTCCGAGTGTTCCCATGTGCCAGACGTGGTCGCGGTCGGCGTGCACGCGGCCCTCGGTCGCGAGCAGGTGGAACGGCGCGAGCTCGAGCCCGTCGAGGTCGTCGACGCGCCAGCAGTAGCGCCGGTAGGCCGCGACATAGCTCCGCACGCGCGCGAGACGCGCGTCGAGCGCGACCGCGAGCTCCGCCGTCTCGACCCCGCGCGCGGCGCTCGTCCGCGCGAGCTCGGCGGCGCGCGCGAGGCCCGCGCTCGCCGCGCTCCCGACCGGGGCGTACTGCTGTTCGAGGAGCGCGCCCGCCTTGGCCGACCAAGGCAAGAGCTCACCGTCGATGCACGCCCAGTCCGTCGCGAACTCGTCCCAGAAGCCCGCCGCATCGAACGCAACTCGCATTCGATCGAGGAAACGCGCTTCGAGGCCGCGGTCGGCGAAGAAGGGCCGACCCGTGCGCGTCACGACCACGCCCGAGCGCCCGTCGTTCGCTCCGAAGCGCCGCTCCGCGCAGCGAACATCGCGCGCGAGCACGACGACCGCGCGCGAACCCATGTGCTTCTCCTGGCAGATCACGCGCTCGACGTTCTGCGCGCGGAAGTACGCGAAGGCCTCGCGCGGGTGCTCGAGGAGTTCGCCCGAGGCGCACGTCTCGCTCGGCGACATCGTCGGCGGCAGGTAGACGAGCCAGCGCGGGTCGACGGCGAAGCGGCTCATGACCTCGATCGCCGCTGCTGCGTTCTCCTCGCGGATCGTGACCGTGCGGAAGACGCGCGTCTCGACGATGCGCTTGCCGAACACGTCGTTCGCGTCGAGCACGTCGCCGCGGACCTCCTCGGGCGGGCGGAGCGGCTTGACGGGCGCGTAGTACTCGCGGCGCGCCTCGACGTCGACGAGCTCGCGCTCGGGATGGCGCAGCGCCGAGAGCCTCCCGCCGAAGACGCAGCCCGTGTCGATGCAAAGCGTGCGATTCACCCAGCGCGCCTCGGGCGTCGGTGTGTGGCCGTACACGACGTTCGCGGCGCCGCGGTACTCGCTCGCCCAGTCGTGCCGCACGGGGAGGCCGTACTCGTCCGTCTCGCCGGTGGTCTCGCCGTACATGCAGAACTCGCGCACGCGGCCCGACGCGCGGCCTTGGTACGCCTCCTTCAACCCGGCGTGCGCGACGACGAGCCGACCGCCGTCGAGGACGTAGTGGCTGACGAGCCCGTCGAGGAAGCTCGCGACCTGCGTGTGGAACTCCGCGGGCTCGCGTCCGAGCTGCTCCAGCGTCTCCGCGAGCCCGTGCGTGATGCGCACGTCCTTCCCGCGCAACTTGCGCAGGAGCTTCATGTCGTGGTTGCCCGGCACGCAGAGCGCCGTGCCGTCCGCGACCATGCGCATGACGAGGCGCAGGACACCGGGCGAGTTCGGTCCGCGGTCGACGAGGTCGCCGAGGAAGACGGCCTTGCGGCCCTCCGGAGGTCGCGCGGAAGGCGCCTCCGCGTCGACTTCCCATCCGAGCTTCCGGAGGAGCTCCACGAGCTCGTCGAAGCACCCGTGCACGTCGCCGATGACGTCGAACGGTCCCGCGTCGTCGCGCCGGTCGTTGTAGAGGCGCGCGCGTTCGAGGACGACGGACTCGACCTCCTCGGGCGTGCGGAGCACGATCACCTGCCGGAACCCTTCGTCCTTCAAGCTGCGCAGCGCGCGGCGGAGCTGGCTCTTGTGCTGGCGAACGACGTGCGGGCCGAACGCGCGGTCGGGACGGGAACGATTGCGTTCGTGGCAAACGCCCTCGTCGAGGTCGAGCACGATCGCGACCGGCAGGCAGTCGTGCTCGCGCGCGAGCGCGACGAGCGGCGCGCGCGCCTCCGCCTGCACGTTCGTCGCGTCGATCACGGTGAGTCGGCCGGCGGCGAGGCGCTGCTTCGCGATGAAGTGCAGCACCTCGAACGCGGGCTTCGTCGCGGCCTGGTCGTTCTCGTCGTCGGCCACCATCGCGCGACACGCGTCGGAGGAGAGCACCTCGGTCGGCGCGAAGTGCTTGCGCGCGAAGGTCGACTTGCCCGAGCCCGACGGACCGACGAGCACGACGAGCGCGAGTTCCGGAACGGAGACGTTCATCGCTCGAAGACTCCCATTTGGGTGGGCGCACCGAGCTCGGCGTCCTCGTCGCCGATCGGCAGCGCGCGGAACGCGTAGCCGTTGCGCGCGGAGACGCCGGCACACCAAGCCGTGAACTCGACGCGCGTCCACTCGAAGCGATGATCGCGATGGCGCATCCGCCCGGCCGGGAGCGTCGTGAAGCGCGCGTTGTACTCGCGGTTGGGGGTCGTCACGACCACGACGCGCGGCCGCGCGAACTCGAAGACGATGCGTTCGAGGGCGGGGAGCCGTGCCTCGTCGACGTGCTCGATCACCTCCACGAGACAAGCGGCGTCGAAGCCCGCGAAGCGCGCGTCGCGGTACGTGAGCGCGCCTTGGACGAGCTCCGCG
>JACRIO010000168.1 GCA_016220035.1 Planctomycetota bacterium | reverse complement strand
TTCGGCGCGCACCGACTCGAGCACGCGCGCCAGGAGCTCGAGCGCCCACGCCCGCTCGAACGCGCGCTAGGGGGTGAGTTCGCGGTGCTCGGCGAGTTGCAGGCGCGAGTCCGCGTCCGACGGATCGATGGCGACGTGCACTGCGCGTCCGCCGCGCTTCCACGCGCCCTCCTTCTCGCGCTCGTGCGACAGGTGGTGCTGCAGCGCCGCGAGCAGGAACGCGCGGAAGCGGCCGCGCTCGGGCGCGAGTTCGCCGAAGTCGCGCTTCTCGATCAGGCGCGCGAGGAAACCCTGCACGACGTCGGCCGCGCGCTCGCCGTCGAGTCCGCGTCGGCGCAGGAAGGCGTAGAGCGGGAGCCAGTAGTCGCGGCAGAGGTCCTCGAGCGCGGCGCGCGAGCGCTCGTCGTCCGTCGAACGCATCGACGCGACGACGCTCCACCGCGTCGTCAAGAACCCGCCGCCCTCACCGCCCCCGCTCGGCGTGCGCGGGTCCATCGCGTTCAGCGCGGCGTGCGCGCCGCGACCGTGGGCACGAGGAAGAAGCGCCCGATCGCGACCGGGAACGCCGCGCCGTCCTCGCGCTCGAAGTGGTAGCTCCCCTCCATCGTCCCCCACTTCGTGCGGAGCTGGCAGCCGCTCGAGTACTCGAACTCGTCGCCGGGCTTCAGGTCGGGGTGCTTGCCGACGACGCCGGGACCGCGCACGTCCTCGCGGTGGTTGTCCGCGTCGAGGATGATCCAGTGCCGCGACTGGAGGCGCGCCTTGCGCTGGCCCTCGTTCTTGATGCGGATCCGGTAGGCGTAGACGAACTGGTGTTGCTCGGGATCCGACTCCTCGGGGAGGAAGTGGGCCTCCGCGATCACGCGGATGCCGTCGGTCGTCGTGTCCGATCCTGCGGGGCGGTTCATCGAGCTTTGCGTCGCGTGGGCCATTGCACCGCCGCACAAAGTAGGAAATCCTGGGTGTCCGCGGCAAGCTGCGCGAATTCCGCGCCCGATCAGCCGCCCGCGCGACCCTGCCCGAGACCATGCCGAACGACCCCCAATCCACCGTGATCGCCGAAGGCGCCACCGACGGCCTGCGCGAGATCCAGCGCACGCTGAAAGGCGCCGGAATCGAGTCCGAGATCGTCCGTCCGCCCCCGCAACACTGCACGTCCTGAGGGACCAAGCTCTGGCTCGCGGTCGCGAGCCACGAACGCGAGCAGGCGCTCGCGGTGATGCAGGCGCACTGGGACGATCAATTCGAGGGCGCCGCGCGGCGCGCGGTGCAGTCCGTGATCGACCTCGACGCTCCGGAGCGCGAGTGTCCCGCGTGCGCAGCGCGCTTCGCCGCGGGCCCGACGAAGTGCCCCGACTGCGGGCTCTTCATCGGCGGCTGAGCCCGAGCACGCGCGTCAGGTCACGCGCTCCTTGTACTCGAGCGACTCGGGATCGATGCGCACCTTGTCGCCGACCGACACGATCATGCCGACGCGGATCTTCACGCCGTTGTCGAGCACCGCGTCCTTCGTGCCCGTCTGGCCCGAGCCCTTCATCACGGGGGCCGTGTCGACCACGGTCGCGACGACGCTCGGCGGGAGCTGCACGGTGAGGAGCTTGCCGTCGATGAGCAGGCCCTTGTAGCGCTCGCACTTCCACTTGAGCTGCTCCTCGACGCCCACGGCGGCGCAGCGGTACTCCTCGCCGTCGGGTGAATAGAAGACCTCGTCCGTCCCCTCGCGATAGGAGTGCTCGAGGTCGATCGTCTCGTTGTCCAGCACGTCGTAGCGGTCGTCACCCTGCGCGGTGATCTCGCTCACGCGGCCCGTGAGGAGGTCCTTCACGCGCATCTGCACGCGGCTCCGGCGGTCGCTCTTCCAGATGTTCCAGTGGATCACGGTGCAGATGCGGCCTTGGTAATCGACCAGCACGCCTTTGCGCAGGTCCAGCGCGTTCACTTGCATCTCGAACGGTCTCCGGCGGGGGGTGGCGAGGTCCGCGCCGGGTCCTTCGGGACCGCGCGTGCGGCGCATCGGGCGGAAGAGCCTATCCATCGGCCGCGCGGGCGTCATCCCCGGCGTCGGACTCGATCGCGGGAAACGTTTTCCTCCGCTCGGACCCGGCTCGCGCGCCACCGCCGATCGCGGACCCGCGGGGTAGGCTTCGGCGGGCACGCTCCGGAAGGGAAGCCGGCGCGGCCCCTACACCACGGAATGGGAGTGCTGATGCAAGCCGAACTCGCGGGCAGCGTCCGGGGACCTACGTTCGCCGAGTTGACCGCCCGCATGGAGCTCGATTTCGAGCTCGCGCGAGCGCGCTCCACGCCCGCGGCGCTCCTGCGCGTCGAGGTCGAGCGCCTCGAACGCTTCGCGCCCGAGCAGAAGCGGCGCGTGCTCGCCGCGATCGGAAGGCACCTCGCCGAGCTCGCCCCCGCGGGTGGACTCGTCGCCGCGTGCGAGGGCGCGGAGCTCGTCGTGCTCCTCCGCGAATCCGGCGTGGAGCAGGCCGAGGCGCTCGCGCGTTCCTGGATCGCGGCGGCGCGCAAGCTCCAGGTCGAAGGCGAGACGGCGCCCGTGCGCGCGAGCCTCGCGATCGGCGTCGCGGCCACGCGCGCGGGCCTCGACGCGTACTTCGAGACGCTGCACGCCGTCGCCCGCGAAGGGCTCGACGTCGCGCGCTCGAACGGCGGCGAGTGCTGCGTGCACAGCGAGCTCTACGAGTTCCACCAGCGCAAGGTCGAGCGCACGAAGGGGCCGCGCGCGCCCGTCGCGCCGCCCGTGAAGCCCGCCGCCGCCGCGCACGCGCCGAGCGCGGCGTCCGCGGCGCCCGTGACGCAGGCCGCCGTCGCGACGCGTCCCGTCCCGAGCTCGATCGCGCCCGCGCCGACCACGGCGTTCCCGCCGGGGCTCGGTCTAGCCGC
>JACRIO010000167.1 GCA_016220035.1 Planctomycetota bacterium | reverse complement strand
GTCGCGCGCGCGCTCGAGGCCGCGACGGGGTTCGCGACGGAGCGCGCGCCGCTGTTCGCCGGAGGTGCCGCATGACGACGACGATTCCGTCCGCGCCGATCGGCTACGTCTCGAAGCAGACGGGCATGCGCTGGGTGCCCGTGATCGGGCTCGAGGTGCACTGCCAGCTCGGCACGCGCACGAAGCTCTTCTGCGGCTGCGCCGTGCAGTTCGGCGCGCCGCCGAACTCGCTCACCTGCCCCGTGTGCACCGCGCAGCCGGGCGCGCTCCCCGTGCTCAACCGTGAAGCGCTCGACCTCGCCGTGCGCGCGGCGCTGGCGCTCGGGTGCGACGTGCGCGAGCAGAGCAAGTTCGACCGCAAGCACTACTTCTACTGCGACCTCCCCAAGGGGTACCAGATCAGCCAATACGACCAGCCGTACTGCCAGGGCGGCGGGATCACGCTGTCGAACGGGCGGCGCATTCGGCTCACGCGCATCCACATGGAGGAGGACGCCGGCAAGGCGATCCACGACCGCGGCGGCACGACGCTCGTCGATCTGAACCGCGCGGGCGTGCCGTTGATCGAGTCAGTCACCGAGGCCGACGTCACCTCGGCGGCCGAGGCCGTCGAGTACCTCACCACGCTCAAGGCGATCCTCCAGTACGTCGGCGTCAGCGACTGCGACATGGAGAAGGGCGAGCTGCGCTGCGACGTGAACATCTCGATGCGGCCCGAAGGCGAGGCGTGGCGCACGAAGGTCGAGATCAAGAACCTGAACTCGTTCCGCTTCGTCGAGGCCGCGATCGAGTACGAGGCGCGGCGGCAAGTCGAGGCCTACGAGTCCGGCGACCCCGCGCGCTTCCCCGTGCAGGAGACGCGCCTGTGGGATCCCGCGAAGAACGCGACGCGCACGATGCGCTCGAAAGAGAGCGCGCACGACTACCGCTACTTCCCCGAGCCCGACCTCTTGCCGGTGACGATCGCGAAGGCGGAGATCGAACGGCTCCGGGGCTGCATCCCCGAGCTCCCCCACGCGCGGCGCGAGCGCTACCAGAAGGAGCTCGGGCTCTCCGCTTACGACGCGGGCGTGCTGACGAGCTCGCGCGCGCTCGCCGACTTCTTCGAGGCCGTCGCGCGCCTGTCGCAGCGCCCCAAGGAGGCCGCGAACTGGATCGGGAACGACCTCGCGCGCGAGTTCGCCGACGAGAGCTTCGGCGTGCTCGACGTCGACGCGATGGCGATGAAGCCGCACGACCTCTCGGAGCTCCTGCGGCTCCTCGAGGAGGGCGCCGTCAACGTCGCGGGCGCGCGCAAGGTGCTGCGCGTCCTGATGAAGGACGGCGGGCGGCCGCGCGAGCTCGTGAAGACGCTCGGCCTCGAGCAGGTGCAGGACGAAGGGCAGCTCGAGGCGTGGTGCAGGGAGGCGCTCGTCGGCAAGGACAAGGTCGTCCTCGACGTGAAGGCCGGGAAGGAGCAGGCGTTGAACGCGCTCCTCGGGCCGGTCATGAAGGCCTCGAAGGGCACCGCGAACCCCGAGCGCGTCAAGGCCATCCTGCTGCGGCTCGTGCAGTCGAGCTGAGCGACCTCGTTCGAAACAGTACTCCCCGCCCCGCACGAGGCGGAGCGGGGAGCCGATCACGATCGCGGACGGATCACTTCACCGCGAGGCTCCAGTCGCCCTTCCCGCTCGCCGCGAAGTGCGCCTTGATGTCGAGGCTCTGGCCCTCCTGATCCATGTGCGCGGTGGCGTCGATGGAGAGGCCGAGGTCCGCGTTCATCTTCATCGAGTGGAGGTGGCCGGCCGCGACGTCCCACAGGAGCGTGCCCTCGCCCTTCATCTTCATGGACGACTTCATTTCGAAGTCGGGCATCTCCTCCGCGTCCTCGGCGATCGCTTCCTCGATCAGCTTCGCGAGGTCGAGCTCGACGCTGCCGTCGAACTGGAAGGCGATCTCGCCGAGCTCCTTCTTCCCGTCCTCGTGCGCGCCCTTGTAGGTGCAGGTCACCTCGAGCGCCTGCAGCTTCTTCTCGAGCTCCGCGAGCAACGCCTCGCCGTCGACGTTCGAGCCGGAGTCCTCCTCCGCGCCCGCCGGAAACATGCCGCCGGGGAAGAAGAGGCCCGTGAGCGCCTCACCCTTGACCTTCCAGGTGTCGCCCTCCTTCACCTTCGCGTCGGGGAGCAGGCAGGTGATGTCGGCGTCGGGGTGCAGACCCGCGAGGGCCTCGTCGTCGGCCTTCGCCTCCACCCAGGACTTCACGTACTCCTTCTTCTCGGCGTCCCAGTTGAAGCGCGCGGTCTTTCCCGCGAACGCGCCGAGGTCCGCGTCCTCTTTCGACTCGTCGCCCATCTCCGTCTTCAGCGTGAGCTCGTCGAACGTGCGCAGGAGCTCGACGATCTTCCCGTCCGCGCACTTCACGTACTTGTCCGTCGTGCCGACGTTCACGTGGAGGACGACGCCCATGCCGTCGAGGCCCTGGATCGAGTCCTTGCCGAGCTCCTGCCCGTTCACCTCGAGCGAGAAGTCGTCGAGCGCCACTTCGAGCTCGAGCGCGAGCGTCTTCGCGAGCTCGGTGTCGGCCTTCGGGTGGAACGCGAGCTCGTCCGACGCGGGTGCCAGCACGAGCAGGAGCGGGACGGCGAGGAACGCGGGGCGAAAGGGGAGCGTCAGCATCGTTGTGAGGTCCGTGAGGGGAGGTGCGAGCGAGCGCCGACGAGGATAACGTCCCTCCGTGGAAGGCGGGAAAGTCGGTGTTCCCCCTATGACCGTCCGCCGTCGCGCGTTTCCTCGCGGACCCGCCCGCCCCGCACCTCCTACGCATGCCGAACACGACCTCGAACCCAGCCTGGACCGGCGCGCTCGTGGTCGCCTTCTTCGCGGCGGCGGTAGCCGCTTTGCTCACGCCGACGCTGACGCCGCCCACGGGCACACAAGAGCCGGCGCCGGCCGGGCCACTCGCGACGGGAACGACGAGCGCGCCTGGCGCGCGGGAGCAAGCGTCGAACTCGATCCCGGCCCCGCGCTTCGGCGCGTTGCGCGTGCACGCGGTCGGCGAGGGACGCGCGACGGAGGTGGGCGGTCTCGGGTTCGCGAAGAGCACCTGGGTCGAGCCACGCCGACTGTGGCCGCCCGGCGCGCGGCTCGTCGTCGAGCGCACGCCCGGCGAGCGCGCGATCGACGAACCGACGGTCGCGATCGGCGCCCAGGAACGCACCGGGGTCGTCGCGTTCGAGCGGCTCGCGCCGGGCCGCTACGTCGTCGGACTCCTGGCGCGCGACGCCGCGTGGGAGCCGCGGATCGTCTTGGTGAGCGCGGACGCGTGGACGGAAGTCGAGCTCCCGTGCACGACGCCGCCTGCGATGGGGACGCTCGTCGTCGACGCGCAACACTCGGGCGGCGCGCGACCGGACACTTTCGCGGTCGTGATCGAGGACGTCGCGACGGGCGTCGAGCTCCTCGCGCGCGAGGCGTTCGCGTGGGAAGCTAACTGGCCGCAGCGGTTCGACCTCCCCGCGGGCCGCTACCGCGTGATCGTCGAGGGCGCGGCCGAGCTCGACGACTACCACGGCACGCTGACGCAGGCGCGGAGCTCCGGTCGCGTCGAGCAGGAGGTCGCGGTCGAGCCCGCGCGCGAGACGCGGCTCACCGCGAGCGTGCCGGGCGGCGCGCGCATGCAGCTCACCGTCCACGCCGAGATCGGCGAGCGCGAGTGCGCTGCGTTCCTCGCACGGTTCGGTGACCAGGGCGCGTACAACCTCGAGTACTTCTCCCACCTCGCGACGCTGGAACTGCGCCGCCCCGGCCGTGCGCCGCTCCCCGTCGTCATCCGCTGGGAGATGGAAGGGAGCTCCGCCGCGGGCACGCACCTGCGCTCCGCGCTGCCGGTCGAGACGACGCAGGTCTCCGAGCTCCTCCCCGCCGGCCGCTTCGTGCTCGTCGCGCGCCTCACGAGCGGCCGTGAGGTCGAGCGCGCGGTCGAGCTCGTCGAAGGGGAGACGCTCGCGGTCGAGCTCGCGATCGAATGAGCCCGACCGGGCCGCGGTGCGCATGGGAGCGATCGCCGCGGTCGCGTATCTTCCGAGCATGGCCTCGTCGCTCCCGCGCCCCCTCCTCCTCGCCTCGGTCCCGCTCGCGTTCCTCTGCGCCGTCTGCGCCGGGCCGGCCTCCACCTCCGTCGCGCCCGCGGACGCCGCGGCGTCCCCCGCGCCGAGCGCGAAGAGCGCCTTCCTCGAGGCGGAGCGGTGCGCCCTCTGCCACAGCCGTTCGGCGACGGCGAGCGCTTTGACCACCGTGACCGGCGACGACGCTTCGCCGCACGGACTCTGGAAGGCGACCACGATGGCGCAGGCCTTCCGCGATCCCTATTGGCGCGCGCAAGTCGCGCGCGAGGTCGAGGCCGCGCCCGCGAAGCGCGCGGAGATCGAGGGGCTCTGCACGACCTGCCACGCGCCGGCCGCGCACCACGATGCGCGGCTCGCGCGAACGGAGCTGCCTTCCATCGCGGAGCTCGCGCGGATGCCGCTCGCGCGCGACGGCGTCACGTGCACCGTGTGCCACCAGACGCCGCCGGACGACCTCGGGACGGAGGCGAGCTTCGGCGGGAAGCTCGCGATCCGCGACGACAAGCGCATCTACGGTCCGTTCACGGACCCCGCGACGGGTCCGATGCGCATGCACACGGGCTACACGCCGACGCACGGAGAGCACGTGGAAGGCTCGGCGCTCTGCGGCGCGTGCCACACGTTGCGCACGGCGCACGCGCCCGGCGCCGCACCGTTCCTGGAGCAGTCGCCGTACCTCGAGTGGAGGAACAGCTCGTTCGACGACGAGCGCGCGCACACGGAGCATTCGCGCACCTGCCAGGAGTGCCACATGCCCGAAATGGGCAGCATGAAGATCGCGCGCAACCCCGGCGGGCGCGACTTCGTGATCGCGACGCGCGACGAGGTGCGCGGGCACGCGTTCGTCGGCGGGAACGCGCTCCTGCTCGACCTGTTCGCGGAGCACGGGAAGGAGCTCGGGAGCGACGTCGCGCCGGAGGCCTTCGCGAAGCTCGCCGCCGCGACGCGCGCGCAGCTCGCGCACTCGACGGCGGAGCTCGCGCTCTCGGGCGTGAAGCGCGAAGGACACCGCCTCGCGTTCGACGCCGCGATCACGAACCTCACCGGACACAAGTTCCCCACGGGCTATCCCGCGCGCCGCGCATGGCTCTCGATCGAGGTGCGCGCGGGCTCGCGGACCGTCTTCGAGTCGGGCGCCGTCGACGCGAACGGCCGGCTCCTGGGCGTCGCGGACGAGCTCGCGCTCCCCCACGTCGACCGCGTGACGCGCGCGACGGACGTGCCGGTGTACGAGCTCCTCGCCGACGACGCCGAGGGGCAGCGCACGACGTCGCTCGCGCGCATGGCGAAGGTCGCGAAGGACACGCGCCTCCTGCCGCACGGCTGGCGGAAGGACGGCCCGCACGCCGCGGACACGCGCCCCGTCGGCCTCGAGGACGACGCGGACTTCGCGGACGGCGGCGACGTCGTGCACGCGGCGCTCGAGCTGCCCGCGGACGCGACCGGGCGGCTCACGGTCGTCGCGCGCCTCCGCTACCAACCGATCCCGCCCGCGTGGGCCGATGGACTGCGTGGCTCGAAGACCGAGGAAGCGCGGCGCTTCCTCGCGCTCTACGACGGCGCGAAGGCGGAGCCCGAGACGATCGCGGTCGCGGTGGAGATCGTGGAGTAGCGCGGGGAGCGCGCTGCGGTTCAACGCCCGAGCAGGAACTTCGCGATCGCTTCGACTGCGGCTCGCATGTCCCCCCCGACGTCTTGCTCCGGCGTGCAACGACAGACGTCGCGGTCGGAGAAGGAGGCCCCGTGGCGCTCCTTGAGCTCGCGCCGGAGGGTCGGCAGGACCTGCTCCTTGGCGTCGACCCAACCGAGACGCTCGGTGCCGGTCCAGATCGTCGCGAGCTGCTTCTCGGCGGCGCGGAGCATCGTCGATGCCTCGACGCCCTTCTTCTGCTCGCGCGCCTCGCGCTGCACGGCGTCGAGCAGGCGCTCACGCACCCGGTCGCGCCCGCCTTCCACCGCGGCATCGAAGAGCGCATCGATCGCGGAACGCGGTATGTCGAAGAGCTCGCCGGCGGAGCCCGCGGCGCCGAGCGCGCCGCGCACGCCCTCGCGTGAGAGGAGGTAGTTCTCGATCTCCGTCCGCTCCCAGACTCGCCATCGCTGGCGCGTGAAAGCGGTCCCCGCATGCTGCTTCTTCTCGCGTTCGATTTCCTCGTCCGAGCGGTAGTCGCGATCAGCCACGACGAAGGCCTGGATGTGGAGTGTGCGCTTCCCCGAGAACGTGCGCTCGATGGCGTCGAGCATCGTGTTCACGCGGTCCCCCGTCGGGCGCTGTCGCGCGTGGAGGAACACGAGCCGGGTCTGGAGACGGCGCCAGTCGTCGGCCGGAAGGAGCTTCTCCATCCACCACCGCAGTTGTTCCTCGTCCGAACGGTCTTCCACGACGACGACGCGCTCGTAGGCATCGACGAGGAGGAGCGCCACGTTTTCGAGCGCCTCGAGCGTGCGCGCGGTGCCCGCGACGTCGGCGCGCACCTCGAGGCGTCGGGGAGTCCCGTTCGCGAAGCTGACGATCGAGCGCGGATCGGCGGCGGCGATGAGCTCGGGAGAGTGGCTCGCCGCGATCACCTGCAGGCCATCTCCGACCAGCTTCTGGAGCAGGTCGTGCAGTCGCGCCTGCAGCTTGCTGAACAGGTGTGCATCGGGTTCGTCGAGCAGCACGGTCGTCGCGTTCTCCGAGTAGATGCTCGCGAAGATCTGCACGAACTGGTGGAAGCCCGAGCCCGCCGAGAACAAGTCGAACGCCGGAGGCTTCCGGCGACCACGGGCCGACTTCGCCTCCTCGTGGTACGTGGAGCGGATGTAGCGATCGACCTGCTCGTCGAACTCGGGGCCGAGCACCTCGATGTCCGGGAAGATCTCGCCCAGGACGCGCTTGAAGCTCTCCCAGCGCTCGGGCGTCTGAACCATCAGGTCGAGGAGCAAGTTGCGGACGATGCCCCCGTGCTGCCCTTCCGCCTTCATCGAGCGGAGCACCGCGGGAGTGCGCCGTTCCTCCCGCGGCCAAAAGCCCGTGAACCCTGGGATGAAGGCAACCCCGAACGTCTTGGGATCGACGGGTGCCGCGTTCTCCGGGTCCGCCTTCACGGAGAAACGGTTGTAGGTCGTGCTGACTTCGAACGCGTACTTCTCGCCCGATCGCAACTCGGCCTCGAGGCGGATCGGGATCGCTGTCTTGTCCGACATCGCCCGCCGCTCGTGCCAGAGATCCTGCGGGGCGGCCGTCGGAATGGCGGCGAACTCGTCCACGCCGAAGGTGCGGTTCGCGAACTCGTAGCCGCCGTTCTGACGTTGGAGCGAAGCGCGGTAGCAGAAGTCGAGGAGCGAGCACGCCTGGAGCAGCGTCGACTTGCCCGAGTTGTTCGGCCCCACGAGCAGGCTGAAGTTCGCGAGTTCGAGGTCCAGTTCCTCGAAGCGCTTGAAGTTGCGCAGCGCGATGCGAGCGAGTCGGTGATCGGGCGGTCGAGTCATTGGGCTACTCCCACTCGATCGTCGCCGGCGGCTTGCTCGAGATGTCGAGCACGACGCGGTTGAAGCCGCGCACTTCGTTGATGATGCGATTGGAGATGCGCGAGAGGAGCTCGTGGTCGAGCAGCGCCCAGTCCGCGGTCATGCCGTCCGTCGACGACACGACGCGGATCGCGCAGCAGCTCTCGTAGGTGCGCGCGTCGCCCATCACGCCGACCGATTTCACCGGGAGCAGGACCGCGAAGTACTGCCACAGCTCCGTGTGTTTCCCCGCGGCCTCGATCTCGCTCGTGACGATGTGGTCGGCCTCGCGCAGGAGCGCGCAACGCTCCGCCGTGACCTCGCCGAGGATGCGCACCGCGAGACCGGGGCCGGGGAACGGCTGGCGGTTCACGATGCGCTCGTCGAGACCGAGGTAGCGCCCGATCGCGCGCACCTCGTCCTTGAAGAGCTCGCGCAGGGGCTCGACGAGCCCCATGTTCAGGTCCTTCGGGAGGCCGCCGACGTTGTGGTGGCTCTTGATCACCGCCGTGTTGCCGCCGTGCACGGCGACGGACTCGATCACGTCGGGGTAGAGCGTGCCCTGGCCGAGGAAGTGCGCGCGTTGGAAGCGCAGCGCTTCCTTCTTGAACACGTCGACGAAGTCGCGACCGATCAGCTTGCGCTTCTGCTCGGGGTCGGTGACGCCGCGCAAGCTCGTGAGGAAGCGATCGGTCGCGTCGACGACGGTCAGGTCGAGGTGGTAGTGCTGCTTGAACGTGGCCTCGACGACGTCGCGTTCGTTCTTCCGGAGCAGTCCGTTGTCGACGAAGATCGAGTGCAGGCGCGAACCGATCGCGCGGTGGATGAGCAGCGCCGCGACGGAGCTGTCGACGCCGCCCGAGAGGCCGAGCACGACCTCGCCGTCGTTCCCGACGATCGCGCGGATCTTCTCGACCTCGCGCTCGACGATCGACGCCGGTTTCCAATCGCCAGCGAGCTTGCACACCTCGACGAGGAAGTTCTGGAGCATCTCGAAGCCGCGCAGGCTGTGCGTGACCTCGGGATGGAACTGCACGCCGAAGAATCCGCGCCGCGCGTCGCCCGCGGCGGCGAAGGGGCAGGTGTCGGAGCTCGCGTAGACCTCGAAACCGGCCGGGAGGCGCTCGACCTGGTCGCCGTGGCTCATCCACACGACGGTCCGGCCCTCGATGCCGGTGAAGAGCGCCTCGGCGCGGCCGATCACGAGCGACGTGCGGCCGAACTCGCGCTTGTCCGCCGCCTGCACGTGCCCGCCGAGCGTCTGGCACATCCACTGCATGCCGTAGCAGATGCCGAGCACGGGCACGCCGAGCTCGAGCAGCTTCGCCGGCACTCTCGGCGCATCGGCCGCGTACACCGACGCGGGTCCGCCGGAGAGGATCACGCCGGCGAGGTCGAGGCGCGCCGCGACTTCCAACGCCCGCGACGGCGGCGCGATCTCGCAGTAGACGGAGGCCTCGCGCACGCGCCGCGCGATCAACTGCGCGTACTGCGTGCCGAGGTCGACGATCAGGACGGCCTTGGGGGCGGTGGTCATCGTGGTGCGGCTCCCGCGCTCACTCCGCGTGGTAGTAGTTCGGCGATTCCTTGGTGATCGTCACGTCGTGCGGGTGCGACTCCTTCACGCCCGCGGCCGTGATGCGCAGGAACTGGCGCTTCTCCCACAGCTCGCTCACCGTCCGCGCGCCGCAGTAGCCGAGGCCCGCGCGCACGCCGCCCACCAATTGATAGGCGTAGTCGGAGAGCTTGCCGCGGTACGGCACCATGCCCTCGATGCCCTCGGGGACGAGCTTGTCCGCCGTCGCGACCTCGCCCTGGCGGTAGCGCTCCTTCGAGCCCTGCATCATCGCGCCGATCGAGCCCATGCCGCGCACCGTCTTGAACGAGCGGCCCTTGTAGAGCACGACCTCGCCGGGGCTCTCCTCGAGACCCGCGAAGAGGCTTCCGAGCATGACGCACGAAGCGCCGGCCGCGAGCGCCTTCACGATGTCGCCCGAGAAGCGAATGCCGCCGTCGGCGATCACCGGCACGTTCGTGCCCTTCAACGCCTGCGCGCAGTCCATCACCGCGGTGAGCTGCGGCACGCCGATGCCCGCGACGATGCGCGTCGTGCAGATCGAGCCCGGGCCGATGCCGACCTTGACGCCGTCCGCGCCCGCGTCGGCGAGCGCCTTGGCGCCCTCGGCCGTCGCGACGTTGCCCGCGACGACGTCGACCGTGAAGCGCCGCTTGAGCTCCTTCACCGTGTTCATCACGTTCGAGGAGTGCCCGTGCGCCGTGTCGACGACGAGGACGTCGACGCCGGCCTTCACGAGCCCCTCCGCGCGCTCGTAGTCGTTCACGCCGATCGCCGCGGCCACGCGCAGCCGTCCGCGCGCGTCCGTCGCGGAGTTCGGGTACGCCGCGAGCATGTTCACGTCCTTCATCGTGATCAGGCCCGCGAGGCGCATGTCCTTGTCGACGATGAGCAGCTTCTCGACCTTGTTCTCGAAGAGCAGGTTGCGCGCTTCGTCGAGCGAAGTGCCGGGCGGCGCGGTGACCAGGTTCTCCTTGGTCATGATCTCGCCGACGGGCGTGTCGTCGCTGGTGCGGAAGCGGCAGTCGCGGCGCGTGAGGATGCCGACGACCTTCTTGCCCTCGACGATCGGCAGCCCCGAGATGTTGAAGCGCGCCATGATCTCGCGCGCCTCGCTCACCTTCGCGTTGGGCGCGAGCGTCACGGGATCGAGGATCACGCCGTTCGCCGAGCGCTTCACCTTGTCGACCTCGCGCACCTGCGCCTCGATCGTGAGGTTCCTGTGGATGACGCCGATACCGCCCTCGCGCGCGAGCGCCACCGCGAGCTTCTCCTCGGTGACGGTGTCCATCGCGGCCGACGAGAGCGGCACGTTGAGCGGGACGTTGCGCGAAAAGCGCGTCGTGAGCTTCACGTCGCGCGGCATGACGTCGGAGTGGCGCGGGACGAGCAGGACGTCGTCGAAGGTGAGGCCTTCGGGAAAAGCGGGGAGGCTCATGGCGCGGGAGCACGGTCCATGGGGACCGAGGGCGACCCGCCGCGCTGGACTCCGGGCGGCGTGGACGCGGGCGGGCGGCGGGGAGCTCGGCGGTCCGCGGCGCCCAGGGGTTGGGCGCGGACCGGCACGGGCGAGTGGAGTCGGGAGTGCGCCGCGGTGGTCTTCAAAAAGTCGAGCATAGCGGCGCGACTTTCGGCATCAAGCCCGAGCACACCGCGCGCACCCGAAGCCTCCCGGCGCGGGCCGCGCGCTGCCCGGCCGCGCGCTCACCCGGTCCGGCCCGCCCCGGCCCGCACGGGAAAGGAAGAGGGCCCGACAAAGCCACCGAAGTGCCGATGCCGGGCCCCAAGAAGGAGGAGATGGCCCTCTTTTCGGACACGTCCCCGAGGGGCCTGAGCCGCTTTCCGATTTTCCTGCGCGCACGCCGACCTCCCGCCGTCGGCGCATCCACTCGCGCGCGCCGTCCGGCCGATGAAGGGCCTCGAACCCGCCTGTCCGGCGCACCCAACTGGAAAGTCGTTCGCATGTCCGGCAAGAAGAGCGCTCGGGAAACCGAGTTCGAGGGCGCGTCGCGCTCCACCGTCCACTCCCCTGAAGCGGCCGCACCGATCCACCGCGTGAGCACCGAACGAGAAACGAGCCGCACGCCGACCGTGTCGAGCGCGCGTCCTGAGCCGGGCGCGGACGGCGCGAGCGCTCGCCGCCGCGTCGCGATCGTCGGCGCGGGCTACATCGCGGACTACCACGTGCCGATCCTGCAGTCGCTCGGCAACGTGGACGTCGTCGCGATCGTCGACAGCCATGCACCGCGCGCCGACGCGCTCGCGAAGCGCTTCGGGATCGCGCGCGTGCTCGCCGACGTGAAGGAGCTCGCCGACCTGTCCGTCGACGTCGTGCACCTGCTCACGCCGCCGGACACGCACGCCGCGTTGACGCGCCTCCTCTTGGAGATGGGCGTCGGCGTCTTCGTCGAGAAGCCGTTCGTACTCTCCACGTCCGAGTCGCGCGAGCTCGAAGCCCTCGCCGCGAAGAAGGGCGCGCCGCTCGGCGTGAACCACAACAACACGTTCCACCCGGCGTGGACGCGGCTCCTCGCGCGCCTCCGTTCCGGGGAGATCGGCCGCGTCGAGCACGTGCAGGTGACGTGGAACGTGCCGCTCGCGCAGCTCGATGCGTTCGACTACTCGCACTGGATGTTCCGCGCACCGCGCAACATCGTCTTCGAGCAGGCCGTGCACCCGTTCGGACAGGTGCACCAGCTCCTGGGGCGCGTGAAGTGCGCCTCGACGACGATTTTGTCGAAGAAGGAGCTCCATCCGGGACAGACCTTCGTCGACCGCTGGTCGATCTCCGCCGTCGGCGAGCGCGGCACGGCGCAGATCTACCTCGCGTTCGGCCAGGGCTTCACGCGCAGCACGGTGCAGGTGATCGGTTCGGACGGAACGCTCGAAGCCGACCTGCAGCACAACACGCTCACCGGCGAGGAGAAGACGGTCTTCCTCGACTTCTGGAACAGCTACCTCGCGGGCGTGCGGCGCGCGAAGAGCTTGAAGCGGGACGCGCGGCGCGGCCTCGTGAACTGGCTGCGCTTCACGCTCGGCTTCGGAAAACGCGAGGACGCGTTCTTCGTCGGCATGCGCGAGTCGATCCGCGACTTCCACGCGGCACTCGACCGCCGCGAAGCACCGGCGAACGGCGGACGTGAGGCGACCGAGGTGCTGGAATGGTGCGAGGCGAGCGTCGCGGGCGTGCCCGTGCACGGCGCGCGCGAGCCGGAGCTCCCGGCGCCCGGTCCCGCGCGGCCCGGCGAGGTGGTCGTGCTCGGCGCGACGGGGTTCATCGGGCAGCGCACGGTCGCGAAGCTGCTCGCGGCGGGGAAGCCGGTGACGATCGTCGCGCGGCGCGCGCACTCGCTCCCGTCCGACATCGTCGCGGCGGCGCAGGACGGACGCGTGCGCTTCCTGCGCGGCAGTCTCGAGGACCCGAAGGCGCTGCACGCCTCCCTCGCGGGCGCGCACGGCGTGATCCAGCTCGCGACCGGCGGCGGCGACACGTGGGAGAAGGTCGAGCGCTCGATGGTGCAGGGCAGCGTGGACGTCGCGCGCGCGGCGATCGCGCACGGAGTGAAGCGCTTCGTGTACGTGTCGTCGGTCGCGGCGCTCTACACGGGCGGCAGCGTGCCGGGCGGTGTGATCGACGACTCGACCGCGACCGATCCGAAGCCCGAGCTGCGGCCGATCTACTCGCGCGGGAAGATCGCGGCGGAAAAAGCGCTGCTCGAACTGCACGAGAAGGAAGGCCTGCCGCTCGTGATCGCGCGCCCCGGCATCGTGCTCGGCGCGGGCACGGCGATGCAGCACTCGGGGTACGGCCTGTGGACGCGCGACAACCACTGCATCGGCTGGGGCAAGGGCGACGCGCCGATCCCGGGCGTGTGGGTCGACGACGTCGCGGACGCGCTCGCGCGGATCGTCACGTACCCGAAGGACGACCTGCACGGGGAGGCGCTCAACCTCTGCGCGCAGCCGCCGATCACGCCGGCGGAGTACGTGAACGAGCTCGGCCGCGTCACGGGCCGCGCGCTCTACTTCCACCCGCGTTCGTTGTGGGTGTCGCAGGCGATGGAGATCGGCAAGTGGCTCGTGAAGAAGGCGGGGCGGCGCAGCGGACTCGAGTTCCCGAGCTGGCGCGACCTCGACTCGCGCGGGCTCACGCCGCGTTTCACCGCCCGCCTCGCGCGCGAGAAGCTCGCCTGGAAGCCCGTGGAGGAGCGCGAAGCGTTCCTCGACCGCTGCGTGCGCGTCTACCGGCGCGACGCCGACTCCCACTGACCCGCGCGCGCTTCGGACGCGCCTTTTTCACGCGCCCCTCGACGCGCTCGCACCGCGGCGAGTAGGCTCCCGCGCCATGTTCGCCGCGGCCCTGCTCGCGCTCGCAGAAGCCGCTCCCAGAGTGGAGCCGACAACGTCCTTCGCGCTGCGCTGCTCGAAGGCGCTCGTGGCGAGCCTCGACGGCCCGCAGGCGGTCGACGACGCGTTCGTGATCGTGCGCGACGGAAAAATCGAGCGCGTCGTCGCGGCGCGCGGCTTCGAGCTGCCGGCGGAGCTCGCGCTCGTCGACGTGCGGCCGAATTGGGTGTGCCCCGGCTTCGTCGACCTGCACAGCCACGTCGGCGGCAACGGCGGGGACATCAACGACATGGTGCTGCAGGTGAACGCGGGGCTGCGCGTCGCGCCGGCGGTGATCCCGCGCAACGAGGAGCTGAAGCGCGCCGCCGCCGCGGGCGTCACGACGATCCTCTTCATCCCCGGCTCGGGCACGAACATGGGCGGTGCGGGCATCCTGCTGAAGACGGCGCTCCCGACCTTCGAGGCGATGCGCGTGCGCGATCCGGGCTCGCTCAAGATCGCGCAGGGCGACAACCCGACGCGCTGGGGCTACGGAATGGGCCGCGGGCTCATGAACTACCACATCCGCACCGAGCTCGCGCGCGGGATGAGCTACGCCAAGCGCCGCGCGGCGAACGATCCGGAGCTCGCGCGCAACCTCCGCTTCGACGTGTTCGACGACCTGCTCGCGAAGCGCGCGCAGGTGTCGACGCACACGCAGATCTACGCGCTCGTCCACTACACGCTCGAGATCGTGCGCAAGGAGTTCGGGATCGACGTCTACATCGACCACGGCGAGTGGAAGGGTTACCTCGCGACGCCGCAGGCGCTCGAGCTCGGCGTGAGCGCCATCTGCGGCCCGCGCGAGGTCGACAACCCCGGCGGGCGCAGCATGGACTACGACGGCCGCTTCATCGGCATCGCGGGCGAGTACCAGGCGCGCGGGATGAAACTCGTCGGTTTCAACACCGACGCGCCGGTCGTGCCGCAGGACGAGCTCTTCGTGCAGGCCTCGATGGGCGTGCGCTACGGCTTCGACGGCCGCGACATGCAGGGCGTGCGGGGCCTGACGATCGTCCCCGCGACCGTCGCCGGCATCGCGCGGCGCGTGGGCAGCCTCGAACCCGGCAAGGACGCCGACCTGATCGTGATCAGCGGCGACCCGCTCGACCCGCGCTCGCGGATCGAGCGCGTTTACATCGAGGGCCGCGTCGTGCACCAGCGCAGCGCGCGCTGAGCGCGGCGGCGGACTCGACCGGGCCTGACCGCGTCGCTCCGCGACGTGCGCGGCTCAAGCCGGCCGGCGTTTCACGAGCGAGAGCAGGAAGAGCAGCACGAGCGCACCGATCGTCGCGGTGACGAGGAGCCCGAAGCTCCCGTGCGCGAAGAGGCCGAGCTGACCGAGCAGCCAGCCGCCGAGGAGCGCGCCGAGCACCCCGATGATCATGTCGCCGACGATGCCGAAACCGCGCCCCTTGAACAGGACGCCCGCGAGCCAGCCGGCCACGATCCCGATGACGAGAAACCAGAGCAGTTCCATGGCGGTACCTCCGTCCGCAGTCTACGCCCGCTCCGTCGCCGCGCAGGCCTCGGAGGCATGCGGGTCGCCATCGGGGGCCGCGTCGCACGGTAGACTCCGCCTCCGTCCCGCACGCACCGGTTCCCCACGGAGTCGTTCCATGCTCTCGTCCTGCTCCGCGCTCCTCCTCGTCCTCTCCCCGTCGATCGCCGCCGACGGTTACAAACTGCCGCCCAAGGAAATCGTCGAAGTGCTCGACGCTCCGCCGACGCCGCAGGCCCTGCCGAGCCCGCGCGGCGAGTGGATCTTGTTCGTCGAGCGGCCCGCGATGCCGTCGATCGAGGACGTGCTGCGGCCGTGGCTCCCGCTCGCCGGGATGCGCGTCGATCCGGCGCTCAACGCGACGAAGCAGCTCTCGTTCGCGAAGGGGCTCGCGGTGCTGGACGTCGCGACCGGCAAGGAGACGCGTATCGAGCTCCCGGCCGGCGCGCGCGTGATGGAGACGCGCTGGTCGCACAAGGGCGGGCGCATCGCGCTCTCGCTCGCGACCGGGCACGAGGTCGAGCTCTGGTTCGCCGACGCGAACACCGGCGTCGCGCGCAAGCTCGCGAGCGGCGTGAACGCGGTCATGGACGCGGGCTTCCAATGGATGGGCGACGGCGAGCGCCTCCTCGTGCACCTCGTGCCCAAGGACCGCGGTGCCGCGCCCGAACGCGGCGCGCGGCCCGACGGACCCGCGGTGCAGGAGACGTCGGGCGCCAAGACCGCGCTGCGCACCTACCAGGACCTGCTCGGCGACGCACACGACGAGCTCCTCTTCGAGCACTACGCGACGGCGCAGCTCGCCATCGTCGACCCGCGGCGCGAGGAGCCGTTCCTGATCGGCAAGCCCGCGCTCTTCGGCGACGC
The DNA here is from genome assembly GCA_016220035.1 of Planctomycetota bacterium. GTDB lineage: Bacteria > Planctomycetota > UBA1135 > UBA1135 > JADJNY01. The sequence continues at coordinate 529 of JACRIO010000167.1, read as the reverse complement.
GGAGCTCTCGCCCGACGACCGCCACCTGCTCGTGACGACGCTGCACCGGCCGTTCTCGTACGTGCTCCCCGCGGGCCTCTTCCCAGAGACGATCGAGGTGTGGAACTTGAAGGGCGAGCGCGAGAAGCTCGTCGCCGAGGTCCCGCTCGGTGAAGCGATCCCGCAGGAAGGCGTACGCACCGGTCCGCGCAACGTGCAGTGGCACGCGGCGGCGCCGGCGACGCTCGTCTGGGCGGAAGCGCAGGACGGCGGCGACCCGAAGCCGAAGGCGGAGTTCCGCGACCGCTGGATGGTGTGGCCCGCGCCGTTCCTCGGCGAGGGGCGCGAGCTCGTGAAGCTGCGGCAGCGCGCGCAGGGGATGCAATTCCTGCCGCGGCCCGACCACGTGATCGTGAGCGAGTACGACCGCGACCGGCGTTGGACGAAATCGACGTGCATCGACGCGCTCGACCCGGCGAAGGACCCGCTCGTGCTCGACGATCGCAACGTGAACGACCGCTACGGCGATCCGGGACAACTGCTCACGACG
>JACRIO010000172.1 GCA_016220035.1 Planctomycetota bacterium | reverse complement strand
TGCGTGCAGGCGGCGGACGTGCGCGACGTTGCGGCGCTCCGGTCCGCCTTCGCCGCGGCGCGCGCGCAGCACGGAGCGCTCTTCGCCTGCATCGCGAACAGCGGCCTCGGCGGGCCGAACGAGAAGGGCGCGGGGGACCGCTTCGAGGCGCTCGTCGCGACGAACCTCGTCGGCACCTACCACACGCTGCGCGCGGCCGAGGAGGTCCTTGCCGCCGGCCCCGACGCGCGCCACCTCGTCGTGATCGCGTCGATCCTCGCGCGCCTCGGCGTCGCGGGCTACACGGGCTACTGCGCGAGCAAGGCAGGCCTGCTCGGCCTCGTGCGCGCGCTCGCGGTCGCGCTCGCGCCGAGGACCGTGCAGGTGAACGCGGTGCTGCCGGGCTGGGTCGAGACGGACATGGCGCGCGAAGGCCTCGCGGGCATGGCGAAGGGGCTCGGCACCGACGTCGCCGGCGCGAAGCGCAAGGCGCTGGAATCGGTCCCGCTCGGTCGCTTCGGCGAACCGGAGGACGTCGCGGGCCTCGTCGCGTGGCTCGTGTCCGACGACGCGCGCGGGGTCACCGGCGCGAGCCTCGACATGAACAACGGCGCGATCATGAGCTGATCGCGGATGGGAACGCGCGACGCCCGCGCCGGAGCGACCGGAGCGGGCGTCGTTCTGGCGCGGGAGCGGCGCGTTCAGCCGATCGTCATCAGGAACTCGCCGTTCACGCGCGTCTTCTTCATCTTCTGGAGGAGCATCTCCATCGCCTCGACGGGGTCCATCTCGTTCAGGACCTTGCGCAGCATCCAGATGCGCTTCATCTCCTCGGGCGTGAAGAGCAGCTCTTCCTTGCGCGTGCCCGAGCGGTTGATGTCGATCGCGGGGAAGATGCGCCGGTCGGACAGGCGGCGGTCGAGCACGAGCTCCATGTTCCCCGTGCCCTTGAACTCCTCGAAGATGAGGTCGTCCATCTTCGAGCCGGTCTCGATCAGCGCCGTGGCGAGGATCGTGAGCGAGCCGCCGCCCTCGATGTTGCGCGCCGCGCCGAAGAACTTCTTCGGGAACTGGAGCGCACTCGCCTCCATGCCGCCCGAGAGCAGCTTGCCGTTGCTCGGCGCCTCGACGTTCGACGCGCGCGCGAGGCGCGTGATCGAGTCGAGCAGGATCACGACGTGCTCACCCGCCTCGACGAGGCAGCGCGCCTTGTGCATCACCACTTCCGCCACGGCGAGGTGGCGCGACGCCGGCTCGTCGAAGGTCGAGCTGATGATCTCGCGCTTGCCCTCGGGGATCATGCGCTCGAAGTCGGTCACTTCCTCGGGGCGCTCGTCGACGAGCAGGATGATCAGGTGGCAGTCCGGCGCGTTGTGGACGATCGAGTTCGCGAGCATCTGGAGCAGGATCGTCTTGCCCGTGCGCGGCGGCGCCACGATCAACCCGCGCTGGCCGCGCCCGACCGGCGTGATCAGGTCGAGGATACGCATCTCGAGCGGGTTGTCCTTCGTCCCCTCGACGACGATGCGTTGCTCGGGGTAGAGCGGGACGAGCTCCTTGAACGGCGCGCGCGTGCGGACCTTCTCGGGCTCGTGGAGGTCGATCGTCTCGACCTCGTGGAGCGCCAGGTACTTCTCGCCCTCCTTAGGCACGCGCAACCGGCCGCGGATCGTCATGCCCGGCACGAGGGCGTACTGCTGGACGATCGACGGCGGCACGAAGACGTCGTCCGCCGACGGCATGTAGTCGTAGTGCTGCGAACGCAGGAACGCGTGGCCGTCCTGCGTCGTGAAGACGCCCTCGACCATCACCGGCACGCGGTTCTTGAGGCGCTGGTTCGTGATCGACCAGATCAGGTCGCGCCGGTTGCGGTTCGAGGCGAGCTCGACCTTCTCCTCCTCGACGATCTCGTGCAGGTCGGAGAGGTTCTTCTGCTGGAGCTCGGCGTGGAGCACGGGCTTGGGCTTCGTGCGCTTCGCCGGCGCGAGCACCGCGGCCTCGAGCTCGGCGAGTTGCTCCGCCGTGAGGTCCTGCGGCAGGCCGGCCACGTCGATCTCGACGCGCTCGAGCACGGCCGTGCCGCCGCCGCCTCCACCGCCGCCCGAGTGCCGCCGGAAGGGCGGAGGACCGCCGCCGCCGCCACCTCCGCCTTGGGGGTGGTTGTGGAACTGCTTGAACTTCTTGAAGCGATTCTTCTTGCCCATCGTGGGGGTGGAGTGCGTTGCACTGCGCCGCGGCGTGCGCGGCGAAAGGGGAGTGGGGCGTCAGCGCGACGCGCGCTCGGCGAGCACGCGATCGACCGCCGCTTCGAGCTCGGCCAGGGTTCCGGTGTTGGGGAGGACGACGTCCGCCAGCATGCGTTTCTCGTCCAGCGGACGCTGCGCACGCTCGCGCCGCTCGACCTCGCCGGCCTTCCAGCCGCGGGTCGCCTGGGCGCGCGCCTCGCGCGACTCCGAGCTCGCGTCCACGAACCAGAGCTCGTGACAGCGCGCGAGGAGCCCGTGCTGGGCAGCGTTCTCGACGAGCAGGGGGACATCGAGCACCACGCGCGGGACGCCGCGCGCGAGTGCTTCCTCCAACGCCGCGCTCATCCTGGCACGGATGCGGGGGTGCGTCAAAGCCTCCAGGCGCGCGCGCGCGCGCTCGTCCCCGAAGACGCGAGCCGCGAGCGCCGTGCGGTCGGGCCTTCCGTCGGGCCCGAGGACCGCGGGGCCGAACGCCTGCACGAGCTCGGGGCGCAGCTCCGCCGAGGCGAGCACGGCGCGCGCCTCCGCGTCGGCGTCGATCACGACCCCGGAGGGGCCCGCGAGCCGCCGCGCGACGACCGACTTCCCCGACGCGATCCCGCCGAGCACGCCGAAGATGCGCGTCGGACCTCGTTGGGGCGCTCGTGCGGGGCCGGACATGGAGGAGTGAAACCAGGCGGAGCGGGCGGGGTAGGGTCCCGCGCACCGAGCGGCCGCGCGGCCGTCGGCGCACGCCGGGGAGCTCCTCGGGGTGCCTCGCGAGCCCACCCTACAGGCCCGCGAGCGCCCTTCAAGCGGCCTGAAATCGCTTGCCGGGAGCCCCACCCCTGCGGTATCAACATGCCCCCTCATGGCGCGGCCCCGCGTGGCGCCGCGTCCGCATCCTCACCGTGCCCCCGGCCGCCGCGCGCGCCGACCACGGATCCCCCCTCACGAGTCCCCCCGAGCCTTCCGGTTTCGCGACCCCGCGTCGTGATCCGGTGCGCCCTCCGAGCCCGAGGTACCGATCGATGAAGCGTTCCCAACGCGGTATGGCCAAGGTCAGCGTGGTCTGGGCGATCTGCCTGTTCATGGCCTTCGCCGCCGCCGCCGTCGCCTACTTCCTCTCGAACCAGGAAGCGGCCTCGCAGCGCGACCTCGCCGCCCAGTACGAGACGAAGATGAAGAAGGCGGAGAGCGAGCGCGACACGCTCAACGCCTACGTCCTCGAGGTTTCGAAGAAGGCCGGCTTCACCGACCCGACCAACCCCTCGCGCATGGACGCGAAGACCCTCGACGAGGGGCTCAAGTACCTCAAGGACAACTGCAAGTCGATCGAGGCCTCCGCGACCACGGTCCAGGCGGCGATGAAATACGTCGTCGAGGACCTGAAGAAGGCGGAGCAGCGCGCGCAGGAATCCACGACGCGGGCCGAGCAGCTCGCCGGCGAGAACAACCAGATCCGCGGCAACGTGGACTCGGTGCGCACGGAGCTCGAGAAGCAGCTCGGCGACATGCGTCGGCAGCTCTCGGACGAGCAGCAGTCGTTCAACGACCAGAAGGGCGAGCTCGAGCGCCAGCTCGCCGAGCGCACCGCGACCTGGCAGCAGACGGACAAGACGAAGAACGACCTCGCGAAGGAAGTCGAGGACACGAAGCGCAAGGCCGCGCTCGAGGCCGACGCCTGGCGCACGCGCATGGCGGAAGCCGAGCGCAAGCTGACGCCCTTCACGAAGGAGCCCGAGGCCGCCGACGGCCGGCTCCTCTCGATCTCGCCCGAGCTCAAGCTGGGCTGGGTCGACATCGGCTCGAAGCACCGCCTCGCGCGCGGCATGCGCTTCCGCGTCGTCGACGGCCAGCACGGCTCCAAGAAGATGAAGGGCTGGTGCGAGGTCACCGCCGTGCAGAACGAGATGGCGGAAGTGACCTTCTCGGAGCAGGTCGATCCGTTCGATCCGCCCTCGGTCGGGGACGTCGTCTTCAACCCGCTGTTCGACCCCAAGGGGGAGCGCAGCGCGGTGCTCATCGGCCGCTTCAGCGGCGCGCTCACCGAGGAAGCCCTCAAGGCGATGCTCAAGAGCATGAACATCTCGGTCACGAAGAGCGTCGAGCGCACGACGGACTTCCTCATCGTCGGCGGCGAGATGTACAAGGACCCCGAGAACGGCCAGCCGCTCGAGGCGCCGCTCCAGCCGAGCGACGACGTCCGATACAAGAACGCGCAGGCGGAGGGCGTCCAGATCGTGACGCTCAAGGAGCTGCGCCAGTACTTCGCTTCCAACTGAGGCGCGGCGCGCGCACGCGCCGTGTCCAGGGTGAGAACGGGCGGGGAAACTCGCCCGTTTTCGTCGGTGCGGCGCGAGCGCGACGCTGAGATCGCCCGCGCGCGCGCGTACACTCTTCCGCCCCATGGCCGAGAAAGACGACGGCAAGCGCATGACGCTCGGCGAGCACCTCGACGAGCTCCGCCGCCGGCTCTTCTACTCGGTCATCGCGCTCTCGATCTGCTTCGGGACGGCGTGGTGGTACAAGGAGTACCTCACCGACTACGTGATGTGGCCGTGGAAGGACGCGGTCCAGCACATCAACGTGGACCTGACCACGACGGCCGAGCAGCAGCTGAAGGACCACCCCGAGCTCCCGCGCTCGAAGTTCTTCACGAACGACGACCCGGCGAACACGGAGCTGCGCGACAAGATCGACGACCGCATGGTCATGCTCGGCGTGGGGGAGAGCTTCTTCTTCGCGCTGAACATCTCGCTCTACTTCTCGATCTTCGCGGCCGGGCCCTTCGTCCTCTACCAGATCTGGGCCTTCATCGCGGCCGGGCTCTACCGCCACGAGAAGAGCGCCGTGCTGCTCTATTTCCCGTTCAGCGTGCTCCTGTTCCTCGTCGGCGTGTACTTCTGCTACCGCTGGGTGATCCCGATCGGGATGTACTTCCTGTCGACGACGCTGCCGCTCGACCAGGTGCGGCCGCAGATGACGCTCGACAACTACTTCAGCTTCCTCTCGACGATGTGCCTCGCGATGGGGTGCATCTTCCAGCTCCCGCTCGTGATGCTCTTCATCACGAAGTTCGGCCTGATCCAGGCGTCGACGTACGGCAAGTACCGCGGGCACTTCCTCATCGGCGCGCTCTTCGTCGCGGCGATCGTGACGCCGGGCCCCGACTACTACTCGCAGATCCTGATGACCATCCCGATGGTCGTGCTTTACGAGCTCGGGATCCTGCTCGCGCGCTTCTCGACGCGCCGGCGCTCGGCGGAGTGACGCCGTGGGCACCGCTTCCCGCGTCGCGATCGTCTCGACCGGGGACGAGCTCGTGCTCGGGACGACGCTCGACACGAACGCGGGCGCGATCGCGCGGACGCTCGCGGCCCTCGGCTACGAGCCGGCGTCGTTCCTCGTGCTCGGCGACGACGAGGAAGCACTCGCGGACGCCGTGACGCGGCTCTCCGCCGACCATGCCGCGATCGTCATCACGGGCGGGCTCGGCCCGACGCTCGACGACGTGACGCGGCACGCGGTCGCGCGCGCGGCCGGCGTCGTGCTGGTGCAGGACGCGCGCGTGCTCGCGGAGCTGCGCGCCCTATTCGCTTCGCGCGGGAGGACGTTCCTCCCGGCGAACGAGCGCCAAGCCCTGTTCCCGGCGGGGAGCACGGTGCTCGACAATCCGGGCGGCACCGCGCCGGGCTTCGCGCTCGCGCTCGGCGGGGCGCTGGTGGTCGCGCTGCCCGGTCCGCCGCGCGAGATGCTGCCGATGCTCGAAGGGGAGCTCGTCCCGCGCCTCCTGCGCAACGCTCCGCGCGCTCACGCCGTCGCCGCGCGCGCGCTGCACCTCTTCGGGCTCGCCGAGAGCGCGCTCGCGGAGGAGCTCGGCGCGGCGATGCACCGCGGCGCGAACCCGCTCGTCGGCGTCACGGCGAAGGACGGCGTCCTATCCGTCACCGTGCGCGCGACCGCGGCGACCGCCGCCGAGGCCGAAGCGCTCGCGGGAGGACACGCGGACGCGCTCGCGCGACGTTTCCCGGCGCAGCTCTTTTCGCGCGACGAACCCGACCTCGCGCGCGTCCTGGGCGCCGAGCTCCGTGCCCGCCGCGTTTCGATCGCGCTCGCCGAATCGTGCACGGGGGGGCTCCTCGCCGCGCGCTTGACGAGCGTCCCCGGCATCAGCGCCGTGTTCGGGCGCGGCTGGGTGACCTACGCGAACGCGGCCAAGGTGGAGGAGCTCGGCGTGCCCGCGGAGCTCCTCGAACGGCACGGCGCGGTCTCCGGCGCGGTCGCGTGCGCGATGGCCGCGGGCGCCGCGCGGCGCGCGAACGCACGGCTCGCGCTCGCGATCACGGGCGTCGCGGGTCCCGACGGCGGAACGCCCGAGAAGCCCGTCGGTCTCGTGTGGTTCGGGGTCGCGATCGACGGCGTGGTCCACGCGGAGGAGCGTCGCTTCGTGGCGCGCGAGCGCGAGCTCATCCGCGCCCTCGCCGTGAACACGGCCTTGGACCTCGGCCGACGCGCGCTGTCGGGGCTGTCCGGGGATGCGGCCCGTTGACCCCCCGCGGCGGCGCCGCTATCTTTCCCGACCCTCCGAGTTACCCCGTGGTGTAACGGTAACACTAGAGATTCTGGTTCTCTCATTCATGGTTCGAATCCATGCGGGGTAACCAACTCGGGGACTTCGGACTCGGCGCCCGACGCTCCGGCATCCGATGAAGCCCGCGTCGGCCTGGCGCGCTACCCCGTGGTGTAATCGGTAACACTACAGGTTTTGGTCCTGTCATTTCTGGTTCGAGTCCAGACGGGGTAACCAGGCAGGCGCGTCGCGCGGAGGGCGCTCCGCGCAGCCGTTCGCGAGCACGGAGCTCGCTCCTCGGGCTCCTTCGCGACCGCGGAGCCCGCCGGTCCTCCCACTTCTCGCGCGGCTTCGGCAGACTTCCGGGAAGCGCACCTCCGCGCCGCTCGTCCAGCGCCGCCCCATCCTCGGAGTCCGTCATGCCCCATCGCTCGTTCGTCCTCGCGGCCCTGGTCTTCGTCCTCGCACCCGCGGCCCGCGCCCAAGGCCTCGTCCAGATCGTCCTCGAAGGCGAGATCGTGGAGGAGGGCGGCGCGCGCATCGAGCTCGACCTGCGCTACGAGTCGCGCATCGACGGCGCGCTCCGCGAGGGCCGGAGCGAGCTCGGCTTGCACCTCGCGAACCACACGAGCGCCGCCGACGTGGCGCTCCTGCTCCAGCGCGAGCTCGGC
>JACRIO010000163.1 GCA_016220035.1 Planctomycetota bacterium | reverse complement strand
GGCGAGCTCCGGCTTGCGTTCCAAGGGCGAGGAAAGGCCGGTCGTCGCGCACGGTGCGGGCAGCGCGAGGCCGGGCTCCGCGGCGCCCGCATAGCCGAGCTTCTGCACGCGCGCGCGCTGCTCCGCGTCCACGTCCCTCCCCGCGTCGGGCGAGAGCGCGGGACCGGCGACGAGCTCCGCGATGGTCGCGCGCCACGCCGCGCACACGTCGGGCCGCGTGCTCGCCCGGTTCTGCTTCTCGCGCGCGTCCGTCGCGAGGTCGAAGAGCTCATCGACGCCGCTCCACACGTACTTCTCGTCGCCGCGCGCAGCGCCAGCGAGCGGACTCCAGCCGTAGTTCAGCCAGCCGCAGTACGACTCGAAGTAGACGGCGCGCGCGGGGTCGGGCGGCTGGAGGAGGTCGCGTCCGTCGAGGCCCGGCGGAAGGGCGACGCCCGCGGCATCGAGCAGCGTCGGGAGCACGTCGACGACGCTCACCGTCGCCTTCGAGCGCTCGCCGGCGCGCGCGCCGCCGGGGAGCTGGACGACGAGCGGCACACGGAGCACGGGCTCGTAGCAGAAGACCGAGTGCGTCGGCTCGCCGTGCTGGCCGAGCGACTCGCCATGGTCGCCGACGACGAGCACGAGCGTGCGTTCGAGCTCACCGCTCCCGCGCAGCGCGTCGAGCACGCGTCCGACCTCGTGATCGACCGCCGCGACCTCGCCGAGGTAGGCGTCGCCGTTCGCGCGGGCGAGGAACTCCGGCGCGGGCGCGTACGGCGCGTGCGGCTCGAAGAGGTGCACCCACGCGAAGAACGGCCGTGCCTCGTCTCGCGCTCCGAGCCAGGCGAGCGCGCGCGCGACCGTGGCGCTCCCCGCGCGCTCCTCCATGTGGACGACGGATTCCGGCGGCGGCGGCGGCGGCGCGTCGAACACCTCGAATCCCTGCGCGAGGCCCCACGCGGGATCGAGCACGGCCGCGCTCACGAAGCCGCCGGTCGCGTAACCCGCCTCCGCCAGCAGCTCCGCGGCGGTGCGCGCCTTCGACGGCACGGGCACGAGCCCGTTGTCGCGCGCGCCGTGCCGCGGCGGGACGAGCCCCGTGAGCATGGACGCATGCGCCGGGAGCGTGAGCGGCGCGACCGTGCGCGCGCGCTCGAACACGACGCCCCGCGCCGCGAGCGCGTCGAGGTTCGGCGTGAGCCCGGGCCGCATGACGTAGCACCCGAGCGCGTCGGCGCGCGTCGTGTCGAGCGTGACGAGCAGCAGGTTCGGGCGCGGATCCGTGCGCGCGCACGCGGCGAGGAGCGCGCCGACGGGCAGCGCGAGGCGCGCGGCCGCGACGCCCCGCGCGCGACCGTGGAAGGAACGCGAGCTCACCGCAGTCTCCACACCTCGAGCACTTCGACGGAGATCGGCGCACGCGCGAGGAGGCTCCACGTCCAGTGCGGCCGGGCCGATTCGATGCGGTCCTCGAAGCCGAGCACGACGTCCGTCTCGCCGTCGGCGCGCGCGGGGAAGCGCGCGGCGAGCTCGCCGCGTTCGCGGCAGGCTGCGCGCAGCGCGCGGAAGACGTCGGGGCCTTCGCGGATCGCCTGGAGCGGGAGCACGACGTACCGCGCGCCGCTCGCCGCGAGCCATTCGCCGGGCGCGGCCTCGAAGGCGGGGTAGTCCTTCGCGCGCATCAGCGGGCGCACGTCGAAGCGCTCGTTCGGCAGGAGCTCCTCCGCGATGCGCTCCTGGTAGCGCCGCCACGGCGTGAAGCCGCGCCACGGCATCGTGAAGTGGCGCGCGTCGCCCGCGAGCGCCTCCTTCGTGCGCAGGAGCGGCACGTCGGTCAGCGGGTGGAGCGCGATGCGCTCGTCGCGCTTCGCGTTCGCCGCGAGCCACGCGCCCGCCTGGTCTTGCGCGATGGGCTCGGCGCGCAGCGCCGCGAAGCGCGCGGCGGGGACGAGCGCCATCGCGATCCAGCCGGCCGCGAGGACGAAGCGGCTCCACCGCGCGCGCGCGACGATGCGCTCCGCGCCCCACGCGGCGAGGACGCACAGGATCGGCACGAACTGGAGGCAGAAGCGCTCGAACGTGCGCGCGTACATCCCGATCGCGACCAGGTGGAGCGCGCTCCACGCGACGACCAGGAAGAGCTCGGGCTGGCCGAACCAGTCGTGCCGGTCGATGCGGCCGCGGATCCGCGCGAGCCACACGACGAGGCCGGCGAGCGCGAGCACGCACGCGACGGTCTCGAACGACCACAGGCTCCAGAACACGGTCGCGAAACCGCTCGCGTCGAACTCGCCGAGCACCACGTTGTGCCCGAAGAGCCGCAGCGTGCGCTTCGCGGCGTCCATCTGGACCAGCGGGCCGCCCGTTCCGCCGTGCGCGTTGAAGAGCCACCACCCGCCCGCCACGAGCGCGACCGTCGCGAGCGTCCATGCGCCGTGCGCCCGGCCCGGCCCGCGCGTCCGCAGCGCGCACGCGATCAGGATCGGGACGAGCACGAGCACGTTGTCCTGCAGCGTGCCGACCGCGAGCCCGCCGGACACGCCAAGGACGAGGAACGCCGGGACGTCGCCGCGCTCGACGAGGCGCAGTGCCGCCCACAGCGCGAGGAGCGCCGTCGCGGCCGCCGCGGCATGCGGGCGCGCTTCCTGCGAGAAGCACTGGAACAGGAGGCTCGTCGACACGAGCGCGGCCGCGAGGAGCGCCGCCCCCCGGCCCACGAAGCGCCGCGCGACGAGCCACGCGAGCGGGATCGCGAGGAGCCCGAGCAGCATCACCGCCGCGCGCGCGTGGACGTGCGTCGTGTTGGCGCGCGTGCGGAGCTCCTCCACCGTGTCGTCCGCGGCGCGCGGCGCGTCGTCGGGGGCGACACGGCCGGCGAGCTCGGCGACGAGGTGCGGGTAGAGGCCCCAATTCTCGTCGCGCTCCGCGGCCGGCGTCGCGTCGCGCACCATCTCGATCTGGCGCACGAGCACGCCCGAGTCGTCCTCGATCGCCGCGGGCAGCGCGAAGTCGAGGCTCCACGCGCGCAAGGCGAAGGCGAGCAGCGCGAGCAGCGCCACGACCGCCCACTCGCGCGGCGCGGCGCGGGCTCCGTCCGCGTGCGCGCGGTCCTTCATCGCGCGCCCTCGAGGTCCCACAGCTCGAGCACGTCGCCGATGGTCGCCCTCCCGCGTCCGAGTGCGAACGACCAGTTGCGCCGCCCCCACGACGAGGAGTCGCCGACGTCGAGCGGCAGGTCCTCGACGTCCGCGGGGCCTTTCGCGCGAGCATCCGCGGTGAAGACCGCCGCGCAGCGCGCGTGCTCGACGAGCGCCGCGCGCAGCGCGCGGAACGAAGCGTCCGTGCTGAGCACGCCGACGACGGGGAGCAGCACCCAACGCGCGCCCGAGGCGCGCAGGTAGCCGAACGGGTCCGCGAGCGCCGCGTCGCGCTGCTTCTTGCGGCCGAGCGGGAGCGTGCGCGCGTCGACGCGGCCCGCGGCGGAGAGGTGCGCGCGCTCGCGGAGCTGGTAGTTCAGCCACGGCGAGAGCCAGCCGAGGCGCTCGGCGTCCGCGAGGGCTTCCTCCGTGCGCGCGAGCGGCACGTCGACGAACGGGACGATCGCGACGCGCTCGCCGGGCTGCACGTGCTCCGCGATCCACGCCGCGGCGCGATCGGAAGTGTCGGGCGCGCTTCGGCGCGTGACGAGCACGAGCGCGAGCGCCGTCGGCGGGAGCAGCGCGAGCACCGCAGCGGCGGTCGCGACGATGCGGCGGAAGTTCGCGCGCGGTCCGATCGGACCCGCGAGCCGCGCGAAGGGCGCGACGGCCGCGCACGCGAGGAACGGCACGAGCTGCAGCACGAAGCGCTCGTAGGTGCGCTCGTAGAGGCCGATCACGAGCAGGTACGGCCCGACGTAGGCGAGCACGACGAGGAGGTCGCGCGATCCCCTTCGCGAACGCGCGAGCCAGAGGACGACGCCGAGCAGCGCGAGGAGGAGCAGCACGGGCTCGAAGCCCAGGAGCGCGTTCCACACGTTCGCGAAGCCGCGGCCGTTGAACATTCCGAGGAACACCGTGTGCCCGAAGAACTGCACGTTGCCGTCGCCGCGCACGTAGAGCTCGGGCGCGTCGGCCGTCGGTTTCGGCGCGAAGATCGAGGGATAGAAGAGGAGGAAGCACACGACGATCGGGACGAACGCCGCCGCGAAGGCGCCCCAGTCGCGCGCGCGGCGTTCGCCCGCGCGCAGGAGGTGCGCGGCGAAGAAAGGAAGGAGCACGAGGACGCCGCTCTGCAGCGCTCCGATCGCGAGCCCCGCGGAGCCGCCCGCGAGCAAGTAGTTCGCGAGCGTCGGTAGCGCGCGAAGGCGCAGCGCCGCCGCCACGGCGAGCACGGCGAGCGCCGCCGCCGGTCCGTGCGGGCGCGACTCCTGCGAGAAGCACAGCTCGAGCTGGCTCGTCGCCACGAACGCCGCGGCCGCGAAGGCCGCGCCGGCCGCGAGGAACCGGCGTGCGATCCACCACGTCGCGAGGATGGCGAGGAGCGACAGCCACGCGACCACGCGGCGCACGCGCACGTGCGGGGCGGCGGCGCGGGCGAGGTGCTCCTCGAGCGTGCGCGCGTCCGCCGTCGAGGCCTGGGTGGCGGCCGCGACCGTGCGCGCGACGAGGTGCGGGTAGTAGGACCAGTTGTCCTCGCGCCACGGATCGGCGGAAGCCTCCTCGATCAGCGCCACCTGCCGCACGACGACGCCGCCGTCCGACTCCATGTTCTGCGGCAGGAGGAAATCGAGGCCGGCGAGCCGCAGCCCGAGCGCGGCGGCGATCAGGAGGACGAGCGCCGCGATCCAGAGGCGGTCCGAGCGCGAGTCCTCGGCCGACGGAGCGCTCGCCACTGCCGCGGTATTCGTCACGCGCGGGAGTCTAGCCGTCCACGCGCGCGGCCTTCCACGCCGCGTGGAGGCGCAGACGACCCTCCGGGCCCGAGCGCCGCGGCCGAAGGAGCCGCGCGAACCGGAAAGCGCTTCCACCCCTTCAACTCCGATCGTCGCTCTGCCGATCCAAGCTCGCTGGACCCCTGCGATCCCCTCGCCTAACGTGACGGGACTCGACCCATGGCCCCGGACACGCACGGACTCCCCCCCGCGACGTCCGCGGGACTGCCGCCCCCGCTCCGCGCCACCGGCCCCGTGCCGATCCTGGACGCCCCCCTCTCCGTGACCGACGCACCCCCGACGAAGCACCCGATCTTGCCGCCCGCCGGCCTCGGCTCGACGCGCGTCGGCGTCGTGGTCCCGGCCTACCGCGTCGCGGGCCAGATCGAGCGCGTGGTCCGCGGCCTCCCCGAATGGGTGAGCGCGATCATCGTCGTCGAGGACAAGAGCCCCGACGACACGGCGGCCGTGGTCGAACGCCTCGGCGATGCGCGCGTGACGCTGCTCCGCCACGCCGTGAACCAGGGCGTCGGCGGCGCGATGGCCACGGGCTTCGCCGAAGCGGTGCGGCGGAAGCTCGACATCGTCGTGAAGATGGACGGCGACGACCAGATGGACCCCGCGTGCCTCCCCGCGATCCTCGCGCCGCTCCTCGCGAACGAGGCGGACATGGTCAAGTGCAACCGCTATTCGTCGCTGAAGTCGCTGCAGCAGATGCCGCTCGTGCGCATCCTCGGCAACGCGGGGCTCACGTTCTTCGTGAAGCTCGCGTCGGGCTACTGGAACACGTTCGATCCCGCGAACGGCTACGTCGCGCTCCGCACGAGCGTCCTGGAGAAGATCGAGCTCGAGCGACTGCCCAAGCGCTACTACTTCGAGTCGGGCTTCCTCGTGGAGCTCGGCATCCTGCGCGCCGTCGTGCGCGACGTGCCGATCCCCGCGCGCTACGGCGACGAGGTGTCGAACCTGTCGCCGACGAAGGTGCTGCTCGAGTTCCCGCCGCGGCTCATGTACGGGCTCCTGCGACGGCTCGTGTGGCGCTACTTCGTGCACGACTTCACCGCCCTGTCGGTCTTCGTGCTCATCGGCGTGCCGATGCTCGTCTTCGGCATCGCGAACGCGACGCACTACTACCTCACGCGGCCCGCCGACGCTGCTCCCGCGGCCGCCGGCGACGTCATGTCGGTGGCGCTCCCGATCATCCTGGGCGTGCAGTTCGTGCTGCAAGCCGTCGTGCTGGACGTCTCCCTCGTCCCGCGCACGCCCATCTCTCCCCCGCTCCCGCGCAGCGACGCGCGCTGAGCTCCCTCCCCGACTCGCCCATCACGAGCCATGTGCGGAATCTTCGGTGTCGTCTTCGGCAAGGACACGGCCATCACCGCGCAGTTCGCGGGGAGCGTGATCGAGGCCCTGTACCAGTACTCGAAGACGCGCGGCAGCGAGGCGGCGGGCTTCACGAGCCACAACGGCGAGAACATCGACGTCCTGAAGCAGGCGGGCTCGGTCGAGGCCTTCCTCGGCAGCGACGTGTTCGCGCGGCTCTTCCGGCGCGCGCTCGAGCTCTACGCGCGGAACCTCCAGCAGAACGCGCCGACCGGGCTCGCGATCACGGGGCACACGCGCCTCGTCACGAACGGCTTCCAGTCGAACGCCGACAACAACCAGCCCGTGATCGCGCGCGGCACGGTCGGCGTCCACAACGGGATCATCGTCAACGACGCGGAGCTCTGGGCGCGGCACAAGAACCTGATCCGCACGAGCGACGTCGACACCGAGGTGCTCGTCGGCATCCTTCGCGAGCACTGGGACACGTCGCGCGACCTCGCGGGCGCCACGGTGAAGACCTTCGGCGAGATCCGCGGCGCCGCGTCGATCGGCGTCTTGTTCGACGAGCTCGACGACCTGCTCCTCGCGACGAACACGGGCTCCTTGCACTACGTGCGCAACGAACAGGGCACCTTCTTCGCGTTCGCGTCCGAGCGCTTCATCCTGCAGGAGCTCATCGACGGAACGGGCCTCGAGCGCGTCGTCGGGAAGATCCACATCCAGCAGCTCCCCGCGTTCACGGGGATGGTCGTGTCCCTGCGCGACCTGTCGCTCCAACGCTTCCTGCTCGTGCCGAAGCCCGGCGAGAGCGCGAAGGTCGCCGCGCACGAACGCGCGAAGCCGCTCGCGATCGTGAACCACCAGCGCACGCCCGATCAATTGCGACGCTGCACGAAGTGCATCCTGCCCGAGAGCTATCCGTTCATGCGCTTCGACGCGGACGGCGTGTGCTCGTACTGCAACCACTGGCGCAAGATCGCGCCGAAGGGTCCGGAGGCGCTCGAGAAGCTCGTCGAGCCGTACCGATCGAAAGACGGCTCGCCCGACGTGATCGTCGCGTTCAGCGGCGGACGCGACTCGGCCTACGGCCTGCACTACATGAAGAAGGTCCTGGGGATGAACCCGGTCGCCTTCACCTACGACTGGGGCATGGTCACCGACCTCGCGCGGCGCAACCAGGCGCGCGTGTGCGGCAAGCTCGGCGTCGAGCACATCCTACGCAGCGCGGACATCCAGGCGAAGCGGCGCTACATCCGCAAGAACGTCGAGGCGTGGCTGAAGAGGCCCGAGCTCGGCATGGTCACGCTGTTCACCGCGGGCGACAAGCAGTTCTATCACTACGCGCGGCAGCTCCGGAAAGAGACGGGCATCAAGCTCGTCGTCTTCTGCACGGGCAACATGATCGAGGACACGCCCTACAAGACGGGCCTCTGCGGGATCCTCGAGGACGACCACGGCATGACGCTGACGGGGCTGTCGTTCCGGAACGAGATGGCGCTGCTTTGGTACTACTTCAAGAACTACGTGAAGAACCCGGGCTACTGGAACGAGTCCGTGTGGGACACGCTGTGGGCCTACTACTGCACGTTCGTGCAGAAGGACGACTTCCTCTACCTCTTCCACTACCTGCCGTGGACCGAGGAGGAGATCGTCGGCACGATCCGCCGCGAGTACGACTGGGAGATCGCCACCGACACGCAGAGCACGTGGCGCATCGGCGACGGCTCCGCCGCCTGGTACAACTTCATCTACCAGACGATCGCGGGCTGGGCCGAGGACGAGGTCATGATCAGCAACATGATCCGCGAGGGCCACATGTCGCGCGCGCAGGGCTTGCAGCGCGCGAAGGACTTCAGCCCGCCGCGGTGGCACTCGATCCGCGAGTACTTCCAGTTGATCGGCGTGAACTGCGAGGAAGCGCTGACGAAGCTGAATGCGGTGCCGAAGCAGTATTGAGCCGAGGTCGTACGTTCAGGATCCCGCTGCGTTCGAGCTCGTCCTGAACCCGATCCACACGCGTTCCTCGAGAGCTCCCTCCGACTCCGGACCGGCCAGCTCGTCCAGCAGGGCGTAGATGCGCTCGATGTGGGCCGCGTGCTCCGCGCTGCGCGCCCCGAACTCGCGTTCGAGGTCGGCGAGCTTCACCGCGAGCTCCTCGTGCTCACCCGCCCACCGGCGGACGCGAACGAACGCCCGCATGATCTCGACGTTCACGGCGACAGCGCGCGGGCTGCGCAGGACGCTGGAGAGCCTCGCGACGCCCTGTTCGGTGAACGCGAAGAGCGGATGGCGCCGGCCGCCGCGACCGAGCGCTTCGGGGAGCACAAAGCGGAGCGCTTCGCACTCGGCCTCGGTGGGCCGGAACAGGAAGTCCTCGGGGAAGCGCTCCAGGTTGCGGCGGACGGCCTGGTTCAGCACCTTCGTCCCGACCCCGTAGAGCTCCGCGAGTTGGCGATCGAGCAGCACACGCTGACCGCGCAGCAGGAGGATGGAGCGCTCGATCGAAACGGCCGGGCCGTGGGGCCGGGGAACCGGAAGAAGGACGTCGTCGACTGCCATGGCATCGGCTCGACGTCACTCCTTTCGATTGGGCATCGATGAATCCCAGAGAGGTTTCAGCGGCCCCACAGGCCCGGTACGCGGACTGGGGAACGCCTGGCCACCCTCCGGAACTCGAATTGCAATGCCCTGGCCCCGCCACTCGGTGCGCAGCCTCCCAGGGCTTGTGCTTACGCCACAACCCTCTGCTGTCTCACGACTTCTTTGAGGTCACAGTTTGTGACCTCAAACGCGAGCGGGCGTGCTCCACGGCCTTTCTAGGAACACCGAAAAAAGTCGTTCCCCAGTTTCCCCGCCGGCGCGAAAGGGGCCGGGCATCACGGAGGGAAGAGCACCCGAGCGCCCCGACGCGCGGCGCGGGTCGCTCGAGGTTCACGAAGAAGAGACGCCACGCATCGGGACCGAACCTCGCGCGCTCGCTGTCCGCACCCCGACGGGCGCGCTACCGCTCCTGCTGCTTGCCGTGCTCGGCGGAGCGTGGAGCACTGGGGTGGATCTTGTGCAGCTTGCGCCAGCTCTCGTGGTCGGCGAACGCGAAGCCGCCGATGTGGACGTCGTCCTGGAGCTCCTCCACCGTCCACACGTGCGTCGACAGGTCGTCGAGCGCCACCCCCGAGTACTTCGTGAGCAGCGCCGTCAGGAAGGCGCGCAGTTGCTTGTGCGCCGGACGTTTGAGGCCCGCGTCGAATTGCACGGTCATGTCCGGCTCGCGCTCGAGCGCCTCCACGACGTGCTTTCGATTCTCCGCGTCACGGAAGTCGGAACCGGCGTGCGGGAAACGAATCGAGAAGTCCGGATCGGTCCGGTGAGGCGAGTACCAGTGCTCGCGCAGGCCGCGCTCGGCGTGCGCATCGAAGTAGTCGCTGATCTCGTCTCGTGATACGTCCAGGAGGTGCACGAAGATCGAGTGCATGAAGGGCCTTCCTTGTTCGAGGGTCGAGGTCGGGGTACGCGGCGTTGACCGTACCTGCATGCTAACCGCAGCGCACGCGCGCTGTGGAGCGGCGAGGCGCGTCGAAATCGAGCGCGTCGCGCCCGGCGGCGACGGACGGCGGACCCTGACCCACACGGAAGCCGGACCGCGGCTTCAGTCCGGCTCGCCGGTCAGCACCCACGCCGCCCAGTCGCGCAAGGTGTACTTCGGGTCCCCGCGTTCGTCCCGGGCCTCGCGCAGGCGGCGCTTCGCCTCCCACAACGCCTTCCACTTCGGCTGCTTCTCGACCCACACGCGCCGGTAGAAATCGAGCATCAGCTCCTTCGTCGCCTCGTCGGGCACCTTCCACAGGGAGGTGATCACCGAGCGCGCGCCCGCGATCTGCAACGCCTTCTGCAAGCTCGCGACGCCCTGCCCCGCGCGCCGCTGCGCGAGCCTCTTGCGCTGGCACCGTCCCGGGAGCAGGTTCCCGGTGTCCCCCCGCGACCGCCGTCCCTACGCTGCGCGCACCCCATCGCAAACCACGAGGTGCCGCATGTTCTCGCTTCGCTCCTTCTTCGCCGCCGCGTTCACGCTCGCGTTCTGCGCAGCGTGCGCATCCACCTACGTCCCGCCCGGTCGCGGCGCGAAGCTCCAGGAGATCGCTCCGCAGGCTTCGACCGACGCGTCGATCCAGGCGATCCTCGAGCGCAAGCCCGCGGCGGGTTGGCCCGCGACGGTGGCGCTCGTGCGCGTGCAGGAGCAGGGTTACCGCTCCTACTCGTGGGAGCCGAAGTCCAGCGGCGGCAAGTGGACCGTCGTCGGCGTGCGCGAGGCGGAGAAGCCCGAGCACCTCGCGCGCCTCCGTGCGCTGCCCGACGTGCGCGACGTCGCGCTCGCGAGCTCGCTGCTCGTGCCCGAGCAAATCGGCAGCGACACCGAGCTCCGCGCCGCGGCCGCGCGCATGCAAGCGGACCTGCTCCTGCTCTACACCTTCGACACGACCTTCCACGAACGCGACGACGCGCCGATCCTGACGCTCGTGACGCTGGGCATCGCGCCGACGCGCGTGAGCAAGGTCGCCGCGACGGCGCAGTGCGTCCTGCTCGACGTGCGCAGCGGCTACTTCTACGGCTCCGCCGAGGCGACGGAGCGCCGCGAGCTGCGGCAGAGCACGCTCGGCAAGGAGGAGGACTTCGAGTCGCAGCGCATCACGGCCGAAGAGCTCGCGTTCGAGAAGCTCCTCGCCGCGTTCGAGACGACTTGGCCCGCCATCGTCGCGCAGCACGCGGGCACGGCCCCGGCGGCGGTTCCCGCCGCGAGCGGGAGGTAGCGCGACCGCGCTCGTCTCGACCGGCGGCGCACGCAGCGCCGCCGTGCGCGTCCACGGCGGGCGCGACGACTGCGGGCGCGGCGACGGCGAGTTCGGCGACTGCGGGCGCGACCCGGACGGATCCGAAAGCCCTTCCACCCCGGTCGCGCGGCGCGCCGACGGGGCTCGCCCCCGCGGATTGCGCAGAGCGCGGGTCCAGCGCGCGCCGTACGATGGCCGAAGACGGCGACGGAGCTGCGCCTCGAACTTGACGATCCGCCTCGACTCCTCACGCAGGGACGCCGGCCGCGACGCCGACGGAGCCCCCGACCGGCCGACCGCCCCGCGCGGATGGGGTGCGCCGCTCCTCGTGCTGGCCCTCGTCGTGCCCATCGCCGCGGCCGGGGACTACCACGCCGGCGACACGCTCCGGTGCAGCGACTGCCACGTCATGCACTTCAGCCAGAGCCACGGTTTCCAGCGCAACGGAGGCGGCTTCACGCCCCTCGGCGGGCTCGGCCCGAACAAGAGCCTCCTGCGCAACCAGGTCAACGACCTGTGCCTCGCGTGCCACGACGGATCGCCCGCGGCGACGGACGTGATGGGTGCCGTCAACTCCGGCGATCAGCCCGGCATCGTGCGCCTCGGCGGGTACCTCAATCGTTTCGGGATGGGCGGCGCGACCAGCACCGGACACACGCTCGACTCGCTCGAGAACGCGCCGGACTCGTCGCCGACGTGGAACCCCCAGAACGAGAACGGCGCGGGCCGCGGCCTCACGTGCATCAACTGTCACGACCCGCACGGCGGCGTCGGCGTCGGCCACCCGACCGGCAGCCAGTACCGCAACCTGCGCGTGAACCCGGGGACGGGGAGCGCGCGCTTCGTCACCTACAACCAGGGCGCCTTCGGCACGAACAACCTCGCGCGCGACGTGTTCCTGCGCCAGCCGCTCGCGTACGACGAGGCGCGCGTCGACTGGACCGAGCCCAACGACCAGCGCTCCGCGATCGCGCGGTGGTGCGGCGGGTGCCACGCGCGCGTGCACGGCAACCAGCTCGACGGCGGCAGCAGCGGCGGCGGCTCGCGGACGGGACCGCTGCCCGAGCACCCGGTCGAGGACAAGGACCTCGAGAACGACATGGTCGCCCGCTACAACTCGCACAACAACCGCGTCAAGGTGATGAGCGAGGTCGGCCTCTGGCGCCCGGTCGGCCGCGACGCGACGCCGACGTGCATCACCTGCCACAAGGCGCACGGCAACGGCAATCCGCGCGGGCTGATCTTCCGTTCGGGGACCGGCGTGCTGACCGAGGATGGCGACTCGAACGGCACGACGCAGGGCAACCTGTGCATGCAGTGCCACGACAGCGCGAACCCCGACTGATCCGCGAGCGGCGGTCGAGCACGCGACGCGCGGAGCGTTCGACGAAGCGCGTCCGACGCGCGCGCGTCACTGGTACCTGAGCGCTCCGATCGGATCCATCGCGGCCGCGCGGCGCGCCGGGTAGAGACCCGCGAGGATCGCGACGCCGCCCGAGATCGCGAGCGCGACGATCACGAAGTGCGGCTCGATCACGGCCTGCCAGCCGGTGTAGAGGACGACCGCGCGGATCGCCGCGAGGCCGAAGAGGCAGCCGAACAACCCGCCCACGACGCCGATGGTCGCGGTCTCGGTCAGGAACTGGAGCAGGATGTCGCGCCGGCGCGCGCCCATCGCGCGGCGCACGCCGATCTCGCGCGTCCGCTCGGTGATCGTCGCGAGCATGATGTTCGCGATGCCGATGCCGCCGACGAGCAGCGAGATGGCCGCGATGACGAGCATCACGGCGTTGAAGACGGCCTGCGTGCGCTCGGACTGCTGCAGGAGCTCGAGCGGCACGACGATCTCGTAGTCCTTGCGCTTGTGGGATCGTTCCAGCACGTTCGCGATGATGCGCGCCGTCGGGCGCACGAGGTCCGCGCTCTTCGCGACGACGATCATCTGGTCGAGCTCGACCATCGTGCGCTCCTCGCTGCCCGCCTTCTGCACGAAGGTCATCGTCCCGAACGTGCGCATCGAGGTCGTGTACGGGACGTAGACCTCCTGCGTCCGTCCGTCGATCGCGAGGGCCTTCTGCGTGTGCGAGCGGAACGCCTGGTCGGCGAGCACGCCGACGATCTCGAAGCTCTCGCGGCCGACGTTCACGCGCGCGCCGATCGGGTCCTCGAGCAGTTGGAGCTCGTCGACCAGCCCCTGGCGCACGAGGCACACCTGCTTGCACTCCACGGCATCGAGCTCGTTGAACACGCGCCCGCGGCCGGCCTCCAGGTGGAACATGGCGAGGTGCTCGGGCAGGACGCCGAAGACGGAGGCATCGACGCGCCGACTGCCGCGCCAGACGGGCTGCTTCACCAGGTTCACGGGGAGCACGCGGTCGATCGACGGGCAGGTCGCGTCGAGCAGCTCGCGGTCGTCGAAGGTGAGCCCGTACTTGTCCATCCACCTTTGCTCGGCCTGCGTCTCCGTCTTCGTCTCCGCGGGCGGCTTCACCGAGTTCACGATGATGTTCGTGATGCCCAGCGACTGGATGCGCTCGAGGATCTCCTTGCGCGCGCCGGCGCCGACGCTGAGCATCGCGATCACCGAGCCGACGCCGAAGATCATCCCGAGCATCGTCAGGAACGAGCGCAGCTTGTTGCGCAGGAGGTTCTCGAACCCGAGCCGCAGGAGATCGAACAGCGCGTCGAGGCCCATGGTCAGCTCGCTTCCTCCGCGCCGATCGCGGCCGAACCGGCGAGCTTCCTCGGCGGGCCGTCGCGCACGACGCGCCCGTCGCCCATCGCGACGACGCGCGGCAGCCGCGCGGCGATCTCGGGGTTGTGCGTGACCATCACGATCGTGCGCCCGGCCGCGTGCAGGCCGAACAGGATCTGCATCACGTCCTCGCCGCTCTTCGTGTCGAGGTTGCCCGTGGGTTCGTCGGCGAGGATCAGCGCGGGCTCGTTCGCGAGCGCGCGCGCGATCGCGACGCGCTGGCACTCGCCGCCGGAGAGCTGCGCGGGCTTGTGGCCGAGACGCTGCGCGAGCCCGACCGAGGCGAGCAGCTCCTCCGCCCGCGCGCGCCGCTTCGCGCGCGTCGCGCGAGCGCCGCGGACGTAGCCGAGCGGTAGCTCGACGTTTTCGCGCACGGTGAGCTCGGGGATGAGCTGGAAGGACTGGAAGACGAACCCGATCGCGCGGTTGCGCAGATCGGAGAGCCGGTCGTCGTCGAGCTTCGAGACGTCCTCGCCCGCGAGCGCGTAGGTCCCCGTCGTCGGCCGGTCGAGGCAGCCGAGGATGTTCATCATGGTCGTCTTGCCCGAGCCCGACGCGCCGACGAGGCCGACGAACTCTCCGCGCGCGATCGCGACGTCGACGGCGCGCAGCACGACGAGACCGTGCGCGGGGTCGCCGTAGACCTTGCCCACGCCGGAGAGGCGCACGATCGCGTCGCCGCTCACGCGCACGCGTCTCCGTGCGCGCTGGCACTCGCGCGACGTCGTCGATGGGGTGCGGGCGCGCGTGTCACGGCTTCGACCCCGACGTCGGCGCGGCGGGGGGCGTCGCGGCGGACGGCGTCGCGCCCAGCGCCTCGGCCGCGGCGCTGCTCGAGCCCGCGTCCTTCTTCTCGTTGCCGAGCCCCGCCTCGCGCGGGTCGTAGAGCAGGACGCGCTCCCCCTTCTTCAAACCCTCGGTCGCCTGCACCCTGTGGTTGTTGTTCTTGCCGAGCTTCACCGCGCGCTTCTCGTACGCGTCGCCGTTCACGACGAACGCGAAGTGCTCGGCTCCCTCCGAGAACACGGCGTGGATCGGGACCTGGAGCGCGCTCTCGAGCGTCTCGACCTGGACCTCCGCGCGCGCCGTCGTGCCCGAGCGCAGCTCGACCTCGATCGGCAGGAGCGTGATCTCGACCGTGAACGTCTTGTTCTCGGGGTTGCCCCAGTTCGAGTCCGCGACGGCGCCGATGCGCGACACCTTGCCCTCGAAGGTCTTGCCCTTGACCGCCTCGAGCGTCACCACGACCTTCTGCTCGAGCTTCACGAGGTCGATGTCCGCCTCGTGCACCTGGATCATCACCTGCATCTCTTTGAGGTCGGGGAGCGAGACCACGGTGTTGCCGCGGCCGAGGTTCGCGCCGATCTTGACCTCGTCGTGCATCCACGGCTCGGACGGGTCGCCGTAGTAGACGATGCCGGCGCGCGGCGCCTTGATGGTCATGTAGGCGAGCTCCTTCTCGAGCTTCGCCACGCGCGCCTCGGTCGTCTTGACGCGGCCCTCGGAGCGCTGCGTGCGTGTCTCCTTCTCCTTGAGGCCGATCTCCGCCTTCTCACGCGCGTTCGCGAGCTCGCGCTGGCCGTCCTTGACGGCGTTGTTGCGCTCCGCGAGCTCCATGGGCCGCGTGTAGGTGAGCCACAGCTCGAGGTCCTTGTCCGAGTTCTCGACCTCGATCTCCTTCTCGCGCAGCGCGATGCGCTCCTCCTCCTCCTGGATCTTCGTGAGGAAGCCCTGCGCGCGCAGTTCGGGCACCTTGTCGAAGCGCTCTTTCGCGCGCTCGTGCTCGGAGTGCGCCTTCTCGGAAGCGAGGCGCTTCTTGCGCTCCTCGTTCGGCCCCTCGCCTTTCTCGTAGAGCTCGAGCTTCTTCCGCGCCACGTCGAGCGCGAACTCCGCCTTCTCCACCGTCGCGGCGCTCTCGCGCTTCTGGATCTCGAACTCGGCCCGCGCGGACTCGAGCTCGGTCCGGTACTGCACGAGCTCGTTCTGGATGTCGTCGATCTGCGTCTGGAGCTCGGTCTTGTCGAACTCGACGAGCACCTCGTCCGTTTCGACCGTCTTGCCCTCCTTCACGAGCCACGTGATCGTGCCGCGCCGCTCGAACTTGGGCTGGAGGTTGAGCGAGTTCTTCGCCTTGAGGTAGCCCGACTCGGCGACGGTGATCGGCAGCGGCTCCTCCACGACGGGCGTCGTGGCCTCCGCGGCGATCACCGGTCCGCCGCCGCTCGAGAGCAGGCCCTGCGAGGGCGCCAGCACCTTCATCGCGCCGAACGCGACGGCGCCGCCGAGGAAGAGGAACAGGACGAGCTTCATTCCTTCCACATGCCTTTCTCGTCGATGAACAGGATCCCGAGGTCCCTCAGGAGGCCGAGCCGCGCGATCTCGTAGCTGACCTTCTCCTGGATGAGCGCGTTGCGCGCCTCGAGCAGCGCCTCCTGCGCTTCCACGAGGTCGCGGTTGCTGAAGTCGCCCTGCTCGAAACGCAGTTGCGCGATCTTCGCGTTCTTCTCCTGGTCGGTGATGAGCTGCTCCTGGATGTCGAGACTCTGCTCGCGCCGCGCGAGCTCGCGGAACGTGCTGCGCACCGACACGACGAGGTCGTCCTCGAACTGCGCGACGCCGCGCTCGGCGCTCGCGAGCGAGAGCTGCGCGGAACGGTAGGAGTTGCGCTCGTTCACGCGCTGGAGCGGGATCGAGAGCGAGAGCCCCGCGCCGTAGGACGTGTGGTCGAGCTCCTGCCCCTCGAACGCACCGGCGGCCGGCGCGCTCACCGCGCCGTCGAGCGTGAGCGCGAGATCCGGGAGGAGCCCGTTCTTCGCGATGCGCACGCCGCGGCGCGCGTCCTCGAGCTGCTCCTTCTGGTTCAGCCAGTCGAGGCGGTTCTCGAGCGCCACCGCGACCGCGGAGTCGACGTCGTAGTCCACCGGCACGAACTTCGGTTCCTCGTCCTGCACGTCCACGTGCACGCCCTCGGGGAGGCCGAGGAAGATGCGGAAGCGGTCCATCGCGAGGCGCAGGCTCTCCTCCGCTTCGATCAAGCTGTTCTGCGACGTGAGTTCGCTCCTGCGCGCGCGCAGCACCTCGAGCTCGTTCGTGCGGCCGACGCTGAACAACGCCTCGGCCTGCTTGCGGCCGAAAACGAAGCCCTCGAGGTTGCGCCGCTGGTTCTCGAGCGACTGTTTCTGCTGCACGAGGTCGTAGAAGCGCCGCGCGACGTCGATGCTGAAGCCCTCGCGGAAGAGCTCGAAGTTGCGGATGGCGTAGAGCAGGCTGCGCTCGGCCTGCGTGAGCCCCTCCCACGCGATGTCGCGGCCCGCGCCGCGCAGGAGCGGCTGCGAGAGATGGATCGCCGCGAGCGACGAGTACGTGTTGCCCGCGGCGCTGCCGAAGGTCGTGCTTCCGCTGACGGAGACCTCGCCGCCGAAGGGCAGCACCTGCGCGACGCTCGCGCTCCACGTGGCGCCGTGCGATTCGCCGCCCGCGTCGCTGCCCGCGAACGTGTAGCCGAGCGCCGATGCGAGCCGCGGCGAGAACGAGTAGCGCGTGCCCGTGAGCCCGAGCGCCGTCTGGTAGAGCGATTCCTTCTGCGCCACGAGCTCGCGGTTCGAGCGCACGGCCGTGTCGAGCGCTTCGGCGAGCGCGAGCACGCGCGGAGCCGCCGATGAGTTGGCCGGCTTCTCCGCGGGAGCGTCCGCGCCGGCCGCGGGCGGGGCTTCGGGCGCGGGTTTCGACTTCGGCCGCGCGACGGTGGCCTCGCGATCGCCCAGGCCGCGTCGCGTGCCGTCCGCGAGGATCGCCGCGACCTCGCGGTCGGCGTCGCGCTCCCAATCGGGCGCCGAGCAGGCGGCGAGGACGAGGAGCACGCACGCGCTCGACGGGCGAAGGGACGCACGGACCGGGGAAATCGGGGGGCGCTGCATCGGGGGTGTCCGCCACGGACGACGCCGAGCTCGCCGTGTTCGTACGAGGTGCGTTCGTCCGCCTGCCTGCGGTCGCGGTGATCCTACCCGCGACGCCCGCTCCGTCGACGCAATGGGTGCGCGCGGATCCGTACGAAATGAGTCCCGCGAAGCCCGCTCGGAGCGCGCCAGCGCCGCCGCGCGAAGTCGCTCACGGAATCCGCCTCGCGCCCGGAGCCGCGGCGTGAGAAACTCTCGGGTTCCCCTCCTCACGCCGAACTCTCCATGGACGATCCCGAGCAACTCCCCGACGACGCCGCCCCCCGCCCCGACGAACCGCGGGAGGCCGTCCCCGAGCCCGGGGGCGACCGCGCCGACGCGCCGGCGGTCGAGACGAGTGCGTTCGCCGCCCTCGGCCTGCGCCCGGAGCTCACGCGCACGCTCGCGGCGCTCGGCTACGAGGAGCCGACCCCCATCCAGGCCGCCTCCATCCCGCCGCTGCTCGCCGGGAAGGACCTCCTGGGCCAGGCCGCGACCGGCACGGGCAAGACCGCCGCGTTCGCGCTGCCCCTGCTCCAGCGCGTCGCGGACCGCCGCGCCGAGCGCAACGCCCCGCGCGCGCTCGTGCTCGTGCCGACGCGCGAGCTCGCGATGCAGGTCGCGGAGGCGATCCACAAGTACGGAAAGGAGCTCGCGACGCGCGTGCTCGACGCGGAGTCGCCCGCGTCGACGATCGTGGTGTGCAGGACGCGCGTCGAGGTCGACGACCTCACCGAGGCGATGAACGCGCACGGCTGGCGCGCCGAGGCGCTCCACGGCGGCCTCACGCAGGAGCACCG
>JACRIO010000153.1 GCA_016220035.1 Planctomycetota bacterium | reverse complement strand
CTCCGTCGGCGCCGTGGACGCGGGCGGAGCGGCGTGGACGGGCGCCTCCGCCGGCGTCGAGGCGGCGAGCGGTTCGAGCGGTCGTTGGGTCGCTTCCTGCATGGTCAGGCGAGGATCCGTCCCGCGTAGCGGGCGTGGCTGCCGAGCTCCTCTTCGATGCGGAGCAGGCGGTTGTACTTCGCGACGCGGTCGGTGCGGCAGGGCGCGCCGGTCTTGATCTGCCCGCAGTTCGTGCCCACCGCGAGGTCGGCGATGGTCGTGTCCTCCGTCTCGCCGGAGCGGTGACTGGAGATGCAGCGGTAGCCGTGCGTGTGCGCCATGCCGATCGTCGCCAAGGTTTCGGTGAGCGTGCCGATCTGGTTGACCTTGATCAAGACCGCGTTGGCCGCCTTCTTCTGGAGGCCGAGCTTCAATCGCTCGACGTTCGTGACGAACAGGTCGTCGCCGACGAGCTGCACGCGGCTCCCGAGCGTCGCGGTGAGGTGCTGCCAACCCTCCCAGTCGTCCTGGTCGAGGCCGTCCTCGATGCTGAAGAACGGGTAGCGCTCGACGAGCTTCGCGTAGTACGCCACGAGCTCCTTCGACGTGTGCGGCCGACCGTCGATCGTGTACTTGCCGTCGGCGTAGAACTCGGCCGAGGCCGCGTCGATCGCGAGCTTGACGTCCGCGCCGGGCTTGAACCCCGCGCTCTCGATCGCGCCGAGGATCAGCGTGATCGCTTCCTCGTTCGAGCCGAGGTCGGGCGCGATGCCGCCTTCGTCGCCGACGGCGGTGTTGAGCTTCCGCTGCTTGCACTGCTTGCGCAGCGCGTGGAAGACCTCGGCGCCCATGCGCAGGCCCTCGGCGAACGTCGGCGCGCCGAAGGGCATCACCATGAACTCCTGGATGTCGACGTTGTTGTCCGCGTGCGCGCCGCCGTTCAGGATGTTGAGCATCGGCACCGGCAGGAGGTTCGCCGCGGCGCCGCCGATGTAGCGGTAGAGGGGGAGGCCCGTCTCCTCGCTCGCGGCCTTGGCGACGGCGAGCGACGCGCCGAGGATCGCGTTCGCGCCGAGGCGCTTCTTGTTGGGCGTGCCGTCGAGCGCGATGAGCGCCTGGTCCACGCCCGCCTGGTCGAGCGCGTCGAGCCCGACGAGCTCGCGCGCGATCTCGCCGTTGACGTGCGCGACGGCCTTCTGCACGCCCTTGCCGAGGTAGCGCGCGCCGCCGTCGCGCAGCTCGTGCGCCTCGTGCACGCCGGTGCTCGCGCCGGAAGGCACGCACGCGCGCCCCGTGGCCCCGCTCTCGAGCGCGACGTCGACTTCGACCGTGGGGTTGCCGCGCGAGTCGAGGATCTCGCGCCCGTGGAGGTGGACGATGGAGCTCATGTTCGCGGCGGATCCTACTGCTGCGCCGGGGTCGGCGGAACGGGCTCTTCCTCCCGCGTCGGCGCGGCATGGACATCGGGTAGCCTGACACCCCTCCCGCTCCGTCCGGTACGGACGCGCGGACCCGCGTGCGAAAAATCCACCTGCTCCCGAACCTCCTCACCCTGGCGAACGCCTTCTGCGGGCTGCTCGCCATCTGCAAGGGGATCGACGCGCTCGCCTTCCAGGGGCCGGAGGCCGGCCACTTCTATTCGAAGATGGCGACGGCCTGCTGGCTCGTCTTCCTCGGGATGGTCTTCGACGCGGTCGACGGCAAGGTCGCGCGCATGGTGGGGGGCGCGTCCAACTTCGGGGCGCAGCTCGACTCGTTCTCGGACATGATCACGTTCGGCGTCGCGCCGGCGGTGCTCGCCAAGGTCCTGATCGAGCACGAGGGGCCGGGCTTCGGTTACGCCGTGAACCCGCGGCTGCACTTCATCGTCGCCGCGGTGTTCAGCGTCATGGCGATCCTGCGCCTCGCGCGTTTCAACCTCGAGAACGACCCCGACCCGGAAGCCCACAAGCAGTTCAAGGGCCTGCCCTCGCCCGCGGCGGCGGGGACGATGGCGGCGGCGATGCTCATGTACCTTTCGCTCAAGAACCCCGACATCGAGCTCAGCGACGGCTCGCGCACGCCGCTCGGCGCGCTGCTCGACTTCCTGCCCGACCTGCACAAGAGCGCGGGGCTCGTTTGGTTCCTGCCCGCGCTCGGGCTGATGCTCCCGGCGCTCGGGCTGCTCATGGTGAGCCGCGTGCGCTACGTGCACATGTTCTCGGCGCTGACGGGCCGCGGGCAGTTCGTGACGCTGGTCGCGGTGGTCGTGGCGGCGTTCCTCTTGTTCGCGGCGCCGGTGCTGTCCGTGTTCCTCGTGTTCCACCTCTACGTGCTCGTCGGCATCGCGCGTTCCGTCTTCGGGAAGCGTGGACCGCGCGCGCCGGCCCCTCCGATCGGCGAGCCGCCCGTGCTCGCGGGACGCTCGTGATGCACGCGGCGTACGTCGGGCTCGGGAGCAACCTCGGCGACCGCGAGCAGCACCTCGCGCGCGCCGTCGAGGGCCTCGCGCGGCTCCCGAGGACGCGCCTCGTGCGCGTGTCGAGCTGGATCGAGACCGAGCCCGAGGGCGGCCCGCCGGGCCAGGGCGCTTACCTGAACGGAGCGGCACGGCTCGCGACGGAGCTCGCGCCGCGCGCGCTGCTCGACCACCTGCTCGCGCTCGAACGCACGGAGCTGCGCGTGCGCGTCGCGGGCGTGCGCGACGGCCCGCGCACGCTCGACCT
>JACRIO010000157.1 GCA_016220035.1 Planctomycetota bacterium | reverse complement strand
GTCCTCGAGCAACGCGAGCTGCTCCCCGCGGAAGCGCGCGCCGAACCAGCCGCCGGCATCGAGCTCGGCGAGCTCGCGCCACGCGCGCTCCGCGACGCGCCCCGTCCCGTTCGTGGTGCGTGCGATTTCGGCGTCGCGGGCGAGCACGAGCTCGCGGTCCCGCGTGGCGCGCACCTCGTACGCGACGCCGTCGAGACCGAGCTCGAGCGCGCGCGCGAGCGACGCGAGCGTGTTCTCGGGCGCTTCGAGCGGCGAACCGCGCAGGCCCACGATCCACGGCGGACCCGGGACGAGCTCGCCGCGTTCGCCGATGGCGCTCACGCGCGCGCCGCCTCGCGCGCCGCTCGGCCGCGCGCGTTCACGCGAGCTCGATCAAGACGTCCGACGCGGGCGCGCACTCGCCGATCGCGTGCGCCGGGACGCCGCGCGCGCCGAGCTCGCGCTCGAGCGCCGCGCCGGAGGCCGCGGGGACGACGATGAGCAGGCCGCCGGACGTCTCCGCGTCGTAGGCGAGGTCCACGAGCGCCGGGTCGAGGTCCGCGCGCGCGCGCACGACCTCCGCGAGCGCCGCCTTGCCGCGCTTCGATCCGCCGGAACAGAGGCCGCGCCGCGCGAGCTCGATCGCGCCGGGGAAGAACGGACAGCGCGCGAGGTCGAGCCGCAGCGTGACCCCGCTCGCCTTCGCGACGTTGCGCGCGTGGCCGACGAGGCCGAAGCCGGTCACGTCGGTGCACGCGTGCGCGCCGACGGCGTTCATCGCGGCCGCCGCGCGGTCGTTGAGCGTCGCCATCTGCCGCGCGGCGGGCTCCATCTCCGCCCAGGTGATCGCCTGCTTCTTCGCGGCGGTCGTCATGGCGCCCATGCCGAGCGACTTCGTCAGGTAGACGACGTCGCCCGCTCGCGCGCCCGAGTTCGCGGCCACCTTGCGGCGGTCGACGAGGCCGGTGACGGCGAAACCGAAGAAGGCCTCGTTGCTCTGGACCGTGTGACCGCCCGCGACGGGGGTCGCGGCCTCGCGCATCTTGTCGAAGCCGCCGCGAAAGATCGCCGCCGTCCACTCCGGCGGGAAGTCGCGCGGGATCCCGGCGAGGTTGAGCGCGCTGAACGGCGTGCCGCCCATCGCGTAGACGTCGGAGAGCGCGTTGGCCGCCGCGATCTGCCCGAACCAGAAAGGGTCGTCGACGACCGGCGGGAAGTAGTCGATCGTCTGCACCAGCGCCGCGTCGCAATCCGCGGGCAGACCGGGGGCGCCCGCGAGGGAGACGATCCCCGCGTCGTCGAAGGAGTCCGGTCCGATGAGGAGCCGGCCGCCCGAGGTCGCATTGACGCCGCGCAGGACCTGCGCGAGCTGCCCGATGGGCAGTTTCGCCGCTCACCCGGCGCAGTCGGCGTAGTCGACCAGTCGTTTGTTGGGTTGCTCGTTCAAGCGACCGCGAGGATAGCGATCGCAAGTCCCGGAAGGAACGCGAGCTCCGGCGAGCGCCGCGATTTTCGCCGTTTTGGTCGATGCCCAAACGGGGGGAGTGACGTCGTGCGAGTGGGCGGGGAGCACGTCGCTCGCTCGCCGAGGACTCGAACGGAGGAACGAACATGTTGCTGTCAATGCTGATGCTGGCTGCTCCGACTGGGCTCGGAGACGGACAGGGAGTCCACGGGTGTCCGAACGAGAGAGCGAGCGAGGTGGACGCGCGCTTCGTCGAACAGGGAACCGCACGCAAGTGCGGGCTCGGGATCACGCTCTTCGGGCTGGAGCTCAGCGTCGGAGGGGAGAAGTGCTTCCCGGTGCGCTATCACTACCCGGCCCACCAGGTCTGCAACGGCGAACATGGTCCCGGGCAGTTCTGCGCCTGGGAGGCCGATTTGAGCGTCGGCGAGGAGCACTGCGCCTGCTCGCGGCTCGGCGTCCTCGGAACGGGCATCACCCTCCCCGAGTGCGTCTGCACCGAAGTCAACGGCGGGACCGTCGAGGATTTCGGCACCGAGAACTGCGCGATCCCGCCCTGGGCCCGCGAGCCCCAGCCGGGAGGAAGCCTGTGAGCTCGACGCGCCTCGTGGTCACGCTCTGTGGGCTCCCTGGCGCGCTGCTCGTGGGAGCTTGGCTCCTGCACTCGGCCGCGGACGAGTCGTCCGCGGTCGAGGTGTCGGCACTCTCGGCGAGCTCGGCTCCACTGGTTTCTCTGGCGCAACCCGTCGCGGAACAGCGCGCGCGCGCGACGGCCGCGGACGCGCCACTGACGCAGGAGCGCGCGACGCTGCTCTCCGACGGAGCGTTGGTCGGGCTCTTGATCCAGGTCCAGGACGCCTACGTCCACGGCGATGCGACGCAGCTCGAGAGCGTGTTGATGCGCCTCATCGGCTCACCGGCCCAAGCCGAAGCCATCCTCGACTGGTTGCTGCACGTGGATCCGGATCGAGAGGGGCCGGCTTGCCGAGGCGCTCTGACCGCGCTCGAAGCGGCGATCTCCTCGTACGACCGCGCGCGTGCTCGGTTCGGCGACGCTGGCGTGGCGCTCGTGCACCGCATCCTCGACGCGCTCCCGCTCCTCCCCGAGTCCCTGCGCGCGCGGACGATCGCGATGCTGCAGGGCGTCGAGGGTCCGGACGGTCCCGTCCTCGACCTGCGTTTCCTGCGCAAGGTGCTCGCCCTTCGCAGCGAGCACCCCGACGAATCGGAACAGTTCGTTCCCCTCCTCGCAGCCATGAACGGTGCGATCTTGGATCCACACCAGCGCGAGGACTTCCAGCGCTTGTTCATCGAAGGGGCGGAGGATCCTCTACTGGTCAAGGTCGCGCTGAATTCGCTTCTAGGAACGGATCCGACGACGTACCTCCCGCTCGCCGAGGAGTTGATGCAACGGCACCCTGCGGACGAGCGACTGAAGAGCTCGATCGCGCAAGCGATCGCAGTCTCCGCACCGGTCGAGGCCGCGACTCGCTCGCTCTCTCGAATCGCGGAGGACAGTCAGTACGAGGCTTTCGCGGCCCTCGGGAGTCGATCGGGGGCCGGCGACGCCGCCGCGCGCGAGTACAACGAACTGCTAGCGTCCGACCTCAACCCTATCGGACGCAAGATGCTCGTCTCCAGCATGCGCGGGGAGCGGGACGAGGTCTTGATCGGCATCGCGCGCCTCGATCCCGATCCGCGCGTCGGACTTCAGGCGGCGCTGACCGTCAGCGGCCGCGGCCCGGTGGCTGCGGGGCGCGTGACCGAGCTGCGCGAGTTGTACGCCGCCTCGGGAACGGGCCAGCCCTCCCGAGCACGAGGCGGCGCGGCCATGGTCGCTGAGAACGTGCTGCTCCGGTCGGAGGGCGCGGCTCGTCGCGCGGCCCAGGACTGGCTCTGCGAGATCGTCCGCGATCCAACTCGTTCCGAGAAGGAGCGCCTGGACGCCTACGCGCGTGCCAAGCGCTGGATGCCGCCTGGATCGTTCGTCGGCGTTGCGGTGGGTTCGAGGATCCTGGAATGAAGGGGCGTCGTGCAGCGGTCGAGCGCGCGAGGAGCAAGCGGCCCCATGCGCCGCGAAACCCTCACGGTTTGCCTCCGTCGTCGACGTCGAAG
Source organism: Planctomycetota bacterium (assembly GCA_016220035.1). Lineage (GTDB taxonomy): Bacteria > Planctomycetota > UBA1135 > UBA1135 > JADJNY01. The sequence goes on along the minus strand of JACRIO010000157.1, from coordinate 1,578 downwards.
GCTCGATCGACCGGCGCGTTCTGCGCGTCACGCCCGCACGTAGTTCGTGGACCCCGCCATGCGCGTGCCGAGCGCGTTGCGGGTGTCGACGACGAGGCGGGCGTGGCGGGCGACGAGGTCCCAATCGAAGGCGGTGTGGTCGGTCGACACGAGCACGAGGTCGAAGTTCGCGAGGGTCGCGGCGTCGAGCGGGACGGAGCGCGTGTTCGCGAGCTCCGCTCCCGCACACGGCGGGGCGACCGCGACGTGGGGGTCGCTCCAGGCCGTGACGGCGCCGCGGGCGTGGAGCTCCGCGAGCAGGCGCAGCGACGGCGACTCCGTGACGATGTCGACGTCGGGCTTGAACGCGAGGCCGAGCACGAGGACGCGCGCTCCGCGGAGCTCGCGCCCGCGGGCGCGGAGCGCCGACTCGCATCGATCGACGACCCAGCGCGGGATGCGGCGGTTGACCTCGCCGGCGAGCTCGACGAACTCGGCGCGCGCGCCGTGCCGCCGCGCGACCCACGCGAGGTACCACGGGTCGATCGGGATGCAGTGCCCCCCCATCCCGGGTCCCGGCGTGAAGCGCATGAACCCGAACGGCTTCGTCGCCGCCGCGTCGATCACGTCCCACGCATCGAGTCCCATCGGCTCGAGCACCACCTTGAGCTCGTTCACGAGCGCGATGTTCACCGCGCGGAACACGTTCTCGAAGAGCTTCGCCGCCTCCGCGACCTCGGCACGCTCCACGCGATGCACGCGCTCGATCGCCTGCGCGTAGAGCGCGTGCGCGAGCTCGCCGGACGCCGCGCACGTCCCGCCGACGAGCTTGTCGATCGAGCGCGTCGGCGGGCCGTCGGGCCCGGGGTTCTCGCGCTCGGGCGAGTACGCGAGGAACACGTCGACGCCGAGGCCGCGCCCCGCGCGCTCGAGAATCGGTCCGATCACGCCGCGCGTCGTGCCCGGGTAGGTCGTCGACTCGAGCACGACGAGCGCGCCCGGCCGGAGCTGGCGCGCGAGCATCTCCGCCGCCGCGGCGACGTCCGCGAGGTCGGGATCGTTCGCGGGCCCGAGCGGCGAGGGCCCGCTGATCAGCGCGACGTCGAGCTCCGCCTCGCGCTCGAAGTCCCCCGTCGGCGTGAAGCGACCGCCGTCGAGCAGCTTGCGCGTGAAACCCAGGCCGAGGTGCAGGAGCACGTCCTCGCCGCGCTGGATCCGGGCGAGCTTCGCCGCGTCGCGCTCGAAGCCGAGCACCTCGAAGCCCGCTTCCGCGAACGCACGCGCGAGCGGCAACCCAACGCTGCCGAGCCCGACGACGCCGACGCGCGCGGTCCTCGTCCGGATGCGGTCGAGCAAGCGCGCGGAGTGGGAGTTCGTCACCAAGGCGGCGCGTCCGACGACGGGAAGCCGCTCAGCTTCCCGAAAGCACGGCGCGGAACGCCGCGACGAGCCGCTCCTCGTCGCCGGGGAGCAGCGTGCGTGGATCGAGCAGCACGGCGCCCTCGCTGGCGGCGCGTTGGACGAAGCCGCGGAAGCTGTCGCAGCCGATCAGGCCCGGCTCGAAGTCGCTGCGGAGCTGGCGCATCATCGAGGCCAGTG
>JACRIO010000156.1 GCA_016220035.1 Planctomycetota bacterium | reverse complement strand
CGCCTCGGCGCGCGCGACGCGATCGTGCTCCTGCCGAGCCTTCCGCGCGCGCAGGCCGCGTACAAGATCGCGCGCCGACTCCACGAACGGCTCTCCGAGCCGATCGCCACGGGCTCCGGGCCGCTCGCCGCGCATTGCGCGATCGGCATCGCCGTGCACCCGGGCGACGGACCCGCTCCGGCGCGGATGCTCGAACATGCCCGGGCCGCCGAACGCGCCGCCGCGAGCACCACGCCGCCCACAGTGCGCTTCCACTCCGCGACGATGAACGCCGCGGCGGAGCGCCGGCAGACGATCGAGGACGCGCTCGCGATCGCGGTCGCGAACGGGGACCTCGCGGTCCACTACCAACCCAAGGTCGAGATCGCGACCGGCCGCATCGTCGGCGCCGAGGCGCTCGCCCGCTGGACGCACGCCGAACTCGGTCCGATCTCGCCGGGGATCTTCATCCCCATCGCCGAAGACAACGGCCTGATCAACACGATCGGCGAGTTCGTCCTGGACAGCGCGTGTCGACAGAACCGCGCGTGGCAGGAGCAGGGCCTCCCGCCGATCCGCGTCGCGGTCAACCTCTCGACGGTGCAACTGCGCGAGGAGCGGCTGCTCGCGACGCTGCGCACCGTGCTCGCGGAGTCGCGCCTCGATGCGCAGTGGCTCGAGCTCGAGATCACGGAGAGCGTGCTCGTCGAGGGCATCGACGTCGTGCTCCAGCGCCTCGGGCAGCTCAAGCAGCTCGGCGTGCGCCTGTCGATCGACGACTTCGGCACGGGCTACTCGTCGCTGTCGTACCTGAAGCGCTTCCCGATCGACACGCTGAAGATCGACCAGGCGTTCGTGCGCGACCTCACGACGGACAAGTACGACGCGGCGATCACGACGTCGATCGTGCTCATGGGCCAGAGCTTGAAGCTCCACGTCGTCGCGGAGGGCGTCGAGACGCGCGGACAGCTCGAGTTCCTGCGCATGCTCCGCTGCGACGAGGCCCAGGGCTTCTACTTCAGCAAGGCGCTGCCGCCGGCCGAGTTCGCGGCCTTGCTGCGCCGCGGAATCGACCCGCAGCTCCTGAAGAGCCCGCGCTGATTCGGGAGCTCAGAGGGTGAGCAGGAATCCCCCGGCAGCCGAGAGCCGGCCGGACGCGGCGTGGCAAGGCGGGTAAGCCGCGTTCCGCGCAGCGGATCGCTGACTCGCGGTGCGTGTCGGCGAAGCGGATCCGACGACGCGTGTTGACGGAGAAGCACCCGGAGGAGCCGCAACGCAGTCACGGCGCATCCGGATGGCGCGCAGGCGCCGTGGGATTCTCGCTCACCCTCTCAGCTCCTGGTGTCGGCCGGCGCGGTGCGGTTCGGCCGCGCGTGTTGCGCGCAAAGCTCGACGAACGCCTTGCGTCCCAGCGGTTTGCTCGCGTAGTCGTCGCAACCGGCGGCGAGACAGCGTTCCCGGTCGCCGGTCATCGCGTGCGCGGTGATCGCGACGATCGGCCGCTTCCAGCCGCGCGCGCGGAGCTCGCGCGTCGCTGCATGGCCGTCCATCACCGGCATCTGGATGTCCATCAGGACGAGGTCGAACGGCCGCGTCGCCTGCTCCGATTCCTGCACGAGGTCCAGCGCCTCGCGCCCGTTCTCGGCGAGCACGACCTCCGCACCCGCGCTCTCCAGGAACGCCGCGAAGAGCTTCTGCGTCGACATCACGTCCTCGACGAGCAGGATGCGCGTGCCCGTGAGCGCGCCGGTGCTCCCCTCGACGGTCTTCGGCGCCTCGACGACGGAGGGCATCGGCGCGCGCGGGTGCTGCACGAGTTCCGCGGCGGACAGGTCGCCCGTGCGCAGCGTCACGGTCGCCGTGGTGCCTTTCCCAGGCATGCTCTCCAACGTCAGGTCGCCGCCCAGGAGGCCGGCGAGCCCGCGCGCGAGCACGAGACCGATGCCGGCGCCGCCGCGCTCGCGCAGCGTGCTCGCGTCGGGCGGCGTGAAGGCCTCGAACAACTGACCCTGCTGCTCCGCGGTCATGCCGGCGCCCGTGTCGACGACGCGCACGGTGAGCATCGGGTCCTCGAGCCGCATCGGATCGAGCTCGAGTTCGATGCGCACGGATCCCGCGCTGGTGAACTTGATCGCGTTGTCGACGAGGTGCGCGAGGAGCTGTTGGATCCGCTCTCCGTCGGACTCGATGACCGCGGGGATCGGGGACGAGCAGACGACCGTGAGCTCTAGCCCCTTCTCGCGCGCACGCCCCGCGAAGGCGCGCGCGACGCGCTCGGCGACTTCGAACGGCTCGACGGGAGCGCGCGCGGCCGTGAGCCGCCCCGCTTCGAGCGCGGACAGGTCGACCAGGTCGGACACGACGTGCAGGAGCGCTTCGCCCTGTCGCTGGATCTCGCTCGCGTGCCCGATGCGACGGCCGTCCGGCAGCTCGACGCCGCGCAGGAGGTCCGCGTACTCGAGGATCGCGAGCAGCGGGGCGCGCAGTTCCCGGCCGAGCATCTGAATGCGCTTCGCCTTCGTGTCGAGCGCGGCCTCCGCGCTGTCGCGCGCGAGCACGAGCGCCCGGTTCGTCGTCTCGACCGCCTCCGCGTAGGAGCGCGCGGCCTGTTCGGCCTTCACGACTTCCTCCATGCGCGCGTGTTCGCGCCTGGCGCCGCACCACTTCTCGATCATCGCGCTCGCGATCTGGCAGACCTCGATCGGGTCGAACGGCTTCTTCAGGATGAGCAGTCGGTCCGTGCGTCCGAGCTTCGCGATCATCTCCTCCCACGAGTAGTCGGCGAAGGCCGTGCAGATCACGCACTGCAGGTTCGGGTCGGCCTCCCACAAGTGCGCGATCGTCTCGACGCCGTCCCAACCCGGCGGCATGCGCACGTCGACGAAGGCGAGGGCGTAAGGAGCGTTGTCCGCCACAGAGACGCGCACGCGGTCGAGCGCCTCGCGGCCCTGGCTCGCGGTGTCGATCTCGTACTCGTCCGCTGTCTTCTGCGCCGGCGCCTTGCCGAAGAAGGCCGCCTTCGCGTCGCTCAAGTTCGATTTCGGCGCCTCCTTCGCGCCGAGGATCTTGATGAAGTCCGCGTGGATCGCCGCGTTGTCGTCGATGACGAGGATGCGACGCCGTTCGGGGGTGCTCATGCTGCTGCTCCGGCGAGTTGCAATCTGCGAATGGGGAACTCGAGCGTGAACCGCGCTCCGCGCCCGGGACCGTCGCTCTGCGCGACGAGCGCGCCGCGCATCTCGGTCGCGGCGTTGGCCGATGCGTGCAGGCCGAACCCGTGCCCGTTCTTCTTCGTCGTGAAGCCGTGCACGAAGATGCGTTCGAGGTTCTCCGGCGGGATGCCAACGCCCGTGTCCTCGACCTCGATCGCGACGCGGGCATCTTCGGCGGCGCGCAGACGGAGCGTGATCCTGCGCTGCGCGAGGTCCGGATCCTGCAGCGCTTGACGCGCGTTCTGCAGCAGGTTGACGAGGATCTCGAGCAGCCGGTGGCAGTCGACCTCGCACACGGGGAGCTCCTCGTACTCGCGCACGACCTCCACGTCCTCGCCGCCGATCGTCTGAGCCGTCATCGACACCGCCGACTCGATCTGTTGCGCGATCACGGTCGGCTCGAGCACGCCGGCGTGCCCCGCGTAGCTCTGCTGCGACTGCACGAGGAGCTTCACGTGGTCGAGGCCCTCGGTGAGCCGCTTCACTTCCTGCCCGACGGCCGCGCGCTCCGCGTCGAGTTGCTCGGAGAGCGCCACGAGCAGCGGGTAGAGGTGTTCGCCGCGGGGATCCTTCGCCAGGAACGAAGCCAGATCGCCCGCGCTGTCGCGGACCGCCTCCATCGCGGCCTTGAGATCGTCCACGCTGGACTTCCGCGTCTTCTCCGCCAGCAACGTCGCGGAGACGTTCACGCTGTTGAGCACGTTGCCGACGTTGTGCAGCACGCCGGTCGCGATCTCCGACATGCCCGCGTGGCGCGCGGCCTTCACGAGCGCGGCGCGCGACTGCGCGAGCTTGACCATCATCCCGTCGAACTCGCTCGACAGGATGCCGAGCTCGTCCTCGCGGTGCAGCTCGAGCTTCTTGGTCGTGTCTTCGCTGCGGCCGATCTCGACGGCGTGCGCCGTGAGGCGCGCGATCGGGCCCAGGACGTTCGATTGCAGGACGCGCAGGAGCACGAGCAGGATGAGCGCGCCCGCCGCGATGGTCGAGATGAGCGCGGAGAGCACGGCTCGGTCGCCCTGCGCCGTGACGAGGCGGGTCAACGTCGCGCACACGACCAGCGCGGGTTGTCCGCGGATGTCGTCGAGCGCGGCGTAGGCGCGCACGCGGTCCTCGTCGCGGACGCGCACGATCGGCTCCTTCGCGCCGACGATCTCGTCGATGGTCACGTGCTCGCCGTCGAGGAGCGCGCTCTGCACGCTCCACAGCTCGAACTGCACCTCGGTTTGGCGCTGCAGGTCCTGCAGCGACTGCTCCATGTCCTCGTAGAGGCTCGTGAGCATGCGCCCGACGATCACGGTTCCGCGCACGGGCCCCTTGTCGCGCGCATCGGTGATCGGCTTCGCGCTCACGAGCATCGCGCCGTGGTCGGTGATCCACACGCCGGTGTCGAAGAGCTCGGTCTTCTCGTCGAGCGTCCCGACCTTGCTCGTGATCAGCGGGTGGTTCTCGCCCAGGTCGTCCGCCGGGAAGTCCGCGAGACGGAGCGGCTTGCCCTCGCCATCCGCGCACCGGCCCCACAAGACGCGGCCCCGCATGTCGCAGACGTAGAGGAGGTTGATGTTGTTGCGCCGCAGGAGCTCGGGATCGAACGTCTCCTTCGCGAAGCGCGGGTCGCGGTCGAGCGCGAAGCGGTAGACCCCGTCCGAGGACGCCCAGTCCTTGCAGCGCGACGCCAGCATCTCCTTCTCGCGCTCGATCGCGTTCTTGACGCGCAGCACGTTGCGGCGCGCGTCGGCCTGCTCCAGCTCGCTGAAGCTCCGCATCACGAAGACCTTCTGCACGATGTGGTGCAGCCCGGCCCAGACGAGGACCACGACCGAGAGGTACCAGACGATGCGCGTGCGGAGCGACATGCTCGTCAGCGGTCCTCTAGCGGGCACACGTGCGTCATGCCGCCTCGCTTCGACGCTCGGCATCGCTGCGCGCGGCCGTTCCGCGCGCGCGCAGGGCCTTCGTCGCCGCGTTCAGCGAAGCGCACAGATCCTGGAGCTCGTCCCCCTTGCGCAGCCGGCACTCACCCGGATCCTCGCCGCGCGCGAACGCCTTCAGGTGCTTCTCCATGCGGTAGAGCGGTCCCGCGAGGCGGAACGTCACCACGACGCCGACGCAGAACGTGAGCGGAAGGCAGAGCCCCACCGAGAGCAGGAACACCCACCCGAGCATGCGCGGGAGCTCCTGCATCAGGAACGGCCCGTCCTGCGGCAACTCCGTCGCGAAGTTCGTCAAGAGCGCGGCGAGCAGGACGAACTGCAACGCGAGCGCCAGGATCGAGAGGCCGAGGAAGCTCAGCACGAGGCGCAGTTGAAGACGCGGCTGGATGAGCCGTTGGGTGCGTCGCGATTTCGGCATGGAACGTCCTGGGGAAAGGGTGGGACAGGTCTGCATCGACACGCGTTCACGGGGTGCTTGAGGATCGCGCGACAGCGCGTCGGGTCGCGCGAAAGAAGTTCCAGGTCGGACCACCGCGACGTGCCGCGCCTGGAGCCGTCCCGAAGCGACAGGCCCAGGAACGACCGGTTCCTCACGTACGACGGCCGCTCGTTCGCGGCGGGCTCGCGGGCGCTCGGATCGCGCCCAGCGCGCGGTCGATCGCGTCCTGCACGCGCGGCGCGACGCGTCCGCGGGCGGCTTCGAGCTCGACGATGCTCGCGCGCGATCGCAGTGCTCCCATCGCAGCCGCGGCGATCTCCGCCGTGTCCACGTCTTCGTGGTCGAGCACCGTTGCGAGCTCGGATGCGAGGCGATCGCGGCCGAGTCGCCGCCGTCCGAGCTCGAGGATCGCGGTGCGCACCGCTCGAGGCTCCGCGGAGCGCAGCGCTCGCCGCGCGGGCTCGAACTCGCTGTTCCACCAGCGACGTTCGTCCGCGATCCACGCGCGCCAGCGTCGCGGATCGGCGCGCATGCCGAGGCCGCTGATCCGTTGCAACGACCACAGCGCATTGCCGCGCACGGAAGTCGAAACGTGTTCGAGCAGCTCGACGAGCGCTTCCGCCGCGTCGGCGTCCTCGAACCGGCCCGAGAGCAGCGCCGCCGGCGCGGCCACCTGATCGTCGGCAGAGTCGAGTAGCTCGCGCACCGCGCGCCGCACCTCGTCGTGCACGGGCACGCTCGCGCGCTGACTCGCGGTCTGCATCGCCGCGAGCACGTCGGCTCGATTCGACGCGAGCACGCCCAGCGCCCGCGCGAGCATCGAGAGCGCTTCCTCGCCCGCGTTTGCGCCCGCCGCGCGCAGGAGCGACAGCCGCGGACCCGCGCGAAGCCCCGGCAGCACCGCGAGCCCTCGCCGCCAGGTCGCCGTGTCGCGCAGCGCGAGCTCGCCGACGGCATCGGCGACGCGCGCGTCGAACGCGACCTCGAGGCCGTCGGGGTCGAGCTCGGGCTCGGCGATGGCCAACATGGAATCGAGCTCGCCGGACGCGCCGATCGCGGCACAGCAGTAGAGCGCCGCGGCGCGGTCGGCCGCGGAGGGCGCGCACGCCAGGCGTAGCGCGATCTCGCCGCGCACGTCGGGCTCGGGAAGCGCCGCGAGCGCCCCGAGAAGCACGGCTTTTTCGCGCCGCCCGGACTCGTCGAGCGCCGTTGATTCCGCCGCGAGACGCCCCGCGGCCGATCGCGACAGACGATCGAACAGGGCCGGCACGACGCCGCGCCCCAGCTTCGCAATGCGGTGCGCGAGCAGCATGTCGCCCGACGGTGGTTGAGCGGGGAGCTCGCGCAGCACGCGCTCGATGCCCGCCGCCGGCGGTTCCTCGCCGCCCCCGCCCCCGCCGCCGCCCGCCGCCTTCGCGCCGACAGCGACACACGCCGCCCACGCCAGGACGTGGAGCAGCGTGCGATGCGGAGTCGTCCTAGCGCGACGGTGGCTCATCCGCGGTCTTCCATCACGGCGCGACCGCCACGCGCGACCACGTCTTCGTGATCGACGTCGCGGGCACGTCGCCGACGTCGTAGTGCGCGTCCTTGGAGGCCACCGGCGTGATGCTCTGCGCCCTCAGGTACGTGAGTGGATCCGCGCGCGACTCGACGAGGCGCGCCGGGGGGAGCTGCACGAGGCGCCAGCACAGATGCTCCGGATCCGCGCCCTCGTCGCTCGGGAGATCGACGAACGCGCGGTCGAAGTGGATGCGCCCGCCGCCCGCGACGGTGAGCCCGTTCGTCGCGATGGCGCCCCACAGCGTGAACGTATTGGCGAGCGTCACGCTCGCCTTCGGCGCGTAGACGTAGCCGTAGAAACTGCTCGTCGCGCCCACGGTCACCGGCGCGTCGACGATGCCGTCGCCGTCGCGGTCGACCGTCGCCGAGCCGTCGCAGGCGATCGCGATCTTCGTCGGGTCGGTCGAGGAACACACGACCGTCGAACCTGGAGCGAGCTTCAGCCAGTCACGCACGTAGATCTTCACGGGCCCGTTCGCGGCGTTGATCGTGAGTCTCGTGCCCGCGCCGAGGACCAGACTGTCCACGACGAGCTCGAGCGGCCCCGTGAGCGTCGCGCGCCCGACGCCCGAGAGCTTCAGCGCGTGGTAGCCCGTTTGTCCGGTGAGCGCGAGGGGCGGCGTGGACAGGCCGTAGTTCACGTCGCCGCTCTGCGCGACGTCGGGAAACCGGACCGGCGGTAGCACGACGCTCGTCTCGCCGGGAGCTGTCGAGCCCGTGATGACCGCGCCCGTGCCCGCGCCCACGACTCCGCCCGGGCCGGGCCGCACGTCGCCGAGCACCTGCGCGCCCGCTGCACGCAGCGTCGTGCCCTGCACCGTGGCGTTTCCGTTCGAGCCGACACGCGCCTGATTCGTGGGCGCTTCGGGACCGCCCATCTGGATCATGCCGCCCGTGCTCAGGCGTGAGTCGAAGCTGTCGATCACGGCCCCGGCCTGGATCGTGATCGCGTTCTGGCTGAACACGCCCTGCGACGCGATCGTCGGCCGCTTGTTCTCCACCACGAGCGAGATGGACGCGCGACCGCTCCCGCACAGGCCGGTGCTCGTCAGGCACGTCTTGTTGCTGCCGAGGTTCTCCGCGACGACCCAGAACACGCCGTTGCCGAAGCGCGCGGGCACGACGTCGCTGCCGACGTTGCCGCTCTTCCCCCGGACGAGGCCGCTGTAGGCCTCGGAGATGCCGGACTCCGCCATGTAGAAGGCGCGCTTCGCGTCCGCGGCGCCCTGCTGCTCCCGATTCTTGTTCATGCTCATCTGCAGGAACGCCATCGAGAGCGCGCCGACCATGAGCACGACGAACAGGGCCGCGATGAGCGCTGATCCGCGCTCGCTCGACGCCCCGCTCGTCCTTCCAACGATGTTCCGCATGTGCTGCCTCCTCAGTTCCTGCAAGTGACCCGCGTCTCCAGCGTCTTCGTGTTCAGCGTCCCGTCCGGGCCGGGCTTCTCGATCGTCAACCGGATCACGACCATCCGGCCCTGCACCTCGAACGAGAGCCCACGCTCGTCGATCAGACCGTTCCCGTTGTCGTCCACCCCGTTCTGCTCCTCTCCTTCGAGCAGCTCCGTCGCCGCGCGCGTCCACGTCGCGTGGCGCTCGTCGAGCTCACCGGGGTTCTCGCGCCAGCTCACTTCGTGCCCGTTCTGGTGCGCGATGCGCCGCCCTGGACTCCACACGATCGCCCCACCCTCGAAGCCGAGGTTGACGCTGTAGTCGATCGTGCTCGAGGAATTCGGCGCCGCGTTGGGCACCTGCAGGGTCGAGAGCTCGGCCCCGATCACCGCCATCGCGATGCGGTCGAGCACGCGCCGCGCCTCGACTTCGGTGTCGAACTGCGCGGACTTGCGCGTGAGCGCCTTGCTGGAGTCGCCGAAGATCATGTAGAGGTTCGCGAGCACGAGGCCGAGCAGCGTCATCGCCACCATCACCTCGAGCAGCGTGAAGCCCCCGCGCGCTCTCGATCGACTCCGGGGCGTCCTCATAGCGGCGAGAACATCGCGTAGGTGTCGAGCGAGCGCTTGCCCTGCCGCCCGGTCTTGCTGGCCCATTCCACGTGCACGCGGAAGGGGAGGATCGCGTAGTCGAGAGCGCGGCTGTTGCCGTCGACGAAGCCGTCGCAGTTCAGGTCGCGCGGCAGGCCCAGCATCTCGTCGACGAACGTCTCGCGCGGCGCGCCGTTGACGATGGGGAAGTCGATGCGCCCGACGACGCCGCCCGTCGTGGAGGGCAGGAGGCCGTCGATCGTGAACGTGTTGCCGGGCGCCGTGCCGGGACCGCCCGGATCGTCCGTGGGGTCGGCGTTGTACAGCGCGAACACCTTGTCGAAGTCCTCGGCGCGCATGCGCTCGAGCGTGAGCCGCGCGCCCTCGGCGGCGAGCATCGTCTCGTTCGCGACGGGGTCGAGCCGCGACGCGGACGAGATCGTCTGCGCGTACATCGCCATCGAAATGGTCATGATGGCGATCACGACGATGATCTCGACGAGCGTGATGCCGACGCGCGCGCGCAGCCGACCGTGACAGTGGTTCGGGAATCGATGGAGCATGGACGACGACGTCGGAGGCCCAGCGGACGAGCGTGGAGCCTCCGTTGCGTCTTCCGTATCGGTGCGCCCGATCGGCGAAATGGAGCGCGCGCGGTGTTTCGCCGGGAAAAGAAGTCCGGGTTTCGCCCGTTCGGCAACCCTCGATGCCGGCGCGAGGCACGCGCGGCGTGGTCGCGCGTACTTCCTTCCGCCTCGCGCCGGGCAATTCCTGCCGATCGCGCGCCGGAACGCCGCGGACCCGTCAGTGGATTCCGGCGAGACCGATGTCCCGCGGCGCGACCGCGGTGGAGGACGCGGACTCGCGCAGGAGCTGCGCGAGCTCCTCCAGCTTGCGTTCCGGCAGCTCGGGATACACCGGCAGGTAGACGGTGCGCGCGAGCGCCGCGCGTGCCTCGCGCGGCTCGAGCGCCTCGCGGCCCGGCGGCGGTGCGAGCGCGGACAGCGTCGCGACCGTCGTCGCGTCGTAGCCGTGCGCGCGCAGGTGCGCGACGACGCGCGCGGGGTCGTCGACGAGGAGCGTGAAGACCCAGTAGCTGTGAAACGGCGCGTCGATGCCCGGCACGGACGCGACGGCGCCGATGCGCTCGACGAGGCGCCTCCCGATCGCGGTGCGTCGCGCCACGCGCGCTCCATCGAAACCGCAGACACGCCGCTCGATGACCGAAAGGAGCGGCGCGGACGGCTGGTGGCGGATCTTCTGCCAGAAGTCGCCGCCGGCGAAGCCGCGCACGGTGCTCTGGATCACGGCATCCTGCGTCGTGCCCTTGAGCTCGCACCACTTCACGAAGCCGCCGTAGAGCACCGGCGTGGTGACGGCCTTGAGCCCCGCGTACTTGAGCACGCGCTTCGCGTAGAGCCCGCTCCCCTGCACCGGCCACGCGGCGTGCGCCGCGCGCATCGGCGTCATCACCTGCGCGTCGCGCACGACGAGTACGCCGCCCGCGAGCGCGGCCGACGTCTTGATCGGCCCGAAGCTGAACATCGCGACGTCCGCGGCGGGGTGGCCCTTGTAGTCGGGGCCGGTGAAGGCCTGCGCGCAGTCCTCGAGCAGGAGCCAGCCGCGCTCCTTGCACACCCTCGCGTAGGGCGCGAGGTCGAAGCGCGTGCCGTAGAGGTGCGCGACGAGCAGCGCGCGCGTCTTCGAGCTCGCCGCGCGCAGGAGCACGTCCATCTTCGGCGCGAGGGTGCGCGCGTCGACGTCGACGGGCACCGGGACGAGGCCGTGGTGCTCGACCACCTTCCACATGTCCGGGATGGTCATCGCGGACATCAGGACCTCGCTCCCCTTCGGCAGCGCGAGTTGCTCGAGGTAGAGCTCGAGCCCGCTACGGATAGAGAGCGTGCACAGCGCGCGGCCCTCGGGGGAGAACCACTGCTCGATGCGCTGCGCGATCGCCGCACGGTCGCGCGGGAGCCCCGCGTTCACGAGGCCGCTCGCGAGGTCGATCCAACCGATGTCCAGGCGCTTGCGTGCGTACATGCGGGGCTCCTCGCGACCCGTCGGGGAGGACGGGGCCTTGCGCGAGGCGCGGTCATCCTACCGGCCCGTTCCGACCGTCGCGATGCGCATCCTTCCGTGCGAACCGTCTCCTACGGGGGAGTTTCGCGCCGAGGAGTGCGTCCAGGACGCCGGATGCGCCCGCGCAGCACCGTGGACAGCCCGCGTCGGACACGCGAGCCTGGGAGGTCGAGAGCGGCCGCACCGATCGACGCCGACCCCGCATGAGCTCGAAGACGTCGCAGGAGCGCGGCCCGGAAGCCCCGGTCGGCGGGCAGGACGCTGCTCCCGGCAGCACGGCGCGCGAGTCGTCGCGCTCCGTGCCCGCGCGCGTGTGGCGCGGGACGGTGCTGCTCGTCCTGGGCCGCGTGTGGGGTTCCGCGTGCACGCTCGTGACGTGGTTCCTCCTCTCGCGCCACCTCGCGCAGGACGATTTCGGCCGGTTCACGTTCTATCTCTCGGTCTTCATGCTGCTCGACACGCTCGCGGACTTCGGCACGGGCCAGGTCGCGGTGCAGAAGACCGCGCACGACGAAGAGCGCGTGCCCGAGGTGCTCGCGGCGGCGCGCAGGTTGCGCGCGCTGCTCGGATCGCTCGGCGTGGTGCTCGTCGGCGGCGGCGCGTTCGTGCTGGGCGAGCGCGGTGCCTTTTGGATCCTGCTCGCGAGCCTGTACCCGGTGACGCACGTGTGCGAGCTCTCGACGCTCGTCTTCAGGAACCGCATCGCGTGGGGCATCCCGGTCCTCGTGCGCGCGTTCGCGGCGGCGCTGTCGCTGTCGATCGTGCTCGTGCTGCGTTCATCCGGCGACCTGGAGCCGTCGCACTACGTCCTCGGCATCGCGACGGGCAGCGCGACGGCGAACTTCGTGCTCCACGCGGTGTCGAAGAAGCACCTCCCCCAGCGCGCGCCGCGCTCGATCGACGTGCGCGGCCTCTTCCTCGCCGCGCTGCCGCTCGGCGTCGCGAGCCTGTGCCAGCAAGCCTACTTCTACGTCGACAACCTCTTCGTGCGCCCGATCTGCGGCGAGGCGGAGCTCGGCCGCTACAACACCGGCGTGCGCGTGATGAGCTACGGCATCATGGTCGCGATCTACGCGACGCAGGCGGCGCTGCCGTGGTTCGCGCGCGCGCACCAGAAACACGAGCTCCACCACGCGGTGACGAAGCTGACGCCGCCGCTCTTCGCCGCGGCGAGCGTCGTGCTCGGTCTCGCGTGGCCGTGGGCCGGTTCGATCCTCGGCCTCTTCCACCCGGACTTCGCGAGTGCCGCGCCGAGCCTGCGCTGGCTCCTGCTCGCGACCGCGACGGTCTACGCGGGCGCGGGCTTGATGACGGCGCTCGTCGCGGCCGGCGAGCGCAAGTCGATCCTCGCGATCGCCGTCGTCGCGCTCGCGCTCAACCTCGCGCTGAACGCATGGCTCGTGCCGACGCAGGGCATCACGGGCGCCGGACTCGCGACGTTCGCGACGGAGCTCGCGGTCGCGCTCGGCGCGTCGATCGCCCTCGTGCGCGTGGGCGCGTCGCCGTGGTCGGGCGCGCGCGCGTGGAGCTGGCTCGCCGGCCCGATCGCGTTCGCGGTCGCGGCCTTCGCGTCGAGCGCGCTGCACGAGGCGTGAGGCGCCGATTCGACGACGAGCCGTCGACCGCTCCTGCGCGATGTGCGCCCTATCAAGTTTGGGACGGCGTGTGGGATGCGCTCTCGCGCGACGACCCCGCGCGAACGAGCCAGGAGCGCCGAAGAGCTCGCACGGATAGGATCGCGATCTGCCCACGGAGCCCCGACCATGCGCCTCGCTTCGCTCCTGCTCACGGCCGTCCTCGGTGCGTGCACGAGTCCTTCCACGCACTCCGCCCTGGGCCCGGACCGGGAGCGCGTCTCCAGTTCGAAGCTCCCGCCCGAGCTGCACCGGTGCCTCGACTTCCAGCACCAGCTCGACGCGATCGAGCGCCGCTTCCTCCCGCCCGGCGCGCGCGACGGCGATCCGGTCGCGGCGTTCGTCGCGTTCGTCGAGAGTGAGCTGAGGCTCCCCGTCCGGATCGAGGACGGATGCACGCTCGACCCGAAAGGCTGCTCCGTGGCCCTCGAGGAGGTCGCGGTCGGACCCTGCTCCCTTCGCCATGTGCTGAATCGCGGGAACGCGGCGCGCGGAGCACGGACGGCATGGTTCGCCGATGGAGAGCAATTGCACCTGGTGCACGCGCGGGACGTCGACGCGTGGATCGCGCAGCTCCCGGCGGACAGCGACTTCCTCAGCGTCCGCGAGCGACTCCTCGTCCAGTGGGAACCGGCGCGGCTCGAGGGCGACGACGCGGGACGACTCACGCGCGACTACCGATCGCTCGAGACCGGGCCGCGGGTCGTGCTTCGTGGACGGCTCGCCTGGCGCGACGAGCAGGGCGCGCTCCGACCGCTCGAGGTCTCGACCACGCTCCTCCTCACGCTGGGTTGTCGTCCGGGCGTGGAGGCGTGGTGCCCGGACTGGGTGACCGAGAATTGGACGCCCGCGACGGGTACGGACCTCTCCCAATGCGGGGACAGCGCCGGCGATCACTCCTTCACGCGCGAGTTG
>JACRIO010000159.1 GCA_016220035.1 Planctomycetota bacterium | reverse complement strand
GTCTACGGCATGAAGGAGGACGGCACCGAGATCGTGCGCGTGCCGCTCAAGGAGCCCGTGTTCGAACGCGTCACGTTCGACGCCGAGCGCAAGGTGCAGCGCACGAACTGCCCGTGAGGACCACGCCATGAAGACCATCCGACTCCTCGCCGTCGTATCGATCGCGTTCCTACCGCTCGCGTGTTCGCACGGCGGCCACGCCGCGGCGATCCCGACCGAGATCGTCGTGCAAGCGGCGACCGGGAAGCTGCCCGCGGATCCGCTCGACGCGCAGTGGGCACGCGCGGCCGAGTTCCAGGCGCCGCTCATCCTCCAGGACATGGTCGAGCCGCGCCTGCTCGAGCCCTCGACGCGCGACGTGCGCGTGCGCGCGCTCACGGACGGCGCGAAGATCGCGTTCCGTCTCGAATGGGAGGACGCGACGCGCGAGGACCTGCCGATGCCGGCCGCGTTCATCGACGCGTGCGCGGTGCAGCTCCCGTCGAAGAGAGCGGCCGACGTGCCCGCGCCGCAGATGGGCGAGCCGGGACGTCCGGTCGAGATCACGCTGTGGCGCGCGAGCTGGCAGGCGATCGTCGAGGGCCGCCCCGACACGATCCAGGCGATTCATCCCAACGCACTCGAGTACCACTATCCCTTCATGGCCACGCCGCTCGTGGACGGCTCCGACGCGAAGCGGGACATGAAGTTGCGCTACGCGCCGGCGCGCGCGCTCGGCAACGACCTCGCGGGGCCGCGCACCGTTCCGGTGCAGGACCTCGTCGCGGAAGGACCGGGGACGCTCGCTCCCGCCGCGTCGACGACGTCGACGGGTTCGGGGAAGCGTTCGCAGAAGGGCTGGAGCGTCGTGATCACGCGCAACGTCCCCGCGGGACTCGCTCCCGGCAAGCGCACGCAGGCCGCGTTCGCCGTGTGGCAGGGCGCGCACGAGGAATCGGGCGCGCGCAAGATGCGCACGGGCTGGACGCCGGTCTTGATGGAGGGAAAGCCGTGAGCGCTCAACCCTGCACGATCGAACCGCGCGCGGCGGAGTTGCTCGGCGAGGCGGCGGACTGGCGTTTGATCGGACTCCTGTTCGAGCGACCGCGCGAGGGCTGGAAAAAGACCGTCGCGGAGCTCGCGGCCGCCTGCACGGATCCGTTGCTGCGCGAAGCGGGCGAACTCGCGCGCGAAGCGGAGGAAGGGCGGTATCTCGCGTTCCTCGGCCCGGGTGGTGCGTTGTCGCCGCGCGAGTCGGGTTATCGACGCACGGCGGATCCGGCGCGCACGCTGTCGGAGATCCGCATCTTCCACGCGGCGTTCGCGTTCGAGCCGGAGCGCGAGGATCCGGTCGATCACATGAGCGTCTTGTGCGCGTTCGTGGGGTGGATGCGCTTGAAGGAGGCGTACGCCGTCGCGGACGACGATCGTGAGTCGGCCGAGATCACGCGCGCGGCCGCGGACCGATTCGTGAGAGAGCATCTCGCGCCGTGCGCCGGACCGCTGGCGGAGCGGCTCGAGCAGTTCGAGTGCGGGCAGTTGTTGCCGGCCGCGCGGGCGTTGCTCGCGCGTGCGGGGGCGCGGCCGAAGAACTTTGAGGGCGACTGGGTGCCGGAGGGGCTCGGCGTCGAGGATTGCTCGATGTCGTGCGGTTTGGCGGGGGGATCGGGTGAGGAGCCGGAGGGAGAACAGGAACTTCCGCCGGAGTTCACGGCGGGGTTGCCGCGCGACCTGTGACAGCGCGCTGCGCGCGAGCCTTCGTCCACTTCCTCCGCGCGCTCCAGTCCTTCGCGCGTCAGACGACTTCGATCGTGTGCACCGCGTGCCTCCGCAGATCGATCACGCGCAGCGCGTGGTTGTCCGTGTCCGCGACGAAGACGAGCTGGTTGCGCACCGCGACGCCCTCCGGATGCGCGAAGCGCGCGGCGTCGGCCGGGCCGTCGACGTGGCCGCGCTCACCGGTGCCGGCGAGCGTGAGGACTTCGCGCGTGGACGGGTCCATGCGCTTCACCCGGTGGTTGTACGTGTCCGCGACGAGGAGCGAGCCGTCGAATGCGATCCCCATCGGGTGCTGCAGCCGCGCGTCGTCGCCGATCCCGTCCTGGTCGCCCCATGCGTCCATTCCGCGCCCGACGAGCGTGCGCACCGCGGGCCGGCCCGCGAGCTCGATCACGCGGATCGCGCTCGCCTCCGCGTCGACGACGTAGAGCCGCTGTCCGTCGCCCGCGAGATCGCTCGGCGCGCCGAAGCTCGCCTGCGGCGCGAAGCCGTCGATCAGCGCTCCGCGTCCGTTGCCCGCGACGCGATGGAGCGCGCGCTCGTCCTCGAGCGCCCACACTTCACGACTGCCCGCCATCGCGACGAACACGTTCCTTCCCGCGACGCACACGGCCGACGGCGCGGACAAGTCGGTCGCGTCCGGCGCCGCCGCGACGCGCGGGCGGTGGGCGGAGCGCGCGCCGGTGCCCGCGACCGTGCGCACGTCGCCGAGCTCGAGGTCGATCGCGCGCAGCGCGTGGTTGCCCGAGTCGGCGACGTAGAGCGTGCGGCCGCGCCGTGCGAGCCCGCGCGGCGAACGGAACAGCGCCGCGGCGCCGAGCGCGTCGTGCCAGCCGCTCTCAACGCCGCCGAACGCGCGCACGATCCGCGCGCGCCGCTCGCGGTGCTCGTACTCGAGCTGGAGCACGCGGTGGTGGCCCGTGTCGGCGACGAAGAGCGTCGTCTCGGAGGCGACGCAGAGCTTCGAGGGGTGCTTCAGCGCGCAGCGCGGCGCGTGCGCGCTCTCGGACGCGAGCTCGAGCGGCGCGTAGTCGAGCTCCGCCCGCCGCGCGCGTTCGTGGATCCGTCGTTCGAGCATCGGCGCGAGCTCATCGGGATCGATCTCGCCCGGCAGCACGCCGAGCAGCGCACCGGCCGGGTCGATCAGCGCGAGCGCCGGGCACGCGCGCGCCGCGTAGGCGCAGAGGAGCGCGTGGCGCGCGTCGTTCACGACCGGATGCTCGATCGCGTGACGCAGGACCGCGGCGCGCACCTCCGCGGGCTCGCGCTCGCGATCGAAGCGGCCCGCGTGCGCGCCGATCACGACCAACTCCTCGTGGAAGCGCCGGGCGAGCTTCGCGAGCACCGCGAGGTCGTGCGGCGCGCTCGTGCAGCCGCTCCGCCAGAAGTGGAGCAGCACGAATTTGCCGCGCAGATCGGCGAGAGCGAGCGGCCGGCCCGTGTTGAACCAATCGAGGCCCGCGGGAAAGTCGGGCGCGAGCGGGAGCGCGTCGGGAGCGGTCATCGAGGTTCGAGGCGGCGAGCGGTCGGGGTCGTCGGTGCAGTGCGCGCGTGGAAACGCTTGCCGGCGCGCGCGTCCTCCCCTTTCGTCGAGTTGCCGATGCGAACCTCCGGAGAAAGCCCAAGTCGTTTCAAGCGGCGTGGAGCGGGTCGACGATCACACCGGACATGAGGATCCCCTGGAACGAATCGTCGCGCCGTCCGGAGCTCGGAAGCGCTTTCTCGGTCAACGCACGGCGCACGTCGCCGCTCGTGAGTGCGTCGAACCGGCTCGAAGGCGCTCGAACGCGGCTCACGCCGAGCCTCTGCCTCGCGCTCGCGTTGTGCGCGCTCCCGACGACCGTGCGCGCGGGCGATGCGACCTTCGGCGACACCTACGTCACTTCGGGATCGACCTCGAACTACGGGACGGCGCAACTGCTCTACCTGCGCGATGGTTGGTCGCGCGCCTATCTGCAGCTCAACCTGACGTCGCTGCCCGACGGAACGACGGGGACCGACGTGACCAAGGCGACGCTGCGCCTGTGGATCGACAGCGCGGTGCGGCCCGGCACCTTCGACGTCGTGCAAGTCGCGGCGCCGTGGTCGGAGGGCGCGCTGACCGGCATGAACGAGCCCGCGCTCGGACTGACGCGGGCGAGCGGTGTACCGATCACCGTGGAGCAGAGCCAGTCGTTCATCGACGTGGACGTGACGGCGCTCGTGCGCGCTTGGGTCGACGGCGCGCCCAACGTCGGCGTGTGCCTCGTGCCCGCGAACGGCGCGCAATTCCGCGTCGACAGCAAGGAGAACTTGAAGACGTCGCACCCGGCGACGCTCGAGGTCCTGCTCGCAAGCGGATCGACAGTGCCGGGCCCGGCGGGGCCGATCGGTCCGCAAGGTCCCGCGGGCAACGACGGTGCGCCCGGCCCGCAAGGTCCGATCGGTTTGACCGGACCCGCGGGTACGACGGGCGCGATCGGTCCGATGGGCCCGCAAGGTCCCGCGGGCAACGATGGTGCGACTGGCCCGCAAGGTCCGATCGGTCTGACCGGAGCGACGGGCGCGATCGGTCCGATGGGCCCGCAAGGTCCCGCGGGCAACGACGGCGCGACCGGCCCGCAAGGTCCGATCGGCTTGACCGGACCCGCGGGTACGACGGGCGCGATCGGTCCGATGGGCCCGCAAGGTCCCGCGGGCAACGACGGTGCGACCGGCCCGCAAGGTCCGATCGGTCTGACCGGAGCGACGGGCGCGATC
>JACRIO010000158.1 GCA_016220035.1 Planctomycetota bacterium | reverse complement strand
GCGCGGCGCGCGGAAGGCGACGCCCGCTATCCTCCGCGCCCCGGAGACGAACATGCCCCGAGCCCCGCGCGCGATCCTTCCCTCCTTGCTCCTCGTCGCCGCGTGCGCCTCCGTGCCGGAGCCGCGCGTCGCGACGGCGACGCCGTTCCCCGAGCCGGCACCGCTCGTCCCGCGCCGGCGCGCGATCGACGTCGAGCACTACGCGCTCGAGCTCGCGCTCCATCCCGCGGAACGGCGGCTCGAAGGCCGCGCGCGCGTGCGCTTCTGGCCGATCGCGGGCGCGGCGGCGATCGAGTACGTCGAGCTCGACCTCGACGGGCTCGAGGTGCGCTCGGTGAAGGACCGCGCGGGCCGCGCGCTCGTCTTCCGTCAGTCGGAAGGCGTGCTCGGCATCACGCTCGCGGAGCCGCTCGCGGCGGGGGAGTTCCAGGAGCTCGCGATCGACTACGGCGGCACGCCCGTGCGCGGCCTCTGGTTCGCGGACGACGAGCAGGGCGTCCCGACGCAGGTCTTCACGCAGGGCGAGTGCGAGGACGCGCGCGGCTGGTTCCCGTGCGTCGACGACCCCAGCGACCGCGCGACCTTCGAGCTCGCGGTCGATGTGCCACGCGCGTGGACGACGCTCTCCGCGGGCGTGCGCACGGAGCGCGTCGAGCGCGGCGAGCGCGCCATGGAGCGGTGGCGCATGGACTTCCCGCACCCGCCGTACCTCGACACGCTCGTCGCGGGCGAGTTCGTCGCGAAGGAGCGCGCGTGGGAGGGGACGCCGCTCGTCTTCCTCGCCGATCCGCGCTTCGAGGCGGACATCGAGCCCTGCTTCGCGGCGACCACGGACGTGCTCGCGCTCTTCTCGCGCCTCACGGGCGTGCGCTACCCGTACGTGAAGTACGCGCAGGCCTGCGTCGCCGAGTTCCCCTTCGGCGGCATGGAGAACGTCTCCGCGACGACGCTCACCGACACGGCCCTCGGCGACGAGCGCGCGCGCCGCGACGCGCCGATGGACGGGCTGATCGCGCACGAGGCGGCGCACCAGTGGTTCGGCGACCTCATGACGTGCGCGGATTGGTCGCAGGTCTGGCTCAACGAGGGCTTCGCGACCTACTTCGGCGCCTTGTGGACCGAGCACGCGCGCGGGGAGGACGAGTACGCGGTCGCGGTGCGCCGCGCGCAGGACGCCTACGTCGCGGGCGACGCCAAGGCCGCCCGCGCGATCGTCGCGGACGTCGCGCGCCGGCCGATGGACCTCTTCTTCACGGGCCACGTCTATCCCGGCGGCGCGGCGCGCCTGCACCAATTGCGCTGCCTGCTCGGCGACGACGCGTTCTTTCGCGGGGTGGCGCTCTACGCCGGGCGCAACCAGGGACGCTCGGTCGTGACGGACGACCTCCGCGCCGCGATGGAGGCCGCGAGCGGGCGTGCGCTGGCCGAGGAGTTCCGCGCGTGGTTCGAGACGGCGGGGCACGCCGAGCTCCGCGTGAAGTGGCGTCACGACGGCGCGCGCGTCGTGCTCGACGTGGAACAGCTCCAGGACGCGCCCGCGACGGTCCGCGCGCGCGTCGCGGTCGAGCTCGACTTCGGCGGCGAGCGCCACGTCGAGACGGTCGAGCTCGCGCGGCGCGCGCAGACCTTCGAGTTCGCCTGCACCCGCGCCCCGCGCTGGGTGCTCTTCGACGCGCGGGGCGCCCTGCCCAAGCGGTGCGAGGACGTGAAGACCGGGGAAGAGTGGATCGCGCTCCTCGAGCACTCCGACCGCGCGCCGTTCCGGCTCGACGCGCTCGCGGCGCTCTCGAAGGCGGTGCCCGAAGCACGCGGCGACGAGCGCGCGCGCCTGTGGACCGCGATCCGCCGCGCGGCGCGCGAGGAGGCCTGCGCGAGCGTGCGCGAAGCCGCGGTGCCGGTGCTCGCGACCTTCCGCGACGCGGCGGCGCGCGCGGAGCTCCTCGCGATCGCCGCGACGGACGAGCGCTCGGGCGCGCGCTGCGCCGCGCTGGCCGCGCTGAAGCCGAACGGCCCCGACGCGGAGCTCGCGCGCTTCGCGGACGAGCAGTACGCGGCGGGTTGGAGCTGGAACACGATGGCGCACGCCGCGGCGCTCCTCGTCGCGGCGCGGCCCGCGGGCGCGTTCCTCTGGCTGCAGACGGAACGCGCGTAAGCGTCGCCGCACGGCGCGCTCGCGGCGCAGCTCGTCACCCTCCTCGCGCGCATCGACGACCCCGCGGCGCGCGGGGAGCTCCCGCGCACGGCGCTCGACGCGGCGGAGCTCGACGGTGTCCGCACCGCCGCCGTGGACGCGCTCGCGCCCCGCGTCGCACAGGAGCGGGAGCTCGCACGCGCGCTCCTTCCGCTCCTCGACGCGCGCGCGCCGCGGCTGCGCGCGGCCGTGATCCGCGCGCTCGGCGGCAGTCCGGACCGCGCCGTCCGCGAGGCCGTCCGCGCGCGCTGGGACCGCGCCCCGCTCGCGCTCGAACGCCATTGGATCGAGGACGCGCTCGAGCGCACTCCGGCCCGGCCGTGAGGACGCTAGAATCCCGCTCGATCAGCCCCTTCCCACCCCACGGAGGAATCCCATGACCGAGACCACGACGAACGGCGGCATCCCGCGCATCGGCGAGCCCGCCCCCGACTTCAAGGCGCCGACGACCCACGGCGAGATCACGTTCAGCGACTGGCACAAGGGCAGCTGGGTCGTGCTCTTCAGCCACCCCGCGGACTTCACGCCCGTGTGCTCGACCGAGCTGACCGAGTTCGCCCGCAAGAGCGACGAGTTCGCGCGCATGAACACGAAGCTCATCGGCCTCTCGATCGACTCGATCCACAGCCACCTCGCGTGGCGCGAGAACCTGAAGTCGATCCTCGACGTCGACCTCCCGTACCCGCTCATCGCCGACCTCTCGATGGACGTCGCGTCGAAGTACGGGATGATCCACCCCGGCGCTTCGTCGACGGCGACGGTGCGCGCCGTGTTCGTGATCGACACGAAGCGGACGGTCCGCGCGCTCGTCTACTACCCGATGAACGTCGGGCGCAACGTCGACGAGGTGCTGCGGCTCGTGGAAGCGCTCCAGACCGCCGACACGAACGCGTGCGCGACGCCGGTGAACTGGCGCAAGGGCGAGAAGGTGATCGTCCCGCCGCCGAAGACCGTGAACGAGGTCAAGGAGCGCGAGACGCACAAGGAATACGAGCGCTACGACTTCTACCTGAACAAGAAGTCGCTCTGAGACACACCGCGCGCGCCGAGTTCGATGCTCGGCGCGCGCGTTTCGATCCCGGTCCCATCCTTCCCACCGAATCCAGCGATGCTCCCGCTACTTCTCCAACTCCTCCTCGCTTCGTCCCCGCTTCCCACCGACCCCGCGCCCACGTCTCCGACCTCTGCGCTCGCGACCTTCGACCTCGACGCCGAGATCGCGAAGGTGGAGGAGCAGCGCGCGCTCGACCCCAACGACCCGAAGACGCTGGAGGCGCTCTCGGCGCTCCTCGGGCAGAAGAGCGACAGGGACGGCGAGCTCGCGTACCTGATGAGCGCGCTCGCGGCGTACGACGACCTCGAGTTCGACGACCCCAAGGAGAAGGAGAAGAAGCTCGCGGACGTGTCCGCGCGGCTCACGAAGCTCGACGCGGCGAGCGCGGCGCTCAAGGGGAGCCGCGACCAGTACCTCAAGGACCTGGTCTGGGCGCTCGACCTCTACGCGAAGAACAAGAAGACGCGCAACGCGCTCGACGTCGCGGGGAACATCCTCGCGTACCGGCCCGGGCACAAGTTCGCGCGCGATTCGGTCAACGCGATCCTCGCGAAGCTCGACGACGACGGTCGCGCCGAGGCGGAGCGCCTGCTCGGCCGCGGCGAGCTGCGTCGGCCGCGCGTGTTCCTGCAGGACTGGCGGCGGAAGCACGTCGCGTGGAAGGACGCGGGCAAGGCGCAGAGCAAGGGCTACGTCGTCGCGTCGAACATCGGCTACGACGTCCTGCAGCTCGCGTCGCGCGCGCTGGAGGACCTGTCGCTCCACTACCGGCGCTCCTACGCCGCCGATCCGGCGATGCAGGTCGGCAAGACGGACGTGCAGCTCTTCCGCACGCGCGTCGACTTCGCGAAGGCGTTCCCCGAGGCGAAGGAGAATCCGGGCCTCAAGGGCCTGCTCATGACGCAGGGTGGGCAGGACGAGGGGAAGAAGCCGCAGTTCACGTTCAAGCTGCTCTCGTACGACCCGCGCGACGAAGGGCGGCCGCTCTCGTTCCTGTTCGAGACGCTCGCGCACGAAGCGAGCCACCAGTACATGCGCCTCTCCGTGGGCATGAACACGGCGCCGCACTGGCTCGACGAGGGCATGGCGTCGTTCTACGAGGGCGCCGTGCTCGACGCGGACGGTTCGGTGCACGTGGGGCTGCCGGCGTGGGAGCGGTTGCGCGTGCTCATGCTGATGTTCAACCAGGATCCCGACGTGCTGCGCGCCACGCTGGAGGCGCCGGACGACAAGTTCCTCACGGCGGAGCAGTACTCGGTCGCGTGGGGCCTCATCTACTACCTCGACCAGCACCAGCTCGAGGACGGCAGCCGTCCGTACCGCCCCGCGCTGAAGCGCGCGATCGAGGCCGTGCGCTCCGGCACCGCGACGACCGGCATGGCGGTGTTCCAGCGCGCGGTGCTCCAGCCCGCGAGCAAGGCCTTCGAGGCGTTCGAGAAGGAGTGGATCGAGGCGATGCGCGCGCTCGACGACGTCGAATCGGAGCCGGAAAAGGCGCTCGCGCACTACATGGAGCGCGCCGAAGCGTGCGCGAAGCGCGGCGCCGCGGCCAGCGCGCGCGAGGACTTCGAACGCGTGCTCATCTACGCGCCGGAGCACCCCGGCGCCCTGCTCGGGCTCGCGGGCCTCGCGCAGGTCGTGTCGGACAAGTCGAAAAAGCTCGAGGACAAGGACGTGACCCTGATGTGGGCGCGCCGCGCGCATCGCGCCGCGTCGCGCCTGGGGGACGAGGCCGTGACGAAGACGGCGGCGGAGATGGCGCGCAAGGCCGACCCGGGCGGCTTCGACAAGATCGCCGACGGGGAGAAGCGCTACCGCAAGAGCGTCGAGACGGAGATCGCGAAGCACCTCGGCGCGGCGCGGCCCAAGACGGCGCTCGCGCTCGCGCGACGGTGGCTCGACGATGTGCTCGAGGACGACCGGAGCACGAAGATGGTGCGCGAGCTGCGCGACGCGGGCACGCTCGCGCTCGAACGGCCGTACCTGCCGTTCGACGGGAAGACGCTCGACGGATTCTCCTGCGAGCCGGGCTACTTCACCGTCGAGGAGGGCGAGATCGCGTGCGGCATCCAGCGCGCGGCGGACGGCGGGACCGACATGGCGTCTCTGTTCGTCGAGTCCGAGGTCGCGCCGCGCTTTCGGCTCGAGGGCGAGCTGAGGGTCGATTCGCCCGAGGCGGTGATGGTCTTCGGCGTCGAGCTCCCGTGGCTGCACACGGTGAAGGGCCTCGCGCTGCGCGTGCGTCCGGGCGGCGGCGCGAAGCCGTTCACGGGCGACTTCCCGCCGTTCAACGAGCTCGGCAGCGGTGAGATCGCGCCGATCGACCAGGTGACCGACCCGATGGGCTTCCAAACGTGGCGCTTCGTGGGCACGCGCCGCTCCGAGGTGGGCTTCACGAACGGCGTCTGGATGAAGTTCGCGCTGACCCGCGACCCGAACGACACGTTGCGCCTCTCCCTCGACGGCGAGGAGGTGTCCGTGCGCGACCTCGAGGACAAGGACGCGCCGATGCGCGCCGGCCTCGTCTTCTACGGCGGCTCGGCGCGCGTGCGCAATCTGCGCGTGGTCGAGCTCGATCGGCTCTGACGCGAAAGGTGAATGCATGGCCTGGATCCACACGATTCCCCCGGACGAAGCGACTGGCGCGCTCGCCGCGACCTACGCCGCCGCCGTGAAGCGCGCGGGGCGCGTGTACCAGATCCTGCGGGCGATGAGCCTCGCGCCGGAGGTCTTGGACGCGTCGATGCTGCTCTACCAGCGCGTGATGTTCCGCAAGGAGGGCCTCACGCGCCGCCAGCGCGAGCTGCTCGCCGTCGTCACGAGCCGCGCGAACCGCTGCCACTACTGAACGATCGCCCACACCTGGGACCTCCGTGCCGAGGTCCGCGACATGCTGGAAGGGGAGCGGGACGACTGGCTCGCGCAGATCGCGCGCGATTGGCGCACGGCGAAGCTCGCGCGCGTCGACCACGCGCTGTGCGTCTACGCCGAGAAGCTGACGCGCGATCCGGGCGGCATGCAGAAACAAGACGTCGACGTCTTGCGCGAGCTCGGCCTCGACGACGCGCGCATCCACGACGCGATCCAGGTCGTCGCCTACTTCAACTACGTCAACCGCGTCGCGGACGCGGTGCACATCGACCTCGAGCCGGAGATGGAGCCGTACCCCGAGGACGGTTGACGGTGTTCAGCGGCGTAGGACGCGCTCGAGCCCGGCCTGGACGAGATGGTGCTCGAGGTGCAGCACGTAGTCGCGCTGGAACCACTCGAGCGTCGCCGGCGTGTCGGCGGCGTGTTCCCGGAAGGCGAGCTCGTGCAGGTTGTGCTCGCTGCGCAAGCGCGTGCGCTCGGGCTCGGGCGTCGAGAGCATGAGGTGCGCGAGCTGGAGGTTGTAGAGGAGCCACAGCTCGACGAGCTCGTTCCACGGGACGGCCTGCCACTCCTCGACGCGCACCCACTCGTCCTGGTCGTAGCCGGGGAAGACGAGGCTCGCCTGCAGGCGCGCACGCAAGAAGCGTTGATGGTTGTTGGACGCGGAGTCGATCAGGTGGCCGACGATCTCCTTCTTCGACCACTTGCCCGGCGCGGGGCGCGATCCGGCGTCGCGCTCGGGCAGCTTGCGCAGTTCCTCCGCCGCGCGCCGCAGCGTGCTCCGGAATTTCTCGACGAACTCGTCCCAGTCCTTCGCGCTCATGGGCGACCACCTCGCGGCCCCAGCATGCCCTCCGCGCGCTTCGAAAGCACCGCGCCCCGCGGCCGTCGGGCCCGCGGGGCGCGGTGTGTGGCGCTCGCGCGCCCGATTTCCTCGGGGCGCTCACATCTTCAAGTCGCGGATCTCGTCGACGGCGAAGTCGATGCTCACTTCCTGGTCGATGTTGATCACGCGGCCGGTGCCCTTGTACGGGTTGAAGATCAGCGCGCCGTGGACGACCCGGCCGTCCTTGAAGTGCACGGTGATCTTGTCGGCGGTACGCGCGCCGAGGAGCAGGTCGTAGATACGGCCCGGCCCCATGTCGCCTTTTTTCTTGCTGGTAGTGCTCATGAGAATCGAATCAGACCTTTCTGCCGCGCCGCGTCAGGAGTGGGCGGCGACGGGTTGTGGGACGAGCTCGTCCAGGTGCGGGACGAGCAATGCGGACCAGGTTTCGAGGTTCACGCCCTCGGCCAGCATCGCGCGCAAATCGTGGGTCGAGACCAGACGGCCCTCGAGCAGATCGCATTCGCGGATCTCCGGCGGTGACGAGAGCGTTACGACCTGGACGACGCCTACGTGCACCGCGCCGACCGGGTTGGAGTCGTCGTTGATCAACCCGACGCGACGCACGTCGTACGCTCCGCGCACGACGAGCTCCTCGGCGAGCTCACGACGCGTGCCCGCATCGATGGGGTTCTTGCTGGCGTTCTCGACCAAGTCCTCGGGGTTGATGTGACCACCGATCCCGATGGAGTGCTTGTCGTGCAGGCGCGCTTCGCCGCCCTTCTTCAAGCGGCGCGTGCAGAGGATGCGGAGCCCCTCCGGAGTGTCGAAGCGGACGATCGAGTAGGGGATGATCTGCTTGAGGCTGGGTGTCTTCTCCGCGTACGCCCGCTCCACGAAGAAGCCTTCGCGCGCGACCACCTGTTCGAAGGCACCCGCGGTGAGGACCCCGGCGGGGGAGGCGCCCGCCGTGAGGCTCCCGGCGGGGGGAACGCCCGCGAAGGGGACGAGGCCGTGCGGATAGCACTCGGGGAAGAGTGCCGTCCGAGGCACGACGAAGACGAACTCCATGGGGCGGTGGCGTGGAGCCGAGGCTCGCCCTGCGTGGCCTCGGCGGTGATCGGTGTGACCCGGGCGGCGGTCCGGGATGGGTGAGGCGAGACGATAAGGGCGACCCTTCGAATCCGTCAAGATGGAGAATCGTTTGCGCGTCGTCACCACGACAGGTTGTGGAAGAGCGCGCGTTTCTTCCCGCTTTCGGTGCTGCGCGGGCACGGCCCGGGAGCCTTCGACACGCTCGAGGAGGCTCATGCTGCACGAAGGGGCGACGCGTGGGGGCGGGAAGCGCCTCGATCGCATCGAGGCGGAACGCCCGGCATCGCTCGATCACGATGCGCGGATGGAGACGGCGTGAGAGGCCCTGTGAGCCGGATTCTGGCCTCGCCTCGCGGCGAGCGACGGCCATTTCTCTGGGACCGCGCTCGCGCGCGGCCTCGAACGCTCTACCCGGAAGGCCCTGGACGCGGGTCGTCGCCACATGTCCTTCCCTATTTGAACTTTCTCCGAGTGGGGTTTGCCCTGCCGCTGCTGTCACCAGCAACGCGGTGCGCTCTTACCGCACCGTTTCACCCTTACCCGTCGAGCTCGCGCTCGACGTCGGCGGTCTGTTTTCTGTGGCACTTTCCCTGGCCTCACGGCCGGTTGCCGTTGGCAACCACTCTGACCCGTGGAGTCCGGACTTTCCCTCCCCGGCGGGAGCTCGCGCTCCACCGGAGCGGCCGTCCGGGCCTCTCACGCCGCGCGCAGCGTAACCGATGGCCCCGCCGACTGCCCGGTTTCGTCGGCTTGCCGCGCTCGCGGAGCACGCCTACCCTGCGCCGCGCGTATGCAACCGATCGAACCGACGGTCACCTACCTCGAGCTGCGCGCGTCGACGCCGGACGGCGATGCCGCGGGCGGGATCCAGCACAAGGCGGAGGGGCTCGTTCTCCTCCACGTGCAGGAGCTCGCGCCGCCGGGCGAGCCGCGCGGTGCCGTCACGATCGTGCACGACGTCGGCGGCCACGGCGGCCAGTACCTCGCGCTCGCGCGCGCCCTCGCCGCCGACGGTTGGGCCGTCGCGTTGCCCGATCTGCGCGGCAACGGACGCTCGGAGGGGGAGCGCGGGCACTCGAACGGGATCCAGGAGGTGCTGCGCGACCTCGGCGACGTGCAGGACCACCTCGCGTACCGCCAGCCCGAGGCGCCGAAGGTGCTCGTCGGTCACGGGATGGGGGCGATCTGGGCCCTCGCCTACGCGTGCGAGCGCGCGGGCGACGTCGCGGCGCTCGTCCTGGCCGCGCCGCTCGTCGAGCCGCGCTTCGAGCTGCCCAAGGAGGCGGGCGGACTCGCGAAGCTCTTCAAGAAGGTGGGGCCGACGACGGCGGGGAAGCTCGGGTGGAAGAGCGGCGCGGACCGCGACGCGCTCGCGCACGACGTGATCACGAAGCGCGCGGGCGAGCAGGCGATCGAGGCGGCGCAGCGGTATCGCGCGCGCGCGGGGGAGCTCTCGATTCCGGTGTTCGTGTTGTGCGGCAGAGACGACACGCTCGTCGACGCGGCTGCCGCGCAACCGCTCGCGGGAGCGCGCGGGAGCTTCGAGGGCATCGCGAACACCGCGCACGACGTGCTGAGCGCTCCTTCCGCGATCGCGCGCACCGTCGCGTGGATCGGCGGAGCGGTGCCGCGCTGAGTCACGCCGGCTCGCCGCTCTCGATCCAGTCGCGCAGGAGCACGAGCGCGCTCCAACTGTCGCGGCGGGCGCGCGCGTCCCTGCCGTGATGGCCGGCCTCGCGCAGGAGCTCTTCGGCGGCCTTCGTCGTCAACGTCTCGTTCCATAGGCGCACCGGGATGCGCGGGAAGCGCTCGGCGAGGCGCGTCGCGAAGGCGCGCACGTCGGCGGCGCGCGGGCCTTCGCTCCCGTCCATGTTCACGGGGAGGCCGACGAGGAAGAGGCGCACGTCGCGCTCGTCGAGCAGCTTCGCGATGTGCTCCACGAGCTGCGCGTCGTCGCCGGGGCCGTGGTACGGGTCGAGCGCGTGGCTCGCGATGCGCAGCGCGTCGACGACGGCGAAGCCCGTGCGCTTCGTGCCGTGGTCGATCGCGAGGACGGCGCCCTTCATCGGGGAGCGCTCCGCGAGCGTGATCGTGCCGGCGATCGTGCGCGAAGGTGCTCGCGCGACGCGGCTCGCGCGAGCGCGCTCACAGGAACGTCGGCCCCTCGCGCTCGAGCCGCGTCACGACGTGCTTCACGTCCTGCGCGCGTTCGCGCGGCATCACGAGGAGCGCCTTGCCCGCGCGCACGACGACGAGATCCTTCACGCCGACGAGCGCCACGATCTCGCCCGCCTTCCCGTGCACGACGCAGCCCGTCGAGTCGTGCGCGAGTACGGAGGCGCCGCCGGACGCGAAATTGCCCTGCGCGTCGGCCGGGACGACCTCGGGGAGCGCCGCCCACGAGCCCACGTCGCTCCACGTGAACTCGATCGGGAGGACGCGCACGTTGTCCGCCTTCTCCATCACGGCGACGTCGATCGGCGCGGAGGGCAGGGTCGGGTAGATGCGCTCCGCGTCGGCGGCGCTCCGGATGCCGCGCACGGCCGTCACGATGTCGCGCGCATGGAGCTCCATCGCCGCGAGGATCGCATCCGTGCGCCACACGAAGATGCCCGCGTTCCAGAAGAAGCGGCCGCTCGCGAGGAACTCTTCGGCGCGCGCGCGGTCGGGCTTCTCGACGAAGCGCGCGACGCGGCGCACGGCGGCGCCCGAGCGCTTCCCGAGCTCCTCGGCGGCTTCGATGTAGCCGTAGCCCGTCGCGGGAAACGACGGCCGGACGCCGAGCGTGCACAGGGCGCGCGTCTCGAGCGCTTCCTCGCACGCGGCACGGAGGAGCTTCCGGAAGTCGCGCGCGGGCTGGATCACGTGGTCGGACGGGAGCACGATCTGCACGCTCGTCCCGCCGCGCCGCTCGAGCTCCGCCGCCGCCCACGCGACGCACGGCGCCGTGTTGCGCCCGCACGGCTCCGCGAGCACGTTCTCCGGCGGCACCTTGCGCAGGAACTTCCGCACGAGCGCCACGTGGTCGCGTCCCGTGACGACGAGCGTGTGCTCGGGATCGACGAGCCCTTTCAGGCGCGCCGCGGTCTCCGCGATGAGCGCGCGCTTGCCGCCGATCGGTAGGAACTGCTTGGGGAGCGTCTTGCGGCTCGCGGGCCAGAAGCGCGTCCCGAAGCCGCCGGCCATGATCACGGCGAAAATCTGCATGCGTCGTCGCGCGCGTCAGAAGCGCGGTGGGAGCGGAGCATACCCCGGCAGCGGGAGCGCGCGGAAGCGCTTCGAGCGGCCGAAGATCCCGAACCAGTGCGCGTCGATGCGCGGCCGGTCGAGGTCGCCCTTGATGCTGACGGAGACGAGGTTGTCCGTGAGCCACGAGACCATGCGCAGGAGCCACTGCAGGTGCTCGCTCTCCGACAGCTTCACGTCGAGGTCGTAGTCGAGCGTCCCGTCGAAGTCGAGGGCGCCTTTGCCCGCGAGCTGCAGCGCCGCGCTGCGCACGCGGATGTCGCGCATCGCGATGCGGCCGTCGTCGAGGGCGAGGTTCGCCGCCATGCTGTCGAACGTCACCGTGTTGCCGAGGCCGACCGTCTCGAGCAGTCCGCGGATCACCGGCACGGACCACAGGTACGAATCCGAGAGCAGCACGGAGCCCGACCCGCGCGTGCGCAGGAGGTCCTTCTGGTCGCCGGTGAGCCGCAGGCGGCAGTCGAGCCGGCCCTTGCTCGCGACGTTGGAGACGAAGAGCCCCTGCAGGAGCTCCTCGACCTTCACGCCGCGCAGGTCGAGCGCGAGCTGGTAGGGGAACGGCTCGACGAGGTCGATCGAGAAGAGCGTCCCGCCCCGATCGGAATCGTTGCCGAGCGGCCGCAGCTCGCCGCCCGCGAACTTGCCGGTCATGTCCTCGATCGAGAGGCGCGGCTCGTAGTAGGTGACGAGCATCTCCGCGTCCTCGAGCGACCGGTTCGCGACCGTGCCGCCGAGTTTCGTGACGCGCGCGCGCGTGCGCATGTGGCCGTTCTCGATCACGAGCTCGTCGATGCGCGCTTCCGCGGTGCGCACGTCGAGCGGCAGCCCCAGCACGACGAACATGTCGCTCGGGACCACGGTGCCGCGGAAGACGAGCCGCGCGTCGCTCGCGCCGCGGCCCGTCAGCGTCACGTGGCCGTCCGCGAGGTCGAGCGTGCCGCGCCACTTGAGCTCGTCGAGCAGCGCGTCGATCGTCTTCGGGTCGGCGAAGGCCGCGAGATGGCGGCGGTCGATGGGAACGGCGCGCGCGGACAGGTCGGCGTCGAACACGAAGCCCTCCGGCGTCGTGTGGAACGCGACGTCGTCGAGCTCCACCGGCGTGTCCGCGAGGCGCGCGTCGAGGCGTTTGCCCGCGAGCACGTTGTCCTCGAGCACGACGACGCCGCGCAGGCCGTCGAGCGCGAAGTTCGCGCCGCTCCTGAACGTGTTCTCGCGCAGGTGGATCTTGAACGTGGAGCGCGCGCTTTCGCCCGTCTTCTCCGGCATGCGGATCTCGCCCGCGAAGTCGGCGCGCCCCGCGAGGCCGATGCCCGAGATGTCCGGCTCCGCGCCGGGCTGGCCGCCGAGGAGCTGGCCGATGCTGCCGCGCAAGCTCGACGACGCCGGGTCGATGCCCGCGCCGGAGACGCGCACGAGTCCCTCGGGGAAGCTCGCGGTGAACGCGACCTGCACGTCGCCCGTCCAGCGGCCGGTGAGCGGCGCGATCTCGGCGCGCGCGCGCGTCGTCCCGAGGACGGGGTCCTCCTCGAGGCCGACGAGCACGCGTCCGCGCACGTCGCTCGTGGGCATCGGGAACTGCTGGAACTGGAGCGTGACGGGCGCGCCGGCCGCGGGCGCCACCTCGGCGCGCGATCGGTACCCGAGGCCGGCGCGCGCGCGCACGCGCTCGAAGCGCGCGTCGACGAAACCCTTCGGGCTCGCGAGCTGGAGCGCGTCGTTGATCGCGGGGACGCGCGTGCCGAGCTCCTTCGTGTCCTGTCCGACGAGCGGCAGTCGCTCGACGCCGACGGTCACATATGCGAGCTCGTCGAGCGCGCGCGCACCACGCACGGGCGGCGCGGTGGGATCGAACTGCATGCGCAGCGCGAAGTCGACGCCTTTCGCGGTGTCGAGGCGGCCTTTCGCGGCGACGGAGAGGGCGCTCTGGCGCTTGCCGTCCGAGACGAAGCGCAGACGGCCGCTCGCGTCGCCGACGGGTAGCGGGAGCTCGCTCCAGCGCAGCCCGAGCCCGTGGAGATCGAGGTCGACGTCGGTCGCGAGCCACGCCATGTCGACCTTGCGGCACAGGCGCACCTTCGCGGCGACGCTGCCGCCGCGCGGCGCGAACGGACGCCACGTCGAATCGGGCGGGAGCGGGGCCGAGAGCCCCGCGAGCGCGCGTTCCAACTGCGCGTCGACGGCGAGGGTCGGGCTGTCGAGCGCGAGCTCGATCTCCGCGTAGCCGTGCCCCGGCAGCGTCGGCGGCGCGTCGGCCGCGTGCGCCTCGACCACGCCGTGCGCGCGGATCGGACCGGAGGGTTGCGTCGCCGCGAGCGCGCACAACCCGATGCGGAAGCGCCGGAGCGCGCGTGGATCGAGCGCGTACCAAGCCGCGCCGTGGATCGCCTCCATCGGGAGCGGAAAGCCCTGGTCCGACGCGCCGTCCGGCAGGGTCGGCCAGCCGTGGTAGGTGAGTCCCGCGCGACCGTCGAGCTCGACCGCCAGGGCGACGCGGGCCTTGTCGAACACGGCTTCGTTCGCGTTCCAGTCGAACGGGAGCTCGAGCGCCGCCGCGACGCCCGCCTGTCCGCGCGGTTCGAACGCGTTCCATTCCTCCCGCGCCCGCCCGCGCTCGCCGAGGAGGCGCGGGAGCTCGCCCTCGAGCGGCAGCATGGGACAGGCGAGCCACGCCTTCGCCGCGAGCCCCTCGCCCGCGTCGCGGCCGAGCACGCCCGCGACCTCCACGATCGCCGTGTTCCAGTCGCCGCGCGCCGCGGCATGGCCGGTCCACGAGCGCGGCGCCCAGATCTCGCCCGTGTTCGCCGGCGCGTAGCGCGCTTCGAGCTCGAGCACGCCGTTCGTGAACGGCGACGCGGCGCCGGGCACGCGCAGCGCTCCGTCGCGGACCTGCAGTCGCGCGTCGGCGTGGGGGAGCTGGTCCCCGTCGAGGCTGAAGCTCGCCGAGAGATCGAGGTCGAGCACCCCGCGCGGTTCCCACGGCACGAGCAGGTCGAGCACCGTCCCCTTCGGGATCGACGCGGTGCTGAGCGGCACGCCGGCGGCGGAGGCCTGCACGTCGAACGCGCGTTTGCCCGCGGGCCGGCCGCGCAGCGTGATCACGCCCGTGTCGTTGGCCCCGTTCGCGCTCGGGAGCGGCGCGAGCCACGGGAAGAGACGTCCGTCGAGCTGCGCGCCCTTCACGCGATCGAGCTGCAGGTCGAGATCGACGCGGCCGATCGGGAGTCGGCCCCAGCGCTTCGTCTCCCAGTCGACGCCGATGTCGCGCGCGGTGATCAACGGTCCGGGCGGCGGTTGCGCATCCGCGCCGGCGGGCGGCGGAACCGGGGAAAGGCCGCGCGAAAAGCCGTCGAGCGCCGTCATCAGGGCCGGAGCGACGCGCAGCCAGCCGCCGTTCGCGTCGACGCGCTCGAACTGGAAACCGTGCTCGCGCGTGAAGCCGAACTCGACGCGCACCTCGCGCAGATAGGCGTACTCGGCGTTCGCGCCGAGCTGCAGGCCCTCGATCTCGAGCGCGGGGTCGAACCACGCGAGGCGCACGCGCTTCACGCGCAAATCGTCGGCCAGCGCCCCCGACTGCGTGCGCAACGCGTCGAGCACGAGGCTCTCGAGCGCGCCCGTGCGCTCACCGACGAAGAGCACGACGACGGCGACGAGCGCGAGCCAGCCCAGCGTCACGGCGAGGCCGAGGAGGAGGCGCGCGCAGAGCCGCAGGATCGCGCGCATGCGCCGTCAACGCCGCTCGCGCGGACGGTCCTCGTCGGCGTCGGTCCACGTGGGGAGCGACTCGAATTCCAACGGAGCGGCGACATCGCGCGGGAGGCGCGCGGTCCACGGTCCGGCGGGCGCCTCCTGGCTCGGCAGCACGATCGTCTCGCCGCCGACGTAGCGGCGCTGCACGCGCTTCCCGACGGAGCACGTGATCTCGTACGCGATCGTCCCGACCTGCTGCGCGACCTCCTGCACGGAGATCGTCTGGTGCCCCTGCGTGCCGATGAGCGTGACCTCGTCGCCGACGTGCACGGTCGGGATGTGGCCGACGTCGACCGTGGGGTAGTCCATCGAAACGCGCCCGACGATGCGCGCGCGCTGGCCGCGGACGAGCACGGCGCCTTCGTTGGAGAGGCGCCACGGAACGCCGTCGTTGTAGCCGACGGGCAAGGTCGCGATGCGCGTCGAGTGCGGCGCGGTCCAGGTCGAGTCGTACCCGACCGGCGTGCCGTGGGGGACGTCCTTCAAGAAGACGACCTGCGTCTTGAGCGAGAGGATCGGCCGCAGATCGCCCGCGCCGGGCAGATCGGACGGGAGCACGCCGTACGCGCTGATCCCGGGCCGCACGGTGTCGTACCGCGGCCGCAACCCGGTGAAGAGCGACGCCGAGTTCGCCATGTGGATCCAGCCCTTCAGGAGCTGCTCCTCGCGCGCCTTGCGCAGGACGTCGTCGAAAACGCGCGCCTGCTCCGCCGTGGAGGCCGCGAAAGCGCCCTCGCCCGAGCTGACGTGCGTCATGACGCCGGCGAGCTCGAGGTGCGACGATCGCCGGATCTCGCGCAGGAGCTCGATCGCGCGGCCGGGCAACACTCCGAGCCGTCCGAGCCCCGAATCGATCTTGAGGTGCACCTTGGCGCGCACGCCGAGGCGCCGCGCGAGGTCCTGGAGCATGGCGCGTCGCTCGCCCGAGTGGAGCGCGATGTGGACGTCGCAGCGCAGCGCGTCCACCGCCTCGTCGTCGACGATCGTGCCGAGGACGAGGATCGGGACGCGGATCCCGGCCGAGCGGAGCTCCAGCGCTTCGGCCGACGTGCTGACGCCGAGGGCCGCGATGCCGCAGCGCACGGCGTGGCTCGCGATCGCGACCGCGCCGTGGCCGTAGGCGTCGGCCTTGACGACGAGGACGATGCGCGTGCCGGCTCCCGCCTTGTGCCGGATGACGCCGAGGTTGTGCGTCAGCGCGTCGAGATCGATGTCGGCCCAAGCTCGGTACGCAGTCACGCGCGCGAGGATGCCATCGGGCGGAGGGCGATCCAAGCACCTGGAGGCACCGTTCGACGCTCCTCGGGAGCGCGCGAACCCGCGCGCGACCGAACCCGAACGTCGCGGAGGCTCAGCGCTTGCGTGTCGTCGCCGCGAAGGGCCGCAGGTAGAGCGGTTCGAGCGCGTCGGGCGCCGTCGGTCCGCGCTCGGCCAGGTGCAGGAGCCCGAGCTCGAGCAGGTCCTCCGCGCGCGGCACCGCGTCGGCGACGAGGCGCGCGCGTTGCTCGGCGTCGAGCTCTGCGACCTCGGCCACCGTGGCGTCGCCGAAGATCGGGACCCGAGCGGGGATCCGCGCCGCGACTTCACCCGGTTTGAGGACGCCGGGCGCCTCGACCACCTCGACGCCGGTCTCCGTGCGCCGGTAGCGCGCGAAGTAGACCTCGCCCGACCGCGCATCGAGCAGGAACACCGCCTCCGCGCCGACTGGGACGCGCCCGAAGACGAGCGCCTCCCCCGACGGCACGCCGACGAGCTGCGCTCCCGACCCGCGCGCGATCCCGAGCGCCGTCGCGATGCCGACCCGCAGTCCGGTGTAGCTCCCCGGCCCCGT
Organism: Planctomycetota bacterium; assembly: GCA_016220035.1. Classification (GTDB taxonomy): domain Bacteria; phylum Planctomycetota; class UBA1135; order UBA1135; genus JADJNY01. The sequence continues at coordinate 4,930 of JACRIO010000158.1, read as the reverse complement.
TCCGACGACCACGACCTCGATCCGCCGCGGGTCCGCGCCGAGCTCTTGCATCAGCCGTTCGAGCGCGGGGAACAGGTCCGACGCCTGCGCCCGCCCAGCCTCGAGCCGCGCAACGACGGTTCGGTCGCCGTGCCGGACGGCCACGGAGGCGGCGCGCGTCGAAGTTTCGAGGGCGAGGCTCGTCACGTCGGTATCAGCCCGATCGGCGGGGCGTGGAGCTCAGGCGGCGCCGATCTCGGCCTGGATCAGGCTCGCGAGCTCTTGCGCCTGCTTCTTGATGCGGTCGAGGTCGGGGCCTTCGACCATGACGCGCGCCAAGGGTTCCGTGCCCGAGTAGCGCAGCAGCACGCGGCCGTCCTCGCCGAGTTCTTCCTCGAAGCGCGTGCGGGCGGCGACGAGGCTCGGGAGGGACGCGAGCGACGGTTGGCGCGCGACTTTCACGTTCAAGAGCACCTGCGGGAACGCGCGGAACGCGCCGGCGAGCTCGCTCAGCGGCTTCTTCGTTTCTTTCAGCACGCGCAAGACGCGCAGCGCCGTGTACAGGCCGTCGCCGATCCAGTGGTGGTCCGCGCCGAACACGATGTGGCCGGACTGTTCGCCGCCGAGCTTCAACTGCTCGCGCTTCAATGCCTCGACGACGCGCCGGTCGCCGACGTCGGTGGTCACGATGCCGACGCCGACCTCGCGCAGCGCGCGGAACAGGCCCTTGTTCGACATCACCGTCGCGACGATGCGCGGATCGGGGAGCTCACCCTTCTGCGTCATGTGCCTGGCGCACACGGTCAGGATCCCGTCGCCGTTCACGAGCTCGCCCTTCTCGTCGACGAGCATGCACCGGTCGCCGTCGCCGTCGAGCGCGATGCCGAGTTGGGCGCCCTGCGAGCGCATCTCCTGCTGCAACCGCGCCGGCTTCGTCGCGCCGCACTCGCGGTTGATGTTCTCGCCGTCGGGTTCGGCGCAGATCGAAACGACCTGCGCGCCGAGGCGCCCGAACACACGCGGGCCGATGCGCGATCCGCCGCCGTTCGCGCAGTCGAGGACGATGCGCATCCCGTCGAGCTTGAGCTTGTGGCCCGCCTTCTCCACCAGGTAGGTGAGGTAGCGGTGTTCGAGGTCGAGATCGGCGGGCGGCGCCTCGCCCGGCTGGTTCACCGCCGGCGTCGCGCGCAGCTTGTCCTCGATCGCGAGCTCGACCTCGTCGGAGAGCTTGTCGCCCTCGCCCGAGAACACCTTGATCCCGTTGTCCTCGGCCGGGTTGTGCGACGCGCTGATCATCGCCCCGATCTGGAAGCGCTCGAGCTTCGTGAGCAGTGCCAAGCCCGGCGTCGTGATCAGGCCGCAGCTCGTCACCTGGAAACCGTGCGTCGAAAGCCCGCGCGCCAGCGCGGATTCGAGCTCCGGGCCCGACCGCCGGCCGTCGTGACCGAGCAGCACGCGGTGCTTCTTGCGCCGCTCGCCGTGCGGTACCAACACCTCACCGAGCGCGCAACCGAGCGCCGTCACGGCGGGCACGGAGAGCCAGCCGTCGCCCGCGCGTCCGCGGATGCCGTCGGTGCCGAAGATGCGTTCCGCTTTCAATGGTTCCCCTCGTTGCCGCGACCACGACGCCGCGGCGGCGCGATTGTGCGCTCCCGCGCGCGAGGAGGGCAAGCGTCGAGGACGAGTTCAGGAGCTGCCCGATGGTGCGGATCCGGGAGCGAGCGCCCGCGCGACGAGCGCCGCCTGCTTCGCCTCGCGCACGTCGTGCACGCGCAGGATCGACGCGCCGTTCACGATGCCGATCGCGAGCGCCGCGAGCGTGCCGCCGAGGCGTTCGCCTGCAGGCGAGCGCCTGCGCCCCGCCTGTTCCTCGACGCCGGCGATGAACGCCTTGCGCGAGACGCCGAGCAGGATCGGAAGCCCGAGCTCGTGGAGCTCTCCGAGGCGGCGCAGGAGCTCGAGGTTGTGCTCGAGCGTCTTCCCGAAGCCGATGCCGGGGTCGATCCAGAGCTTCGAGCGCTCGATCCCGGCCGCGACGGCCGCTTCGACGCGCTCGGCGAGGAACGCGCGCACCTCCGTCACGACGTCGCCGTAGCGCGGGTCCCGCTGCATGTCGCGCGGCGTGCCGAGCATGTGCATCAGCACGTAGCCCGCCCGCGCGCGCGCCGCGACGGCGAGGATGCGCGGTTCGATGCGGCCCGCGCTCACGTCGTTCACGATCGAGGCGCCCGCCGCGAGCGCTTCCTCGGCGACGCGCGCCTTGGTCGTGTCGATGCTGATCGGGACGCGCGTCCGCCGCGCGAGCCCGCGCACGACGGGGAGCACGCGCGCGAGTTCCTCCGCCTCGGTCACCGGCTCCGAACCCGGCCGCGTCGATTCACCGCCGACGTCGAGCAGGTCCGCGCCGTCCTCGACGAGCCGCACGCCGTGCTCGATCGCGCGCTCGGGGTCGAGGAACGCCCCGCCGTCGGAGAAGCTGTCGGGCGTCGCATTCACGACGCCCAGGATCGTCGGTGAAACGCAGGAGACCGGCCCCGTGCTCATCGGTTCCGGTCTCCTCATGCGTCCACCGCGCGCCTCACGCGCGCATCACGCCGGCGACAAGCCCGGCTTGCCCGGCAACTCGCCGCCGCGCGGGTAGGTCCCGGGTTTCGTGACCGGCGCGGTCGCGGTCGGCTTCTGCGGCGGCGGCGCGGGCGGCGTCGGGCGCAGCGTGTCCAGGCTGGCGCCCGCGATCAGCTTGCGCACTTCGTCGCCGGTGATCGTCTCGAAGCGCAGGAGGCCCTGCGTCACGGCCTCGATGCCGACCGCGTTCTCGCGCACGATCGTCTCCGTGAGCGTGTAGGCGTGCTTGAGCACGCCCTCGACCTCTTGGTCGATCTGGCGCGCGGTGTCCTCCGAGTGCCACTTGCCGCTCATGAGCTCCGTGCCGAGGAAGTCGGACCCCTGGCGCTCGGCGTAGTTGATCGGGCCGATCTTGTCCGACATGCCGAGCTCGGTGACCATCGCGCGGGCGAGCTCCGTCGCGCGCCGGATGTCGTCCGATGCGCCGGCGGAGATGTCGCCGCAGAAATGCGCCTCGCTGACGCGGCCGCCGAAGAGCACGGAGAGCTGTCCGAGCATCTTCTTCTTCTGCATGTGGTAGCTCTCCTTGTCGGGGAGCACCATCGTCGAGCCGAGCGCGCGGCCGCGCGGCACGATCGTGACCTTGTGCGGATCGTCGACCTCGGGGAGCACGGACGCGACGACCGCGTGGCCGGCCTCGTGGTAGGCGGTGATCTTGCGATCCTCCTCCTCGATCTTGCGCGACTTCTTCTGGCGGCCGTAGCGCACCTTGTCGCGGGCTTCCTCGAGGTGCTCCATGCACACCTCGTCCTTCTTCGCGAGCGCCGCCATGATCGCCGCCTCGTTGATGATCGCGGCGAGGTCGGCGCCCGAGTAGCCGGGCGTCGAGCGCGCGAGCGTCGACACGTGGACGTCGCCGTCCGTCTTCACCTTCTTCAAGTGCACGCGCAGGATGTCCTCGCGGCCCTTGACGTCGGGGAGGTCGATGACGACCTCGCGGTCGAAGCGCCCCGGACGGAGCAGGGCCGGGTCCAAGACATCCGGCCGGTTCGTCGCGGCGACGACGATGATGCCTTCGTCCGTGCCGAAGCCGTCCATCTCGACGAGGATCGCGTTCAGCGTCTGCTCGCGCTCGTCGTGGCCGCCGCCGAGGCCCGAACCGCGCCGGCGGCCGACCGCGTCGATCTCGTCGAGGAAGATGATGCAGGGCGAGTTCTCGCGCGCCTGCTTGAAGAGGTCGCGCACGCGCGACGCGCCGACGCCCACGAACATCTCGACGAAGTCGGAGCCGCTGATCGAGAAGAACGGCACGTCGGCCTCGCCCGCGATGGCCTTCGCGAGCAGCGTCTTGCCGCAGCCGGGAGGCCCGACGAGCAAGACACCGCGCGGGATGCGCCCGCCGACGCGCGTGAAGCGGCCGGGGTTCTTCAGGAACTCGACGATCTCGCGCACCTCGTCCTTCGCCTCGTCCGCGCCCGCGACGTCGTCGAAGGTGACGTTGGTGTGGTTCTCCTTGCTGTAGAGCTGCGCGCGCGAGCGTCCGAAGCTCATGACGCCGCCCGCAGCGCCCTGGTTGCGCATCTGGCGCATGAAGATCAGGAACACGACGAAGATCAGCACCCACGGCAGGAGGTAGATGAAGATCGTCGACCAGATCGAGTTCGGGTTCTTGTACTCGACCGATCGGCCGAGGTTGAGCTCGACGGTGTCGACCGCGACGTTCGCGGACGCGAGCACGGCGCTCGTCGCGTGGAGGTCCTCGAAGCCCTGCACCTCGAGCCACAGGAGGCCGCTCTTCTCGCCGATCGGAAAGCGCGGCTCCTCGCCGGGGTGCTTCTCCTGCCAGCCGGCGCGCGCCGAGGCGAAGACCTGCACGAACAGGCGGTCGATGCGGTCGCCGGTCTCCGCCGACTTCGAGCCCGCGCGCGCGGTCCCGCCGTCGTTCTGGCGGAGGCTCACGATGCGCGCGTCGCGCGGCGTGTAGGCGCCCTCGGCGAGCGCGCGCTGGAAGTCCTTGTCCTGCACGCGGACGTAGGGGCCCTGGCGCTGGATCTCCGTGAACTTGCCGACGAGCCCGCCGTTGTCGCCCGTGGTCAAGGACGGGTACTCGACCGAGATCGCTCCGCGGTTCTCGGTCAGCTCGGCCTCGATCGTGTTGGGCCCGGCGATCTCCATCTTCTGGAGTTGGCCCGTGTAGAGGTAGTTCTCGAACTCGTCCTGGTTCTGCGGCTTCGACTGACGGAACTTCTCGCCCCCGATGAGGAGGAAGATCGCGATCAGCACGAACAGGAAGAGGGCGTAGGAACCGAAGGAGCGCGCCTTGCGGCCCTTGTCGTTCTGGGGCGTCTTGGACTCGGACATGGATGCTCTTCTATCGGCCCGCGCG
>JACRIO010000155.1 GCA_016220035.1 Planctomycetota bacterium | reverse complement strand
TCGCACGCGACGGCAGCGGTAGACGCGTGCGAATCGGAGAAAAAGTCACCTGACTCCGTATCATCCGATTCCATGAGCAAGTACCGGATCCCCTTCAACAAGCCCTCGTTCGCCGGCTCCGAGGAGCGCTACATCTCCGAGGCCATCGAGCGCGGCCACATCTCCGGCGACGGCCACTTCACGAAGGCGTGCCACGCGCTATTGCAGACGACGCTCGGCGTGCAGAAGGCGCTGCTCACGACGAACTGCACGCACGCGCTCGAGATGACGGCGTTCCTGCTCGACTGCAAGCCGGGCGACGAGGTGATCTTCCCGTCGTTCGCGTTCGTGACGACCGTGAACAGCTACGTCGTGCGCGGCGTGAAGCCCGTCTTCGCGGACGTGCGGCCCGACACGTTGAACCTCGACGAGAAGAAGGTCGAGAAACTCGTCACGAAGCGCACGAAGGCGATCATGGCGCTCCACTACGCCGGTGTCGCGTGCGAGATGGACGAGCTGCTCGCGATCGGCAAGAAGCACGGCCTCCCGGTCGTCGAGGACAACGCGCACGGCCTCTACGCGAAGTACAAGGGCCGCTGGCTCGGCACGCTCGGCGTGATGGCGACGCAGAGCTTCCACGAGACGAAGAACTTCACGTGCGGCGAGGGCGGCGCGCTCCTGATCAACGACACGCAGTACAACGAGCGCGCCGAGATCCTGCGCGAAAAGGGCACGAACCGCGCGAAGTTCATGCGCGGGCTCGTGCACAAGTACACGTGGGTCGACGTGGGTTCGAGCTACCTGCCGAGCGACCTGCTCGCAGCGTTCCTGTACGCGCAGCTCGAGGCGCGCGACGCGATCCAGGGCCGGCGCGAGCAGATCTGGAACACGTACGAGAAGGAACTCCGCGGCTGGTCGCGCGAGATCGGCGTCGCGCTCCCGACGGTGCCCGCGCACTGCGAGCAGCCGTGGCACATGTTCTTCATGCTGATGCAGTCGCCCGCGCAACGCGAGCGCTTCATCGACCACATGGCGCAGCGCGAGATCCTCTCGGTCTTCCACTACCTGCCGCTGCACCTCTCCGACATGGGCCGCAAGTTCGGCGGCAAGGAAGGCGACTGCCCCGTGACGGAAGACGTGTCGAGCCGCCTCGTGCGCCTGCCCTTCTACAACAAGCTGACGGGCGCGGAGCAGGCCGAGGTGATCGAGGCGGTGAGGAGCTTCCGCGCGTGAGCGCCGAGCTCGCCGCATGTTCGCGCGTCTGAGGTCGATCGAGCCCGAGCTCGCTTTCTGTGCCGCGCTCGCGGCGGTGATCACGGCGCTCGTGTTCGTGCTGCAGGCGCACGTCGGGCTCGCGCCGCAGGAGGAGGGCTACCTCTGGTACGGCGTCGAGTCCGTCGCGCGCGGCGAGTGGCCGATGCGCGACTTCCGCTCGTACGACCCTGGGCGTTATCTGTGGTGCGCGGCGTGGGAGCACGTCTTCGGGCACGGGCTCCTCGGTCTGCGCGCGGCGTGCGCGGTGTTCGCGGGACTCGGGCTCACCGCGGGATTGCTCGTCGCGCGGCGCGTGCTGCCGTCGCGCGCGTGGCTCGTGCCGGCGGGCGTCGTGATCGCGCTATGGCAGTTCCCGGGCTGGCGTCCGTTCGAATCGTCGCTGTCGTTGATGGCGACGTGGCTCGCACTGCGCCTCTTCGAGAGCCCGAACGCGCGCCGTTCGCTCGTGTGCGGCGCCTTCGTCGGCGTCGCGGCGTTCTTCGGGCGCAATCACGGGCTCTACGCGGGCGTCGCGTTCGTGCTGGTGCATGTGATCGCGCTCGTCGCGGGACGCGCGGAGCACCTCGAAGGTGCGCAGACCACCACGCGGCGCGCGATCCGGTTCGCGCACGTCGCGCAGCGCATCGCCGCGCTCCTCGGCGGCACGTTGCTCGGGTACGCGCCGATGTTCGCGCTGATCGTGCTCGTACCGGGCTTCGGCCGCGCGTTCGTCGACTCGATCTTCTTCTTCGTGGGCCGCGCGGGCCTGAACATCCCCTACCCGGCGACGTGGCCGTGGACGATCGAGTTCGGCCGCCTCGCGGGCGTCGAACTCGCCGCCGCCATCGCGCTGAGCCTCGTCTTCGTCGCGTACGTCGCGGGCTACGCGCTCGCAGCAATCGTCGCGCTGCGCGGACGTCTCGGGAGCCTCGTCCGCACGCCCGCGATCGTCGCGGCGCTGTGCGTGGGTATCCCCTACGCGCACCACGTCTCCGAGCGTTCGGACATCCACCACGTCGCGGAGAGCGTGCACCCGCTGCTGCTCGCCGTGCTCGCGATCGTCGCGGCGGCGGGAGCGAAGCGCGCACGCCTCGCGAGCGGCCTCGCGCTCGCCGCGCTGCTCGCGATCAGCGCGCTCGCGATCGGCACGGAGCAACCGCTCGGCCGTCGCTGGCTCTCCCGCGGCACGCCGCGCGAGTTCGTCGCTTTCGACGCGAGCGGGACGGAGCTCTCGGTCGACGGCGTCGTCGCGCAGCGCCTCGCCGCCGTGCGCGCGCGCGTCGAGCGCGAGGTCCCGCGCGACGCGAAGCTCCTCGTCTCGACCAAGCTGCTCGTGCTCTACCCGCTGCTCGGCCGGCGTTCGCCGGTGTGGGACGTCTATCCGTCGTGGCGCGCCGACGCGCAGTACGAGCAGCGCATGCTCGACGAGCTTTCCACCGTCGACTGGGCCTTTTTGCAGGATCTCGCCGTCGGCGGCGTCGAGGAGAAGCGCTTCGCCCACACCTACCCCGGCGTGTGGCGCCGTCTGCAGCAGGACTACGACCGCCTCGAGACGCCGGAGTTGCCCGAGAACTTCCTCTTCCTGCGCCGGCGTTGAATCCAGCGTCGCGCCCGCCATTGCTACGATGCGCGGACGCATGCGTGTCACGCCCACGATCTGCTTCGCGCTCTTCCTGACCGCGCTCGCGCTCGGTTGTTCGCACCCGAAGCCGCCCAACGTCGTCATCGTCGTGCTCGACACGGCGCGGCCGGATGCGTTGTCCGTGTACGGGGCGAAGCGGCCGACGAGCCCGTTCCTCGAGGAGTTCGCGCAGCAGGGCACGGTGTACGAGCGCGCATACTCGAGCTCCGGTTGGACGTTACCCGCGCACGCGACGCTCTTCACGGGCACGCTGCCCACGGTGCACCACGCGACGCAGACGCATCCCGCGCTCGAAGCCGGCGTGCCGACGCTCGCGGAGGAGCTCGCGAAGGCGGGTTACTCGACGGGCGGCTTCAGCAACAACCCGTGGGTCGCCGAACACACCGGCCTCGCGCGGGGATTCCAGCGCTTCGTCGACAAGTGGGAGAAGCGCGACCGCGCGGACGACGACCCCGCGGCGCATCCGACGGTGCAGGCCGTGCGCAACTGGCTCGACGAGACGAAGGCGGATGCGAAGCCGTTCTTCCTCTTCGTCAACTTGATCGAGCCGCACATGCCCTACCTGCCGCCGCTCGCCGACGCAGCGCCGTTCTTCCCCGACGCGAATGCGGCCGCCGCGGCCGCCAATCACTTCTTCGAGAAGGGCAAGCCCTTCGGCGTCGTCGCGCGGCACTACACGGGTGACGCGCCGCTCACGAAGGACGAATGGGCGCAGCTCGAAGCGCTCTACGCCGGCGAATTGCGCTCCACCGACGCGATCACGCGCGCGATCGTCGCCGCGGTCGACGCGCGCGCGAAGGGCGAGGACACGCTCGTGTTCCTCGTCTCCGACCACGGCGAAAGCTTCGGCGACCACGGGCACATCAGCCACAACTTCCACCTCTACGACTCGAACGTGCGCGTCGCGCTGCTCGCGCGCGGGCCGGGCATCGCGGCGGGAGCCCGCGAGAGGAAGCTCGCGCAGCTCGCGGACGTGTTCGCGACAGCGATGCGCGCCGCCGAGCTCCCGCTCGCGAAGCCGTGCGTCGGCGCGGACCTGCGCAAGCCGCTCCCGAGCGCGCGCGTGCTCTACGCGGCCCTCGATCAGCCGGTGATCTCGCTCGCGGCGTTGCCCGAGAACTTGCGCGCGAGCGGCAAGTTGAAACGGTACGAGCGCGTGCTCGAGGCCGTGATCGGGCCGCGGTGGAAGCTCATTCGCGGCTCCGACGGAAGCGAGGAGCTCTACGACCTCATGGAGGATCCGAGCGAGGAGCGTCCGCTCGCGATCGGCGACGACAACTCGGCGTTCGTCGGCAGCGCGCGCGGGGTGATCGAGGTCGTGCGAGCGTCGGGCTCGACGAGCTCGCGTTCGTCGGTGACGGACGATCCGCGCGTGCGGGAGTCGCTCAAGTCGCTCGGCTACTCGCAGTGATGCGGCTCGCGAGCCCGCACGCGAGCGCCGCGAGCACGAAGAGGAGCTGTGGGATCCACATCAGGAGCGACCACGGTTGGAAGACGAGGTCGACCTCGCGCGTGCCCGCGGGCACGATCACGCCCTGGTAGAAACCGTTCACGACGACGGTGTCGAGCTCGCGACCGTTCGACGTCGCGCGCCATTGCGGGTGGTGCTGCTGACTGACGAACAGGAGCCCCTCGGGTTCGGCCGGCCCAAGTCGGATCCGCAGGTGATCGTCGGCCGGGTTGATGCTCCCCGCGAAATGTCGGCCCTCGACGCGATCCTCGATCTTGGCTTCGTCGCCGGCGCGCGTGAAGCGCGTGAAAAGCGCCTGGTACAACGGCGCTTCACGCGGCGCGTAAAACGTGACGCTGCCGAACTCGCCGACGCGCTCGATCGCCGGCGACTCGAGCGGGATCTCCGACGCGATGACGGTGACGGCCGCCAACGCGAGCTCGCCGTCGCCAAGCTTCGCGGAACTCGTGATCTTGCGGAACTGGCGGCCGTACGTGCGCGTGCCGACCTCGGAGACGCGCGTGACCCACTCCTGGTAGGCGCGCGACGAGAGCGAGTTGAACGAGTGGATGCTCGAGAGATCGAGCACGCTCTCTTGGTTGGGCGGCAGGAGCCGCGACACGACGTCGCCCGCTCCGGCGTAGCGCGCGCCGTTCGCGCGATGACGGAGCTCCTCGACGAAGGGCGACGTCGTCGCGATCGAGTCGCGCGGGCGCATGAGGAGCTCCGCGCGACCCCACACGAGTGCGGCGAGCACGCCGAGCGCCGCGACCGCTACACCGTTGCGCGCGAGCGCCGCCGCGATCGTCGCCGCGAACAGCGCGACGCCGACGGCGACCCACGCGAGCTCGAACGGCGCGGAGTGCGCCGCGTAGCGCGCGACGACGGCCGCGAGCATCACGCCGCCGAGCACGATCGGGATCCAGCGCTTCCCGAGCTCGCCGCGCAGCGCCGAATCGAACCCGTACGCCGTCGCGACCGCCGCGGGGATCAACGCGCCCGCCATCGGCGTGTAGCGCGAGAACGACAGACCGAGGTGGTCGACGCCGAAGAGGTACAGCTCCTTCGAGAACGCCATCGCGACGCCGACCGCGACGAGCACGAGCCAGCCCCAACACTTCCGGAGCGCGCTCCCGCAGCACACGAACAGGAACCCCGCGCACAGGAACGGCGTCAACGTGACGCCGCTGAACGCGCGCGCCTCGCTCATCGGGTCGCCGATCCAGAACGCGTCGAAGAGCTGCGCGACGAAGAGCCACGGTGGTCCGCTGCCGTTGATGCCCGTCAGCGTCTGCAGGAAGAACGCGTGGTCCGCCGTGCCGCGCGTCGAGCGCTCCGCCGCGAGCGCAAGGTCGGCGTACACGGGCAGCGCGCACAAAACACCCGCGATCGCCAATGCGCCGATCGTCGCGAGGCGCGCGACGCGCTTTTCGCCGCCGTGCTTCCACGCGCGGCCGATCGTGAACGGCACGAGCGCGTACAGGTGCCAGACGATCTGCTGCGGGTAGCTCGTCATCAGCAGCGCGTGCGCTCCGAACGCGATCCCGAGCCCTTTCCACGCGCTCGGCGCGCGCGCGAAGCTCGCGACGAGCCACAAGAGTAGGAACGTCCAGCACCATCCCGCCGCGAACAGCACGCACGTGCTCCAGTACGTCGCGTACGGACCGAACACGAACGCGCATGCGACGCCGCACGCCACCTCGACGCGCACGCCGAGCTCCTCCAGGAACAAGAACGCGAAGAGCGCCGCGAGCAGGAACGTCGCGAGCGTGATGCGCGTGAGCAGAACGAACGCATCGTCCGTGGTCCACGCGAGCACGCGCGTCATCAGGAAGGCGGGGCTGAAGCCCGACACCTGCCCGAGCGGCCGGCCGAGCTCGACGTGCGGGTTCCACGTCGCGAGCCACGCTTCGTGCGCGCCATTCAGGTGCTCGTTCACCTCGGGCACGTAGAACGAGCTCGTGTCCGAGAACTTGTGGTTCGACGGATACGGATCGGGCGTGTCGCGCGAGAGCCCGAGCTCCTGCGCGTTGTCGTGCGGGTAGATCACCCAACCCCGCACGAGGCACGGCCAGAAGAGCGCGAGGAACAGCGCGACGATCACGAGGAACGCATGCCGACGCTTCACGCGGACCGCCTTCTTCCGAGGAACGCCGCGAGCACGAACGCGAGCGCGAACCCGACCCAAGGGACCCAGGCCCACCGCGCCCATGGACGGAATTCGAGCAGCACGTCGTCGACCCCGGCGGGGACGATCACGCCCTGGTAGAAGCCGTCGACGAGGACGCACTCGAGCGGCGCACACACGGGTGGCGTCGGGAAGACCCCGCATCGGAACTGCACGGGATCGGTCCACGCCTTCCACTGCGGATGGAACTGGCGGCGCAGGACGAGCAGGCGCTCGCCCTCCGTCCGCTCGAACCAGAGCGCGTGCTCGTCGCCGCGCGGTCCATGGCTCTGGACCGCTTCCGCATCGGCTCGCGTCCAGGCACCCATGGTCGTCGCGTTCGCGCCCGAGCGCTGGAAGCGTTGCGCGGGGAGCAGCAACGCCCGCGTCGCATCCGCGCCCGTCGCGTACACGCGGAACGGCCCGAGCTGCGCGTCGGGCTTCCAGCTCGGCACCGAGAGCGGTCGCGCCGACAGCACGTGCGTGATGCCCGCCTTCTCCAGCTCACCCGAAGCGAGGCGCGCATCGTCCGCGATGCGGTTGAAACGCCGCCCGAAGCGACGCGTGCCCTCCTTCGAGATCCGCAACGTCCACTCCTGGTACTCGCGCGGCGAGAGCGAATCGTAGGAGTGCGGGCTCGAGAGACCGAGCAGGAGCTCCTGGTTCGCGGGCAGCACGTACTTCGGCTGCTCGCCGACGAGCGCATACCGACCGCCCTCGGCGAGCCGTTCGCGCAGCCCGGTCACGAGTGGGGAATCGACGTGAATCCCCGCGCGCGGGCGCTCGAGCACGAGCTCGCGCCCTTCGAGGAACGCGCCCGCGGCGACGACGGCGGCGACGGCCCATCCGCGACGCACGAAGAAGAGCGCGGCGAGACCCGCCGCCGCGAGGCCGGGGACGACCCACCACGTCCCGCCCGAACCCGCGGGCACGAGCTTCGCGACGCAGGCGCGCAGCGCGAAGAGCGCGGCGAGCACTCCGACGCACAGCACTCCGCGGCCGCGTGGCGGATCGCGGAGCAGCGCGTCCAACCCCATCGTCCCGCACACGAGCACCGGGACGAGCGCGCCCCAGGTCGGCACCATCGGCGAGAAACGCAACCCGAGATGCTCCACGCCGAACAGGTAGAAAGCCGGCCAGAAGAACATCGCGAGGCCGGCGAGCGCGACCGCGTAGCTCGGAAGGTGTTCGCGCCAGGCGCCGCGCCGCCACGAGAGCAGGACGGCGAGCAGGAACAGCGCACCGAACGCGACGCCGCTGAACAGGAACGGGAAACCCGGCTCGATCGCGTTGCCGACGAGGCGCGGATCCACGAGCAGCGCCGCCTGCGCCGCGACGTCGCGCCAGTGTCCGAGCGTGGGCAGGGCCGCGGCGAAGAACTCCGGATCGGGCTCGATGCGCGCCGAGCGCGACAGCGCGAGCGCGACGTCGAGCAGCACCGGCGAGGCGGCCATCACGCCGACGACGCCGGCGAGCGTGATCGCGACGAGGCGCGTGAACCTGTCGCGCTTCTCGGGGACGCGCTGGAACACGCGCGCGATCGTCCACGGCGCGAGGTAGGCGGCGTACCACACGACCTGCTGCGGGTAGCCCGAGAGCAAGAGGAGCGCGGTAGCGGCGCCGAGCCCGAGCCACGTCGCGCGCGTCGGCCGCTCCACGTAACGCGTGAGCAGCCAGAGCAGGCAGAACGTCCAGCAGAAGCCGGAGACGTTCATGAGGAACGTCAACCAATAGAGCACGGGCAGACTCAGGCCGGCGGCGCACGCGCCCGCCGCGCACACCCAGGGTTCGAGCGCGAGCGCCCGAAAGAACGCGAAGGCGAAGAACGCGGTCGCCGCGACGGTCAGCACCGCGAGCCAGGTGTAGAGCGTGAATGCGTCGTTCGTGAACCGCATCAGGATCCACGTCGGCGGGTACGCCGGGCTGAAGCCCGACAGGTGCGTCAACGGCCGCCCCATCTGCACCGCGTCGGTCCACGTCGCGATCCAGCCGCTGCGCGGCGCGGTGAGGTGCGCGTGCAGCTCCGGCACGTAGAACGAGCTCTGATCGCTGAAGCGCAGGTTCGCCGTCTCGCCGTCGCCGGATCCGTCGCCGCCGAGGCCGACCTGGAGCGCGTTGTCGTGCGGGAACACGACATGACCGCGCAGGAGGAGCGGCGCGAAGCACGCGAGCAGGGCGAGCGCGAGGAAGAGCTGGGCGCCGCGCGACTTCATGAGCGCGATCCTCCCGCAGTGGAGCTGCGCGCGCGCTGCGGACCAGATCGACTGCGGGTCGAGCGCGCGCGACCGCTCCACACGCCCGAGAAGCTCGTCCCGCGCTCCAGTTCCGCGCCTTCACGACCGATGGTGGCCACGCGGCGAGAAGGTACACTCCCGCGCTCGCGCTTCGCCCCCTCATGGAGCCCAAGTCCCTCCTGCACCGGCTGCTCTACCTGGCCCGGGACTGGCGCTCGCGCGCGGTCTTCCGCGCGATCCGCGAGCACTGCCGCGGCGAGGTGCTCGATGTCGGCGGCTGGGACTTCTACGTGACGGCGGTGACGCGCGGCGCGCGGTTCGACCGGTGGACGACGCTCGAGGTCGACCAGAGCCGCCTGCTCGTCACCGACGACCCGCGCGTGACCGTCGTGCACGGCGACGGGTGCGGGATGACGTTTCCCGACGCGAGCTTCGACACCGTGCTCAACCTGCAGGTGCTGGAGCACGTCTTCGAGCCGATCCGGATGGTGCACGAGATCGCGCGCGTCCTGCGGCCCGGCGGCCACGCGATCTTTCTCGTGCCGACGACGTCGACGATGCATCTCGCGCCGCACTACCACTACAACTTCTCGCGCTTCTGGATCGAGGAAGTCATGCGGCGCGCGAACCTCGAGATCGTCGAGCTCCGCCCGCTCGGCGGCGTGTGGTCGAGCAGCGCATCGCACGCGCTCTTCTACTTCCTCCAGGCCTTCCGGACGCAGGGCATGAGCGACCGCCGCATCCGCCGGCCCTTCCTCTTCTATCTGTTGTTTCCGGTGCAGGCGCTGTGGGCGCTCGTCTCGATCCCGATCGGCCTCGTGCTCGGCTTGGGCGACCTCGCCGAAGAGCCGAACAACCACCTCGTCGTCGTACGGAGTCGAACTTCGTCCCCGATCCGCAGTACGGAGTCAGGTGACTTTTTCCCCGATTCGCGGCGAATCGGTGAAAAAGTCACCTGA
>JACRIO010000154.1 GCA_016220035.1 Planctomycetota bacterium | reverse complement strand
TCGACGCGGGCAGCGTCGTGCTCACGGGCAACGTGCACGACGACACGTGGGGTCAGACGCACACGGTCGCGCTCGACACCGTGTCGGGCTACCTCTACCGCTCCGGCGGCGCGGGGCAGGGGCTGCGCATCTACGACGTCCACACCAACCCCGCCGTCCCTACGCGCGTCGGGACGTGGAGCGATCGCTACGTGCACGAGCCGACCGTCGTGACCTTCACGAGCGGCCCCGCGAGCGGCAAACAGGTCGTGTACTGCTGCGGCGGGCTCTCGAACGGCTACGTCAACACGGGGCTCTACGTCGTCGACGTCACGAACAAGGCGGCGCCGACGCAGATCGCGTACGTCACCTACCCCAACTCGCAGTACGCCCACCAGTGCTGGCCGTCGCCCGACCTGCGCTGGCTCTACCTCGACGACGAGCTCGACGACACCTACCTCGGCGTCACGAGCGTGACGCGCGTGTTCGACCTCGCGAACCCGCTCGCGCCGGTGTTCGCCGGGACGTTCACGACGGGCAGCTCGGCGATCGACCACAACCAGTACACGCGCGACGACCGGATCTACCAGGCGAACTACCGCGCGGGACTGCACGTGTTCCAGACCACGGCGCCGGGCACGCCGACGAGTCCGGTCGAGGTCGCGTCGTTCGACACGTGGCCCGAGGACGACGGGACGTTCTTCAACTCGCTCTGGAACGTCTACCCGTACTTCCCGAGCGGGACCGTGATCGGCAGCGACCTCGAGAAGGGCCTCTTCGTGTGGTGGGTCGGCACGCCGCCCGTGACCTTCACGCTTCCCGGCGGCGAGGTCGAGCGCGTCAGCCCCGCGGGCGACGTCGTGCGCGTGCAGATCACGGGCGCGATCCAGCCCGGCAGCGCGGAGCTGCATTGGAACGCGGGCGCGGGATCGAACACGACGAGCCTCGTCCAAGCGCCGAACGGCGACTGGGTCGCGCCGCTGCCGCCGATCGCGTGCGGGAGTACGGTGCGCTACTCGTTCAGCGCGCGCTCGACCAACGGCGTGATCTGGAGCGACCCCGCGGGCGCGCCCGATCTCGAGCACACGGCCGCCGTCGCGTTCGCAGAGACGATCGTGCACGCGAACGACGGCGAGAGCGGCGCGCAGGGTTGGACCGCGAGCCCGCCCGGCGACACCGCGACCGACGGGCTGTGGGTGCTCGGCGATCCGAACGTCACCGACCTCCAGCCCGAGAACGACCACACGCCGCTCGGCACGCAGTGCTGGTTCACGGGCCAGAACCCGCCCGGCACGGTGCACCTCGGCGATGTCGACGGCGGCGTCACGACGCTCCTCTCGCCGGTGTTCGCGCTCGCGAACGCGCCCGGAACGCGCATCGCGTACTGGAGGTGGTACGACAACCAGCTCCCGACCGGTTCGCTGCCCGACGATCCGTTCCGAGTCGACGTCACGAACGACGGGACGAACTGGGTCAACGTGGAGACGATCGGTCCGTCGGACGCGAACTCGCGCGGCGGATGGATCCACCACGCGTTCAAGGTCGCCGACTTCGTGCCGCCGACGAACGCGGTGCGCGTGCGCTTCGTCGCGCAGGATCTGAACAACGACACGCACGTGGAAGCGGCGATCGACGACGTGCGCGTCGTGGCGGACGAGTGCGGCGGCTACGCGAGCCTGTGCGCGGGCGACGGAACGGGAACGGCGTGCCCATGCGGCAACTCGGGCGCCCCAGGTCGCGGTTGCGCGAGCTCGATCGGCGCCGGCGCGGTGCTCACGGCGAGCGGCGCGGCGTCGATCGCGAACGACACGCTCGTGCTGTCGGGCGCGGAGATGCCGGCGAACGGCACGGTGCTCTACCTGCAGGCCGACACCGCGGACGGCGCGGGCCTGGGCACGCCGCTCGGCGACGGACTGCGGTGCGTCACGGGCAGCGTGGTGCGCCTCGGGACGAAGCACAACGCGGGCGGAGCGTCGCAGATTCCGGACGGTGGCGATCCAGCGCTGCACGTGGTCGGCGGGACGAGCGCGGGGGTCACGCGCTATTACCAAGCGTGGTATCGCAACGCGGCCACCTACTGCACGAGCGCGACCTACAACTGGTCGAACGCGGTGGCGGTGGGTTGGGGGCTCTGATCGGCACGAGCGCTACCAGACGATTCGCACGCCATTGGACACGTTGAACGTGCCGCCGGACGGTGCCGGACAGTAGGTCGCGCTGACGTCGCGATAGTAGGTCTGGTAGTACCGGACATCGCCGGCCCCGATCGGATCGCCGCGCGCGGCGGATCGCGCAAGGACGCTCGGATCGCCCGTATCGGGCACGAGCACGGATCCGCTCGTCGCGGTGCGCGTCCACATGCGCACGAGCCGGCCGTCGAGGCACAAGAGGCCGTCGCCGAAAGGGAGGTTGTCCGTGCGCGAACCCTGCCCCTGGACGAGCAGCGTCAGGCTCGCCTGTGGGACGTTCATCAAAGTGAACTGGACATCGTTCAGCGCGGGCGTCCCGCTGGCGCGCAAGCTCGCGCCCGCCGAGCTCACCGAGTTCCCGCAGCCGTTGTCGGTCGCGCCGAGGTTGCCGCACGGACAGTTGACGAGCGTGCCGTCCGCAGGGCACATGAGCTCGATCGGCTGCGAGCAGCCGCGCCACGCGCCGAGGTAGTCGGAGTAGATCGCGCCAACCTGCGAGAACCCACCGCCGAAGTAGAGCCTGGGACCAGCCGGATCCGTGTAGGCGACCATCGAATAGACAGTGGAATCGGCGCCGGACCCTAGAGAATGCCAGGACTGGCCATCCCATTTGGCCAGTCTGTTCGCTGAGACGCCGCCGATCTGCGTGAATCCTCCGCCGGCGAACAATGCCGGACCGGTGCCGTCGTCGAATGCCACAAGTCCCCAGACTTGCCCATTCACTTGACCGAGGCTCGTCCAAGTCTGACCGTGGAATCGCTCGATATCCGCTCCTCGCGCAACGAACAACTCCAGTCCCCGGCCTAGATCCCCGACCGCCAGCTTGCTGACGCCGGGCGACAGATTTGTCGGCCCGACCGCCGCCCAACTCGTCCCATCCCAGCTCGCGAGGCCGACGACGGGGATCCCCCCGGCCAGTGTGAAGGTGCCTCCGACATAGAGCTTCGATCCAGTCCCATCGTCCCACACCTCCATGGCGAGCACTGTGCCATTGACCCCTGCCCCTACCGGGTACGAACCGAACCCATCCCAACGCAGCAGGAAGCTCTGGCCATACACTCCAGTCCAGTTCCCACCGACGTACAGAGATGGCCCTGTGCCATCGTCGTAGGTCTTCAAGTCAAGGACATAGTGGAACGGAGGGATGCCCAGCGGGGCTGGCACGAGGGACATGTTGAAGCCGCCATCCCAGCGGATGAGATTGTAGCTGCCCAGGGCCGAGAAGCTGCCCCCAGCGTACAGTTCTGGGCCAAAGCCACGATCGAAAAACTCGACCGCGTACACCACGTCATAGATACTTCCGACATACAATGGTGACCACCAGCTCGTTCCGTTCCAGATGGCAAGATTGCGACCGGTCACAGGCACCGGAGCCATTTGGCCACCGGCGTAGATCTTCGGACCCGATCCGTCATCGTGCACGATCATGTCGAACGTGTAGCCGTCCAGCAGGTGATACCCGTGCAGCGATCCATTCTGAAACGTGGGATCGTACGACTGGCATTGTGCGGCTGAGCGGCTGGCAAGCACACCGATGGCATCGGCGAGGAGTACCGCACACAGGACTGCCCCCCCTGCACCGCGCAGACTTCGGATTGAACCGCCGCCAAGACTTGCTCGTGTGAATGTCATGACGGCACCTCAGTAGCTGTACACGCGCAATCCACACAACGAATCACCAACCAGCAGCCTGCGCTGGCTCCCGGCCGTGGTCCACGTCGTGAGCCCGATGGCCATGCCGGGGGTGTCGAGCGTCGCGATGTGCGACGGGTTCAGCGGGTTGCTGACGTCGACGATGGCCACACCGCTGCGCCCAGTCGCGCAGTAGAGGATGTTGTTCGCATAATCGAGCTCGAGATCCACGCAGTTCACGCCCAGACCATCGTCGGCGTCCTTCGGGAAAGGCAACGTCACCACGGGTTCGAGAAGCGGGGGACTGTTCACGGGGAATGGAGGCCCAGCGGGCAAGTACGGGAATGCCGAATCCGCCGGCGGGTAGAGCTTGTTGCTGCCGGCCGCCCCGCCGCTGATGTCGTAGACGAGGAGCTTGCCCAGGAGATCTCCCACGAAGGCGTAGCGACGGTCGGGTGCTCCTGCCGTGCCGGGGTAGTCCTTGACGCACACGGCCCAGGCGTGCGTCTCGCCCTCAGTCGTGACCGGGGGACCAACACAGACTCGAAGGAGCTGGGGCTCGGGCAAGGGAATGCCTGCAACGGGATTCTCGGCGTAGGCAGCGGCATCCTCGAGGTCGTAGATTGAGAGGAGAGCTCGACCGTAGTACGGGCTCCATTGGCAGGACACACTCTGAGGAGGACTACTAGGAGGAGGATCGGTCGGCGTCACGATGAATCCCGAAGCCACGATGCACGCCCGACGACCGGCTCCGGCGAGATCTGTGGCTGTGAAAACGGCACAACGAGAGTTTCGACGTGCAACAGGGGAGGCTGGGAATCCCAGACTGTCGCACTTGGAGTATTGAACACAAGGTGCAAGCCCCGGCCCAGGTCCTTCGAGTTCGAAGTGCGTGACCGCTTCGCGGAACTCAGGGAATGCCCCACCGAAAGGAGGACCGGGTGACGTTCCAAGACTCGTGCCCTGAGTGAATGCCTCCCCGATTCCCGCGGTGCCCACTCCCGCCGGAGCAGGTTGACCGCATACACTGCCGTCCAGGATCGACATGAACTCGGTGGCCATGAACAGCTTCAACCCGAGGTCCGTCCCTCCTCGGACACCGACCACGAGCACTGGCTGGCCGTTCGCCCCGAACACAACGTCGGACGAGATGTACGGCGACGTGGCGGATCGGTCAGTCTGAACGAAGGTTGGACTCACGACCTGCGACCACTTCAGATTGGGCGCGAGGTCTGCTGCAGTCGGCACGGGCTGAGTTGAAGGTAGCGTGAGCCGCCGCATGGAGGTCGGGCGCCAGCCGATCCTCGAGCGAAGCGATCCAGGTATCGGTGCCAGTTGCCAGGCAACCACGCTCGGGTCAGCACAGTTGCCGGCCGGCACTGCGGAACTCGGCCAAGGTATCGGCAGGAACTTCTGTAAGACACGATCCCCTGGAATGAACCACTCTCGCAGTGGATCATTGGGGTCGATCCAATGAGCTGCGTTCAGTAGGGAGCCTACGAACGGATTCGGAGGGTCTTCATACCCTGTCGGTGAAATACCGTTCGGCTGAATCGTCGGTACGGGGCTCGCGGTACCCAATGTGCCCACGACAGGCAGCACGTCTTCGTTGGGCGGTGGGGTGATGAAGAACATGCTCGCCTCCGGTTCGGCTTTGACGCTTGGTCCATCGAGCCCGAAGAACAGAAGGCCCGGGTTGACCAGGGACACGACCCCGTCCGAAGCGGAGAACACCCGGTCTAGATGGGCTGCGGAGACATTCCACGTGTCCGGTTCTGGAACGTAGCTTCCAAGATGGTCATTTGGGTCGAAGGCGCCGATTTGCTCTGGAATGTGCAGTTGACGAACGATAGTTCCGCCGTGGTCCGTGCACTCGTAGAGGCGGAAGTCGCACTCACCTGCTCGGTGCATGTACAGCGTCCCCCACAGGGGATCGTAATCATGGGCCATTCTCTGGGTGGGGCGAAACGTAGCATCCAAGGCATCACGATCGAACCAATACACGGTGTTGGCTCCGGAATACTGGGTTCGTGCGCCGTCATTGCCACCCTGGGCGAGCGCAGTGTCGTAGTTTTGATCCAGCACTCCCGAGGCCACGCACAAGTCTGACCATAGGCCTGTGTTCCGAAATGGAGCGCGACTGTATGGCAAGACGTAGGAGGATCCCTGGTTCGCGAGAGCGATGAACACGGTCTGGCCCCCGTCCGTCATCGCCGTGACTCGTTCGGAATAACCTAGAGGCTGGGACCCTCCAGGAAGGGTGGCATAGAGCCAGCCGGAGGGTGCTTGCTGCTGCAGAATGTCGTATTCGACGAGGCCGTTGTACTCGAAAGCGGCGTACAGGAAGGCGCGCGTCGGCGTCCTTGCCACAGCCAGGTCGCGCACGGACTCGCCGGGCGAAGCGCAGTTGGTCGTGCTCGGCGCGCACGGGCAGCGCTGCGGGTTCGGGCATGCCGGACGGGGGAGACTATCTGCGGAAAGCGCGCCGCCCGCACCGATCGTCACGCGAACGAGCCCACCCTTGCCCAAGGCCACGTAGAGATGATCGGGATCGCCCGGATCCGACGCGAGGGCCGTGCCCGACGCGAACTTGCTGTAGGGCCCCTGCAATCCCGTTCCGAAGGACAACGGCACGCCATAGGGCACGGTGTCGTTCGGGACGTACTGGCCGTTGGGTAGCTGGACCGTGTTCCCCGTGGGGAGGATCTCGTAGGCGTGCAGCTCGGTGGCGGGGAACGGTCCCTCGGCGAGCGCCGCGAAAAGGGCGAAGAGCAGCGGCACGCCTGCGGCCGAGTTGCCTTCGACGACGCACACGTCGACGCAGCGCTTGCGGTGGTGCTGGCTCGAGACGATTTCTTCGACGAGTCGCGGTGCGTTGTAGGGGCTCCCGTAGAAAGAGGATGCGCACTCGATAGGCGGGCTGGCGAAGAGCGAGGCGCAGATCGGGACCTCCCAGAGGCCGGTGGTCCCACCGGCGATGTAGAGACGCCGTTGGATCGTGCCTGCCGGATGGTGAAAGAGCATGGACACGGGTTGGCAGTCGGGGAGCTCGAGCCGGTGGATCACCTGGGGTCGGACGTTCTCCTCGACGATCTGCGTGTCGAGCACCGTGATTGCGGCGCCTGCGGCGACGAACGCGCGGGTGTCGTCGTCACTGACCGCCATGCACAGCTGCGGCCCCCAAGGGTAGCTCGCGACGAGGTTGTCGAAGACCTGTTGCGTCGGCGGAGCCTGCAGAGCTGCAGAGAGAGAGAGAGAGAGAGAGAATCACGAGCAGCCTCCGGGGCAGAGGAATCTCGTGGGGAAAAGGCTCCCCACCGAGATCGACCCTACTCCGGTTGCTTGGGGTCAGGAAGGGGGGCGTCGGCATCTTCCCCGGACCGCCCTCGGGGAGTCCCATGCCAGGGACCTGGCGCTCACGCCTACCTACGCCGGCACCCTTCGCTGGCAGGGTGAGCCCAGGGCCCTACTGCGGCGTCGATCCCAAGGTTCGGCGGCCGACCATCCCCCTCCGGGAGCTCCGTGCCAGCGAACGGGGCCAGGTTCCAACGGGACAGGCATGCGCCGTCACCGGACAGCTTTCTCGACTTTCCTTTCCACGTGCCGGGCCAGGGCTCACCTCTCCCATGAGCTCCCCACCGCAACCGTGTCATGGAGGCCGGTGCGAGCGGGGAGAGAAGAGATCCAACATGGTCCAGACCCCTCACTTGTCCGTTCCCTCCCCCGCGCGGCGCGTCGCTCGCCGTGTGCTCCCCGTCGCCATGGTCGCCGCCGCCCTCGGCGTGCTCGCCCGCGACGCTCAGGCCCAGATCCTGTTCTCCGTCGACTACCGCGGCCCCACCAACGGGATGCCCTCGCCCTGCGGCCTGCCCCCGCTGGGTCCGGGCGACGTGCTCTCCGTTTTCCCCGGTGCTCCCTGTGCCATCGACGGCCCGGCCTACGGCCCGCTGCCCCCGCCCGATCTGATCATCATGGGCGGCCCCGGCGGCCTCGGCGTGCCCTCGATCGGCGGCTGCATCGGCGCGCCTCCCGGCGCCGCCTGTCCGCGCGAACTCGACGCGATCTCGATGGGCTTCGACCCGTTCCCCACGCCGGGCCAGATGCCCGCCGGGTTCTACGTCTTCTCCGTCGACGAATGCTCCGTCGGCATCCCCGGCGGCCCGCTTGCGCCGAGCACGGGCACGGTCGCGAGCGAATTCGGCCCGGGTGAAGCGGCCGCGGACGTCTTCGAAGCGCTCACCATCCCGCCCTACCCGATGGCCTTCCCGATCCCGGCCGCCATGGTCCCGGGCAACCTCGGCCTCGTCGACGGCAACGGTCTCGTCAGCCCGACCTTCGCCCACTACCCCGGCGTCGGCATCATCGAGCCGACACCGGCCGTCCCCGTGGCGGCACCGGCCCCGCGCCCGGGCGACAACCTCGACGCGCTCGACCTCGACGTCGGCCCGGTACCCGTCGTCGGCGGCATGTTCTTCTCGCTCGACGGCGTCGTGCCGAATCCGTGCACGCCCGGCCTCGGCACCGCGATGGCGAATGGTTTCCTGCCCGGAGCGGTGCTCCAGCAGGTCGCCGGCGGTCCGCCGATCGTCTACGCGCCGCCCGCCTTGCTCGGCCGCGACCTCGCGGGTCCGGGTCGCGACGACCTCGACGCGCTCGCGATCTTCGAGAACGGCATGCCCGGCTATCAGCCTTCACCCGGCGCCTACGCGTGGGGCCCGGGCGCGTTCGACATGCTGCTCTTCTCGGTGCGCCGCGGCTCGGCGGTCATCGGCATGATCGCGAGCGGTCCGATCGCCGCGCCGATCGAAGCGGGCGACGTGCTCATCCCGCCCGCGGTGGCCGGCATGCCGCCGCAAATCTTCATCCCGGCGGAGTACCTCGGCCTCGCGACGATGCGCATGGGCTTGAACCCGATGGGTGACGACCTCGACGCGCTCGACACGCGCCGTCCGCCGGCCACGTCGATCGGCTTCTGCCACGGCGACGGCACGCTCATCCCCTGCCCCTGCGGCAACGTCGGCGCGAACGGCAACGGCTGCGCGAACTCGGCCTTCGCAGCGGGCGGCGCGCTCACCGCGACCGGCGTCGCGAGCGTCACGGGCGACTCGGTCAGCCTCCTCGCGTCGAACATGACCGGTGCCACCTGCGTGTTCTTCCAGGGCGCCACCTCGATCCCCGCGGTGGTCGTCGACGACGGCATCGGTTGCGTCGGCGGGCCGGTGATCCGCCTCGGCACGAAGGCGATCGTCGCCAACACGTCGGCCTACCCGACCGGCGCCGATCCGATCGTCTCGGTCAAGGGGCTCATCCCCGCGGCCGGCGCGACGCGCTACTACCAGACTTTCTACCGCAACGCGGCCGCCGTCTTCTGCCCGCCGGCGACGAGCAACCGCACCAATGGAATCGTGATCGTGTGGGCTCCGTGACCTGACCCGGCGCGGAACCTGTAACCGGATCTCGAGGCCCGGCGTCGCGCAAGCGGCGCCGGGCTGTTTTCGTGGGCGCGCGCGGCATCGGCGGCCCGCGGCGGGAGGCTACGATGCGCCGTCGAGCCATGGGGCCCCGACCGAGATGAAGACCGAGTGCAACACACCCGCGACCGAGCGGGAGCTCCAACCCGGGACGCGCATCCGGAAGTCGCGCGTGGGGAAGTGGCGTGCGCTCGTGCTCGTGGTCGTGAACCTCGCGATCGTCGCGCACCTCGTGCAGTGGCTCGTCCAGGGGACGACGATCGCGCCCATCGAACCCTCCGAGAGCATGGCCTTCGCGAAGGAGGGCGTGATCAACCCCGGGTTCCTCTTCTTCGCGGCGGCGATCCTGAGCACGCTCGTGTTCGGACGCTGGGTGTGCGGCTGGGCGTGCCACATCGTCGCGGTGCAGGACGGGGCGTCGTGGCTGTTGAAGAAGGTCGGGATCCGCGCGCGGCACGTCGACCTCGGCGTGCTCGGGTGGGTGCCGTGGCTCGCGTGCGTCTACATGTTCCTCACGCCGATCGTGTTCCGGCTCCTGCAGGGCATCGGGCTCGAGGAACCCTCGGTGCAGCTCACGACGGTGAGCTTCTGGGCGACGTTTCCGAACTGGCTCACCGCGTTGCTCACGTTGCTCCTCGCCGGCGGCTGGATCGTGTGGTTCCTCGGCGCGAAGGGCTTTTGCTCCTACGCGTGTCCGTACGGCGGCATCTTCGGCGTCGTGGATCAGCTCGCGCCCGCGCGCATCCGCGTGACGGATGCGTGCCACGGGTGCGGACACTGCACGGCGGTCTGCACGTCGAACGTCAAGGTGCACGAGGAGGTGCGCGACTGGAAGGCGGTCGTCGATCCGAGCTGCATGAAGTGCATGGACTGCGTCAGCGTGTGCCCGACGAATGCGCTCTACGTCGGCCTCGGCGCGCCGGCGTTGTTCGCGCGGCGGCGGACGGCGGTCGCGCCGACGAAACCGGCGGAGCGCGGACCGCTCGCGCGCTTCTTCGTGCTCGCGGTGTTCTTCCTCTTCGCGCAGGCGGCGTTCCTCGCGTCGAACACGGGCCGCAGCGACTTCGAGTGGAAGCTCGTGCTCGCGCTCACGGCCATCTCGCTCCTCGTGGCGCTGCCGTTCCGCGGCAAGCAGCAACGGAGGAGCGAGTACTCGCTCGGCGAGGAGACACTGCTCGCGCTCGTGTTCCTCGTGGCGCTCTTCGGCATCCGCGACCAGCACATCCCCGTCGGACTGCCGGGGGCCGCGGCGATCGACTTCCCGTTCCTGTTCGCGCTCGCGCTGTCGGCGATGTTCGCCTACGCCGCCGTGCAGGGCGTGCGGATGCTCCTTCGACCCAACGTGCTCGTCCAGAAGCTGCCGCTGCGCGCGAACGGCGCGCTGCAGGCGCCCGGCCTCGTGTTCGGCCTCGTGCTCGTGCCGCTCGCGGGCGTCGTGGCGTGGCGCGCGTGGGTGCACGTCGACAAGGTCGTCGAGCAGCACGCGACGCAGCTCGGTCATGGCGAGGCGGAGCTCCGCGCCCGACGCGCGGACGAGCTCTTCCAGCGCGGAACGCGCGCCGCCGCCGAGAACCAGCTCGACGTCGCCGAGCGCGCGTTCCGTGAAGCACTGGAGCTCGCGCCCGGCTCCCGCGAGACGCGCGAGAACCTCGCCGGCATGCTCTGCGCGCAAGGCCGCTACGACGAGGGCATCGCGCTCTTCCGCGAGGCGCTCGCGCAGGACCCGAACGACCCCGACACGCACGCGTTCATCGCACGCGCTTTGATCGGGAAGCAGGACCTCGTCGGCGCGCGCCGCGAGGTCGAGGCGGCGCTCGTGATCGCCCCGGCGCGCGGCGACCTGCACGCGTTCCTCGCCGAGCTTTGCGTGGAGCTACGCGACCCGGCGTGCGCGGAGGAACACCGCCGCGCGGCGGCGCGACTGCAGAACGCGCCGCGTTGAGGTGCTTCCAGGGGCCGTCCTCCACTCCCCGGGCGTGCGGCCTGGGGGTGCACGAGGGGGTGGGAGCAGTCGACATGCAAGTGAGCGCCGATCCGAACCCGTTTCATTTCAATGGTTTGGAGAAGGCACTACAAAACGTTCAGTACACTGAACATTCTGTGTGGGCCCCATGATCGCCCGCCAGATCGAAGGTACGTTGATCACCCGGCTCCGGGAGCCGCGCCGCTTCCTCCAGGTGCTCTTCGGGCCTCGCCAGGTCGGGAAGACGACGGCGACCCACGCCGCGCTCGAACGACTCGGCGCTCCGCACCACTACGTCACCGCGGATGCACCAGGCTTGCGGGAGGAAGGCTGGATCCAAGAGCACTGGGAGATCGGACGCGCCCTCGCGAGAAAGCACTCGAACGCAGTGCTCGTCCTCGACGAAGTGCAGAAGCTCCCGGGCTGGTCCGAGATCGTCAAGCTCCTCTGGGACGAGGACGCGCGTCACAAGATCCCATTGAAGGTGGTGCTTCTCGGTTCGGCGCCGCTGCTCGTGCAAGCCGGGTTGAGCGAGAGCCTCGCCGGGCGTTTCGAAATCCTACGCGTCACGCACTGGACGTTCGAGGAGATGCGCGCGGAGTTCGGATGGGATCTCGACACGTACCTTGCCTTCGGGGGCTATCCGGGAGCTGCCGCGCTCGTGCCCGAGCCCGAACGCTGGGCGCGCTACATCCGCGATGCACTGATCGAGACCACGCTGAGCCGCGACGTGCTGCTCATGGTGCGCGTCGACAAGCCCGCGCTCCTTCGACAGGTGTTCGCGCTCGCATGCAGGTACTCCGGGCAGGAGCTCTCCTACAACAAGATGCTCGGAACACTGCAGGAGGCGGGTAACGCCAGCACGATCGCCCACTACCTCCAGCTCTTGTCGGGCGCGGGTCTCGTCACGCCGCTCTCGAAATTCACGGTGAGCGAGGTGCGCGCGCGAGCCTCGACGCCGAAACTGCTCGCGCTGAACAACGCGCTCATCACGGCCCAGGGCCCGCATGCCCCGGCGGATTGGAGAGCCAAGCCCGAAGCCTGGGGACGCCTCGTCGAGTCCGCGGTCGGCGCGCACCTCGTCAACGGCACGGCCGGCAGCACGATCGAGGTCACGTATTGGCGGGAGCGCGACCTCGAGGTCGACTTCGTGATGAGCCGCGGCGACCAGCACGTGGCGATCGAGGTCAAGAGCGGGCGACCACGCAAATCGAATCGTGGAATGGGAGCGTTCGCCGAGCGCAATCCAGGCACACGCTCCTTGCTCGTCGGATCGGGAGGAGTGCCGCTCGAGGAGTTCCTCACGAGTCCCCCCGAGCACTGGTTCTCCGCGACCTGACGGCTGCTGGCCCCGGTGACACCCTTGACCCGAGTCACGGGATGAGCTCGAGCCGCAAGTTCCGAAAGCGCACCTCCGTCGCGCCGCCCGAGTGGAGTTGGAGCGCGATCACGCCGCGGCGCGCGCCCTTGGGATCGTCGAGGTCGACGCACGCGGAGCCGTTGATCCACGTGCGTACGCGCGAACCGCGCGCTTCGATCGCGTAGTGGTTCCAGCCGTCCTTCGTCACCTTCGACTCGCAGTCGTTCTCCGCGAGCACGCCGCGGCCGTGCTCCTCGTAGAGCTTGCCCCACCAGCCCGGACCGACGTCGGCCTGGTCGCCCGCGACCTCGCCGCCGTCCAAGGCGCGCGTGCGGAACTGGACGCCCGAGTTGCCCACGTCGCCGACGAGGCGCACGTCGAGCTCGAGGCGGAAGTCGCCGAGGTCGAGCTCGTTCACGAGGAACTCGTTGTGGTCGAGGCCCTTCGTCCGGCCCACGATCTCCCCGCCTTCCACGCTCCAGCACCCCGCGCCCTTCCAACCCGCGAGGCTCTTCCCGTCGAAGAAGCGCTTCACGTTCGCCGCGGTGGCGCGCATCGGGGTCTGGATCGGGCTCTCCAGGTACGCGACGAGGTCGCGCACGTCGTCGGCGGGGAGCGCGTCGAGCAGGCCCTCGGGCATCGTCGACAGGTTCGTGAGCTTCATCTCCTCGACGTCGTTCTTCGCGATCACGAGTGTGTCGTTCTCGGTCGCCAGCGTGATCGACGAGTCGGTCTGCGACACGAGGAGGCCGCTCGCGACGCGTTCGTCCTTCAGGAACACGTTCGTCGCGAGGTAGTCCTTCGGCACGACGGCATTGGGATCGACGACGTTCGCGAGTAGGTACGCGAGGTCGGCGCGGTTCGAGCCCGTGATGTCGGGACCGACCTTGCCGCCCGTCCCGAAGAGCGTGTGGCACTGCTCGCACGTGCGCGCGAAGACCTCGCGGCCGCGCGGCAGGTCCGCGGCCTTCAGCGCGTCGGGGCCGAGCACCGGCTGGAGCTCCGCGATGCGCTTCGCCTTCGCATCGTTCGTCGAGCGCACCTCGCCCCACACCTCCTTCAGTCGCGCCGTGAGCGCCGCGTCGCCGAGGTTCTGGAGCGCGCGCACGACGAACGCACCGAGGTCCGTGCGCGGCACGCGTCCGTCCGCGACGGCGTCGAGCAGCTTCCGCGCCGAGCTCGCGCGCGCGGAGAGCGTGTTCAGCGCGTCGCGGCGCTCCTCCACGCCGAAGCCCGCGTACCGCGCGAGCACGCGCTCGGCCGACGCCGCGTCGTCGTAGTTCGCGAGCGCGCGCAGCGCCGGTCCGCGCAATGCCGCGTCGTCGAGCAGCGCGCGCAGGATCGGTGCCGTCTCCACGTCCTTGCCGCGCACGAGCGCGTCGAGCGCTTCACGGCGGCGCGCCGGCTTCTCCTTCACGTCCGCGAGGCGCTTCCTGAGCTCGGGGAACGCCGCGCGCGACCCGAACGCGATCGACACGCGCTGGACGAGCTCCGCGAGCTTCGCGTCGCCGGAGGCACTCCAGCGTTCGGCGAGCGCGCTCCATCCCGCGGGTTCGGCGAGCTCGCGCTGCTCCGCGAGGCCCGCGAGCACCTCCTCGAGCATCCATGCGCGCCGCGCACCGTCGTTTTCGCCCGACAGAGCCTGCACGAGCGCCGCGTGGAGCTTCACCTCGCCCGCCGCGCGCCGCACGACGAAGCGCGCGACGCTCTCGAGCTTGGCGCGCGGCACGAGCGCGAGTGCCTTCTCGGGATCGGCGGCGACGAGCGGTTCGATCGCGAAACCGAGCATCAAGGGCAGGTTCGCGTCGCCTGCGTCCTCGCCGCGCGCGAGGAGCGCCTCGGCGATGCCCCAGCGTTGCTCGAGCGGCAGACGCTGCAGCGCGGACGCGACGTAGAGCCGCACGCGCGGCGAAGCGTCCTTGTCGGCGCGCCGCGCGAGCTCCGTCACCGTCGCCGGGTCGGCCGCGCGGTCCTCGAGCGCGAGCTGCACGGCCCAAGCGCGCACGGATTCGCTTCCGGACGCGAAGAGCACGCGCGCGAACGTCTCACTGAAGCCGCCGACCGCGTGCAGGGCCCACAACGCGCGGAGCTCGCGCGGCTCGTCGCCCTTCGCCTTCGCGAGCTGGTCGCGCAGCTCGCGTTGGACCGCGGGATCGGGCCCGCGCTCCTGGAGGAGCTTGCGCGCCTGGCGCACGGTCCACTCGTCGCGGCTCGTCTGCAGCTCGACGAGCGCGCGGCTTGAGAGCTGCGTCAAATCGACGCGGCGCGGCGCGGAGTCGCCGTACCGCACACGGTAGATGCGCCCGTTGGTGCGGTCCCAGATCTCCGGGTGCGTCTCGTGGCACGCCTGCTTGTCGTACCAATCGATCACGTACACGGCGCCGTCGGGTCCCTGCTTCATCGCGATCGCACGGAACCACTGATCGTTCGCGAGCAGGAAGTCCGGCGCGTGGCGCCCGACGAAGCCCGAGCCCGCGCGCTCCACCACGTCCATGTTCAGGCGGTTGCCGTGGATGTTCCCGAAGAGGAGCGCGTTCCTGTACTCCTTAGGAAACGCGTCGCCGAGGTAGCAGCACAGACCGCAGTGCGCGTGTCCTCCACCGACGGAGTTCGAGCGCAGGTTCCCGCCATGCGGAGTGTCGCCGAGGAAGTGGCGGTGATCCGCGATCGTGCCGATCTCGCCCATCAAGTACTTGTCGAAGTGCGCGCCGCCCTGCCGCTCGTAACGCGCGCCCTGGATCACGTGCCACAGGTGCGGGATGACGCACGCGGTGATGAACGCCTGTCCCTGATCGTCGAAGTCGACGCCCCACGGGTTCGACGTGCCCCACGCGAAGACCTCGAACGTCTTGTGCGTCGGGTGATAGCGCCACACGCCCGCGTCGAGCGGAACGCGCTCCGCGTCCTTCGTGCCCGGCGCGCCGACCTTCGAGTGCGTGAAAACGCCGTGGCAGCCGTAAAGCCAACCGTCGGGCCCCCAGGTGAAGGCGTTCAGCGTCTCGTGCGTGTCCTCGTGCCCGAAACCGTCGAGCAACTTCTGCGGCGGACCGTCGGGCACGAGGTCGCCGTCCCGATCAGGGACGAAGAGCAGGTACGGCGCCGCGCCGATCCACACGCCGCCGAAGCCGACCTCGAGACCGCTCACGAGGTTCAAGTGGTCGAGGAAGACCGTGCGCGTCTCGTAGGAACCGTTCGCGTCGCGATCCTCGAACACGACGACGTCGTCCTTGCCCGCGTTCCAGTCGCCGTCGGCGCGCTGGGGATAGGTGAACGCCTCCGCGACCCACAGGCGGCCTCGCGCGTCGAACGTGAACGCGACCGGCTGGTGGACGTCGGGCTCGGCGGCGACGAGCTCGACGTGGAAACCGTCGCGCGTCGTCATCGCCTTCACGGCCGCCTGCGGCGCGAGGCCCGCGTGCGCCACGCCGTCCATCGGGAGGATCGCGGGCACGCCCGCGGGCAGCGCGAAGGTCGGCTTCGTCGCGTGGAAGCGGAAGTCGTCGAAGTCGAGGTGGCCCCAACCGCCCGTTGCGTCGTCGACGAGGCGCAAGAGGAGGTCCTTGCCCACCGCTCCGTGCAGATCCACGACGACGCGCTGCATCGACTCGTAGTTCGCGCCGCTCGTTTCGAAGAGCACGCGCTCTTCCTCGGAGAGCACGATTTCGACGCGCGTCGCGCGGCTCGCACCGCCGCCGACGAGGAAGCTCGCCCACGGCTGTTCGCAGCGGAACGCCTTCGACGTCAGCGTGCCGGTCGGCGCGTCGCCGTGCTTCTCGAAGCCGCCGATCCAGAACTCGCCCGCGTGCAGGCTCGGCTCGCGGCCGCGCGCCTTCACGGTGTCGCCGCGGATCGGTTGATCGGCGAACGCGTCGCCGCTCGCGGTCCAACCGGAAAGGTCGCCCTTCTCGAAGTCGAGGTTGTCGTGGCCCACGGGCTGCGTGCCGGGCGAAGCGGAACTCGGCGCGTCCACCTCGGCCGCGAGCGCCGTGCTCGCCGCGGACGGCGCGCGCGCGGCGTTCGCCTTCAACTCCTCCGGCGTGCGCTGCAGGAGCACGAACGCGCCGCGTTTGTTGCCGATCACGACGTCGCAGCGCCCGTCGCGGTCGACGTCGCCCGTGACGACCTGCGTCCCCACTCCGCTCGCTTCGTCGGCTTCGTGCGGCACGAAATCGACGCCGTTGGGACCGCGCGCGAGCTCGAACCACCACACCTCGGGCTTCGAGCCCGGCTGGGGATCGCCCGTCGCGCCGTGCGCCCACCAGCGTTTCCCCGTGACGACGTCCTGGAGCCCGTCGCCGTTCACGTCCGCGAGGTCGAGCGCGTGGAGCTCGGCGAAGCACGCGCCGTGCGGGCTCTTCGCCGGCGTGTCGTCCATGAAGCGGTGCTCGACGAAGCTCACGCCGCCGTCCTGGCGCGCGAAGGGCGTGTTCTCGAACCAGGACAACCCGAAGTGGTGCGCCGCGAGCGACGTGATCACGTCCTGGTCGCCGTCGCCGTCGACGTCGTGCACGAGCATCTGCGCGCCGCCCTCGCGGTCGCTGAAGCGGAAAGCGTGGAACGTCCAGACGGGATCGCCCGCGAGCGTCGCGGGCTGCTCGAACCAACCCTCTTTCCACAGGACGTCCGCGCGCCCGTCGCCGCTGACGTCGCCGACGCCGAGACCGTGCGTGAAGCGGCCGATGTCGAGCTTCTCGGAGAGCGCGTGGAACGTCCACGGCGCGCGCGGGTCGGTCTTCACGGGCTCCGCCCAGCCGAAGCGCCCGCCGGTGTGGAAGACGAGCTCGGGACGGCCGTCGCCCGTGAGGTCGGTGAACGCGGGCGACTCGTTGTCGACCTCCGGCGCGATCAGAACGCGCTCCCAAGCCGCGTCGCGCGCGTCCCTCGCGGCGAGCGCGTTCCGGTGCCAGAACGCCTCCTTGCCCGGGAACCCGACGGTGACGACGTCGGTCCAGCCGTCGCGATCGACGTCGAAGGGCCACGCGAAGAACGCGTCGGAGTAGCCCGCGGGGTCGAACGGTTTCGGCGCGTAGAGCGCGTGGCGCGTCGTCCATCGCGGACCCTCGTACCACCAGGGCCCGGCGATCACGTCCTGGTCGCCGTCGCGATCGAGGTCGGCGAACGTGGCGCCCTCGCAGGTGAATTCACGCGACAGCTCGCAGCGCTCGAACGCGACCGCCGATGCAGAGCGTGCCGGCGACTGGACTCGCCGAGCGGGCGTCGGCTCGAACGTACTGCAGCCCACGAGGAACACGAAGGCGAGGACGATACGCGCGAAGGAGTGCATGCGGAGCTCGCGAGACGAGCAAGACACTCGCGCCGCGCGCGCTCGTCCGGCGCACGGCGCACGGGCCGCAGCTCAACTCGCGTAGTCGAACGCGATCACGCCGTCGAGCCCGCCATCGAGGATCGCGAGCACCCTCCCCTTCACGACCTCGTGCTCGGAGTGCGACAGGTAGCCGTCGCGCGCCGCGGCATCGGTGAACGTCATCACGAAGCCGTGCGTGAAGCCCTTGTGCAGACCCTCGGGCGACGAATACGGCCCCCACGAATACGCGAGGATCCCTGGGATCCGCGCCTTCAACGCGCCGATGGCGCCGAAGACGCGCTCGACCTCCTTCGCGGGGACGGATTCCTGCACACGCAGCAGTACGACGTGGGTGATCAAGCGGGCCTCCGGGGGACGAGGCGCAGAGCATAGCGGCATCCCAAGGGCGGTCGAGCGCGGCGCGGGCGCGGGAGGAGCGTCCGACCGCGGTCTGGATCGGAATGCGCTCGCTCCCCGTGCGCACGTCGTGAGCGCACGATGAGGACGGCGACGTCGCGCGCATGCGCCGCAACGTGTGCAACTCCTAGCTGTGGCTCGTGCTCGGCGTCGTCACGGGTGGCCTCGCGGCCCTCGACCCGCTCATGGCGTCGAGCCGACTCCTTCCGTCACCCCGTCGGCGCGCGGTCCTGCGCACGCGCGCCGCCGCGGCATCGCGGACCCTCGCGCCTTCCTCCTCGACGACCCTGGCGTCGTCTGCTCCTGGATCGCCGTCTCGAGGGCGAACAGCACCGCCGGCTGGGGCGGCGGTCGGCCGCACGCGCTCCCGGCCGAGGTGCGCCGCGAGGAACTCGACGCGAACCGGCGCATCTCGGGGAGAAAGCCTGAAATCGAGGTGCGCGTCGGGGACACCTCTGGAGCGGGCGGTTCCAGCGGGAGTCCGCCCGCTGGATCCCCCCTGGAAGCGACTCGTCGCGCTGGAGCGCGGTCGCGATCCCCGACCCCCCCGACCCGATTCACGCCATGAACCTACGCCCTTCGATCCGCGCCGGCGGCGCTGCCCTCCTCCTCGTCGCGGGATCGGCCGCGGCCGACCAACTGCATGTCGCCGCGTGGAGCACGCTCGACATCTCCGCGGCCAACCTCACGTCCATCGGCGATCTTGCCTACGAGCCCGACGCGGAGAAGTTGTGGATCAGCGACGGAGCGCACAGCGGTCAGGTCTACCGGATCAACCCGCTGACCGGCGCGGTGCTCGGGCAGTTGTCGCCGTCCGCGATCGCCGGTCTGAGCGAGGGGCCCGATGCACTCGCCGTCCTCTCAGCGGTGTCGGCGGGCGCCCTGATCGTCCTGAGCTCGCTCGGGGAATCCGAGGGCGGCCGCGTGACCCAAAGCGGCGCGCTCCTGAACAACTACGGCACATCGAACGGCGCGACCGGCGCGACCTTCTTCGCCGGGACCTTGTGGATCGTCGCGGGCACGACGCTCGGCGGCGGCGCGTCCCTGCACCGCATGAACTCCGTCACAGGTGCGATCCTCACCACCGTGCAGATCCTGGGAACGACGTCGCGGATGGTCGACGTCGACTTCGACCCGAACACGGGCGCGTGCTACATGCTCGAGGAGGCCACGAACAACCTCGTCGAGATCGACCTCGCGACGGGATTGCGACTGTCCACCACGAGCCTCGCGCCCTACCTCATCCAGGGCAATACCCTCGCCGGCGGCATCGCGTTCGACACGCACGGCGAGTTCCTGTACGTCGGCACCGGCACCGGCGCCGCGGCGAACACCATCATCAGGCTCCAACGCGACTTCGAGACCAGCATCTGCGACGGCACGGACCCGCTCTTCCCCTGCCCGTGCGGCAATCCCGGCGCGCCGGGGGCCGGCTGCGCGAGCTCGGTCAATCCGAACGGGGCCGTGATGCACTCCGTGGGCGTGCCGGACATCGCCGACGACACGCTCGTGGTGCGCGCGCTCGGCATTCCCGTCACGGCGCCCGTGCTCTTCTTCCAAGGGACGACGCCCACGGCGACGGGACCGACGGTGCTCGGCGACGGCTTGATCTGCGTCTCGGGCTCGATCATCCGCCTGGGGACGAAGATCGCGAGCGGCGGCGTCGCGACCTACCCCGGTCCCGCGGATCCCGCGCTGCACGTGCGCGGCGCGATCCCGGCGGGCGGCGGCACGCGCTACTACCAGGGCTGGTACCGCAACGCGTCCAACTTCTGCACGAGCGCGACCTTCAACTTCACCAACGCGATTCAAGTGCGATGGACTCCGTGACCCTGCGGTCGGAGCGCGGATCCTGACCGCGCCTCGGCGCCGAAGGTCCAGG
The DNA here is from genome assembly GCA_016220035.1 of Planctomycetota bacterium. GTDB lineage: Bacteria > Planctomycetota > UBA1135 > UBA1135 > JADJNY01. The sequence goes on along the minus strand of JACRIO010000154.1, from coordinate 16,436 downwards.
TCCACGGACGGAGAGCGCGCGGAGCAGGGAGGAGAGTGCCCTGCTCCGCGCGCGACTTGCGTTCGGACGAGCACGGGATCGGCAGAAGGAACACGGTTGCGCTGAAAGACCGCGAGCCGCGCGGACACACGTTCCGGAGGGCGTTCCGGCAGGAGCGCCCCACTGGAACGAACGAGATGGATCGGGAGCGCGAGCTCCTTCCCGACTCCTTGCCCAAGCACGAGATCCCCATGCAACGACGACACGCACTCCTCCCCCTGTTCTTCCTCGCCTTTGCAGCCACGGCCAGCGCCGAGAGCCTGCGGCTCTCCATCGAGTCCACCCTCGACATCAGCACGCTGAGCCTCGCGAGCATCGGCGACCTCGCATTCCAGGCGAACGGAGCGCGCCTGTGGGTCGTGGACGGAGCCGCGCCCGGCCTCGTGTTCGAAGTCGATCGAACGACCGGCGCCTTGCTCACGCAATTCGGGTCGAACGCGATCCCCGGCCTCAATTTCGGTCCGGAAGCGATGGCCATCGACACGACGACGCCGCTCGCGCGGATTTCGCTCTTCAGCATGATCAATCAATCCGAGGCGGGGCTCGTCACCGAAACAGGCACCTTCATCGCCGAGTACCCCGGGGCGAACAATGCGACCGGCGCGGACTACGACACCGCCGGCAACCTCTGGATCGTGTCCTACGACGGCGTGTCGAGCTCGCTCCACCGGCTGAACCCGAACACTGGCGTCGTCCTCGCGACCGTTCCTATCGTCGGATCGACGTCGAGCATGACGGACCTCGCGTTCGATCCGCATTCGGGTGCGGGTTACGTCCTCGAGCGGGATCGAAACTTCCTCCTCGAGATCGACACGACGACCGGCACGATCAACTCGACCACCGACATCTCGCAGTTCGTGACTGCGTTGAACAGCGTGAACGGCGGGTTCGACTTCGACGCCCGCGGCGACCGCCTCTACCTGGCGACCGGGGGGGCGACGGCCTCGGATACGATCGTCGTGCTGCACCGCGACTACGCGCTCCCCATGTGCGACGGCACGCATCCGCTCTTTCCGTGTCCTTGCGGGAACATCGGGTTGCCGGACCAGGGGTGCGCGAACTCTCAGAACCCGAACGGCGCGCGCCTAGTGAGCATGAACGCGCCCTTCGTCTCCTCGGACAACACCGTGCTCCAGGCTCAGGGCGTCCCGGCCACGACTTCGGTGCTCTTCTTCCAGGGGACGGCGACCACGGTGCCGAACCACCTGGTGAGCGGGGACGGGTTGATCTGCACGGGCGGGACGATCATTCGCATCGCGACACGGGCTGCGAGCGGGGGCATCGCCACCTATCCGCAGAACAGCCACGAGCTCGACTTGAGCGTCCGCGGCGCGATTCCGGCGGCCGGAGGGACGCGCTACTACCAAGGCTGGTATCGCAACGCGGCCAACTTCTGCACGCCGGCGACCTACAACTACACGAACGCCATTCGACTGATCTGGGCGCCGTGAGCGACAGACTGGGCGTCGGATCCTGATCGACGCCCGGGCCGCGGCTCGAAAGAGAGTGCGGGCCGAGAGCGCGCGGAGCAGGGAAACGAGCGCCCTGTTCCGCGCGCGACCTGCGTTCGGACGAACGCGGGATCGGCGAAAGGAACGCGATTGCGCTGAAAGACGGCGAACCCCGCGGACACACGCTCCGGAAGGCGTTCCGGCAGGAGCGCCCCGCTGGAACGAACGAGATGGATCGGGAGCGCGAGCTCCTTCCGCACTCCTTGCCCACGCACGAGATCCCCATGCAACGACGAAACGCACTCCTCCCCCTGTTCTTCCTCGCTTCCGCGGCCACCGCCGGCGCCGAAAGTCTGAGGCTTTCGCTCGAGACCACGCTCGACATCAGCGCGTTGAACCTCTCGAGCATCGGCGACCTCGCGTTCCAGGCGAACGGAGCGCGCCTGTGGATCGTGGACGCCGCCTCGCCCGGCCTCGTGTTCGAAGTCGATCGAACGACCGGCGCCTTGCTCTCGCAATTCGGATCGAACGCGATCCCCGGCCTCGATGGCGGCCCGGAAGCGATGGCCATCGACACGACGACGCCGCTCGCGCGGATTTCGCTCTTCAGCATGATCAACGAATCCGAGGCGGGGCTCGTCTCGGAGACGGGCACGTTCATCGCCGAGTACCCCGGAGCGAACAACGCGACGGGCGCGGACTACGACAACGCGGGCAACCTCTGGATCGTCGCCTACAACGGAGCGGTGAGCACGCTCCACCGCCTGAACCCGAACACCGGCGTCGTCCTCGCGACCGTGCCGATCCTCGGTTCCACGTCGCTCATGACCGGCCTCACCTTCGATCCGCACTCGGGCGCGTGTTACGTCCTCGAGCGGGATCGGGACTTCCTCCTCGAACTCGACACGACGACCGGCGCGATTCGCTCGACCACCGATCTCACGCCGTTCCTGATCGGGCTGCACAGCCTGAACGGCGGGCTCGACTTCGACGCGCGCGGCGACCGACTCTACGTTGCCACGGGCTTCGGAGCAGGCGCGGATGCGATCGTCGTGCTGCAGCGCGACCACGCGCTCACCATGTGCGACGGCGCGGATTCGTTCTTCCCCTGTCCGTGCGGGAATACCGGCGCGCCGGGACACGGATGCGCGAGCTCCGTGAACGCGAACGGCGGCCGCCTGGTGAGCACGAACGCTCCGTACGTCTCCTCCGACACCACCGTGCTCCAAGCCCAGGACGTGCCGGCAACGACCTCGGTGCTCTTCTTCCAGGGCACGGGGATGACGGAGTCAGGCCCCTTGATGAGCGGGGACGGATTGATCTGCGTCGGCGGCACGATCATCCGCATCGCGACGCGCGCCGCGAACGGGGGCGTCGCCACCTATCCCCAGACGGGCCACGACATCGACTTGAGCGTCCGCGGCGCGATTCCGGCGGCCGGAGGGACGCGTTACTACCAAGGCTGGTATCGCAACGCGGCGAGCTTCTGCACGCCGGCGACCTACAACTACACGAACGCCATTCGACTGATCTGGGCGCCGTGAGCGACAGCATGGGCGTCGAATCCTGATCGACGACCGGGCCTCGGCTCGAAAGAGAGTGCGGGCCGAGAGCGCGCGGAGCGAGGCGGGTCGGCCGCGCTCCGCGCGCGACTTTCATCGGGGAGCGGGGTCCCAGAGCACGATGCGGCGCTCGTCGAGCGCGGGGCGGAAGCGGTCGCCGGCGCGCAGCGCGCAATCGCGCGGAGCGAGCACGTGCAGCTCGAGCGTGCCGAGGCGTGCGAGGAGCACGCGTTCGGGGCCCCAGTCCTCGACGACGAGCACGACGGCCTCGGCCGCGCCGCCTTCGAGGCGCACGTGTTCAGGTCGGATGCCGAGGGTCGCACGCTCGGGCGCAACGCTCGCGGCGCGCGCGAGCGCGTGACCGGCGTCCGTGGTCCATGCACCGTCCACGCGTCGCACCGCGATCACGTTCATCGGCGGCGTGCCGAGAAGCCGCGCCGCGAGCGGCGACACGGGCCGCGCATAGACGGCCTCCGGCGTGCCGGTCTGCACGACGCGGCCCGCGACGAAGAGCGCGACGCGATCGGCCATCGTCAGCGCCTCCGCCTGGTCGTGCGTGACCCAGACGACGGGCGTGCGCAGCTCCCGCGCGAGCTCGCGCAGCTCGACGCGCAGCTCCTCGCGCAGCTTCGCGTCGAGGTTGTTCAGCGGCTCGTCCATCAAGAAGAGCTTGGGCTTGCGCACGATCGCGCGGCCGATCGCGACGCGCTGCATCTCGCCGCCGGAGAGTTTCTTCGCGGGTCGATCGAGCAGGCGCTCGACGTGGAGGAGGCGCGCGGCCCACTGCACCCGCTCGTCGATCTCCGCGGCGGAGAGCCGGCGTGACGGCGCGCGCAGCGGGAAAGCCAGGTTCTCGCGCACGGTGGAACTCGGGTAGAGCGAGAAGTTCTGGAACACGAGCGCGACGTCGCGCTGCGCGGGTGCGATCAGTTCCGCGTCGCGGCCGAAGAGCCGCACGTTCCCCGCGTCGGGCACCTCGAGGCCCGCGATCGTGCGCAGCAGCGTGGTCTTCCCCGCGCCCGTCGGTCCGAGCACGACGAGGAACTCCCCTGCATCGAGCGCGAGGTCGACGCCCACGAGTGCTTCGACGCTCCCGAAGCGCTTCGACACGCCCGCGAGCTCGAGGGCGCGCTCCGTCACGCCAGCCTCCGTCCGCTCGCGCGATCGAACCACCGCACGCCGCGCGGATCGAACGCGAGTCCGACCTCCGCGCCCACCTCGACGCGCTCGTGCGCTCCACGCCGCACGACCACGCGCCCGATCGGCGTCTCGACGTGCACGTACCGACACGCGCCGTGGAACGCATCGACCACGACGCGACCCCGCAGGGCGCTAGACGGCTCGAAGCGCACGAACTCCGGTCGGACGCCGCATACGGAGTCAGGTGACTTTTTCCCAGATTCGTCCCGGCCGGTTGCCGACCGGGGCGAATCGGGGACAAAGTCACCTGACTCCGTATCGTCGAGGAGGTTCATCCCCGGGCTGCCGACGAAGCGCGCGACGAAAAGCGTCGCGGGGTCGGAGTAGACCTCCGCGGGCGGCGCGGTTTGGAGGACGTCGCCTTCGTTCATCACGACGACGCGGTCGGCGAGGCGCATCGCTTCCTCTTGGTCGTGCGTGACGTAGACGGTCGGGACGCGGTGCTCCTGCTGTTGTTCGCGGAGGAACTCGCACATGGAGAGACGTTCGGCGCCGTCGAGCGCACCGAGCGGTTCGTCCATCAGCCACACGGACGGCTTGCGCACGAGCGCGCGCGCGAGGCCGACGCGTTGCTGGTCGCCGCCCGAGAGCTCACGCGGCTTCTTGCCGAGCAGGCGCGCGAGGTCGAGCCTGTCTGCGACGCGCGCGACGGCCACAGCGCGTTCCGCGCGCGGGACGCGCGCGCATTCGAGCGGGAACGCGATGTTCTCCGCGACCGTCATGTGCGGGTAGAGCGCGTAGAACTGGAACACGAAGCCGATGTCGCGCTCGGCGGGCGAGCGGCGCGTGACGTCCTGGCCGCCCAGGAGCACGCGCCCGCTCGTCGGCTCTTCGAGCCCGGCGATCATGCGCAGTGTCGTCGTCTTTCCGCAGCCCGAAGGGCCGAGCAGCACGACGAACTCGCCGGGCTCGATCGCGAGGTCGACGGACCTCACGGCGCGCGTGCCGTCGGGCCACGTCTTGTCGAGCCGCTCGAGGACGAGGAAGCTCACGCGCGCTCCTTCGGGAGGTGCGAGCTCACGATCTGGAGCAGCGTGCACGCGAGCGTCGCGAAGAAGCCCGCGCGCAAGCCGCCGCTCCACCAAGGCTGCAGCATGAGCGCGACCCCGAGCCCCATCCCCACGAGCGCCGCGCGTTCCAGGATCGCGGCCTTCATTGCTTGATCGTCCCGAACGTCATCCCGCGCAGGAGGTGCCTCCGCACGAGCACCGTGAACACCACGATCGGCGCGACGAACACGAGGGCGCCCGCGGCGACCTGCGGCCAGGGCATGCCCTCGATGTTGCCAGCGAGCCCGGCGAAGTAGGCGGGCACCGTCACCGCGTCCGAGCTGTTGAGCGTCATCGCGAAGCCGTACTCGTTCCACGCCGAGATGAGGCAGAACACGGCCGTCACCGCCATGCCCGTGCGCGCTTCGGGCAGCACGACGCGCACGAACGCCTGCATGCGTGTGTAGCCGTCGACGAGCGCCGCTTCCTCGAACGCACGCGGGATCTCGTCGAGGAAGCCCTTCATCAACCACACCGAGAGCGACAGGTTGAAGACGGTGTAGAGCAGGACGAGCCCGAGGTGCGTGCCTTGGAGATCGAGCTCGCGGTACATGAGCAGCACGGGGACGACGACCGCGAGCGGCGGCATGAAGCGCGTCGAGAGCACGAAGAAGAGCCAGTCCGAGGCACCGGGTACGCGAAAGCGGCTGAAGCCGTACGCGCACGCCGTCCCTAGCGCGACGGAGCACAACGTCGAGAGGATCCCGATGATCACGCTGTTCCCGAGGTGACTCCAGAAGCTCGCCTGCGCCCCCGCGTGCACTTCGGCGAGCTCGGCCCACGACGACAGCGTCGGCGCGAAGGCGATCGAGTCGTCGCCCGCGGGCGTGCCGGGCACGGGCAGCACCTTGGGATGCGCGTGGATGGTGTCCGCGCGGTCCTTGATCGACGACAGCGCCATCCACGCGAGCGGCACCGCCGCGCAGCAGAAGCCGACGACGAGCACGAGGACACGCACGACCTTCACGCCGAGGCCTCCGCACCACGCATGCGCTCGACATAGCGCGTGAACACCGTCGCGAGCGCCATTACGACGACGAGCACGAGGATCGCGTAGGCGCTGCCGAGCCCGACCTTCCCGTCACGGAACACGACCTGGTAGAGCAGCGCGGACAAGGTCTGCGTGCCGCCGTCGTTCGGCCCGGTGATCGCCATGACCAGGTCGAACTGCTTGAGCGCATCCGTCGCGCGGAAGAGCACCGCGAGCCCGAGCAGCGGCGCGCACATGGGCAACGTGATGCGTCGAAACGTCGTCCAAGTGCTCGCGCGGTCGATCGCCGCCGCTTCGTAGAGGCTCTGCGGGATCGACGCGAGCCCCGCGAGCGCGATGAGCATCATGAACGGCGTCCATGTCCACACGTCGATCAGGAGGATCGACCAGAACTTCAGGTCGCGATCGGTGAGCCACTGCGGCTGGCCGAAGCCGAGTGCGCCGAGCACTTGATTGAGCAACCCGTAGTTGCCGTTGAGGATCAGGCTCCAGTAGAGCCCCATCACCGCCGGCGACAACATCATCGGCACGAGCAGCGTCGTGAGCACGACCGGCTTGCCCTTGAAGTCGCGCTTCAACGCGAGCGCGAGCACGAAGCCGATCACGAGCTCCAGCGCCACCGCGACGAACACGAAGAGCGCCGTGCGCCGCAGCGCGGCCGCGAACAAGGGGTCGTCGAAGATGCGCGCGTAGTTCGCGCCGCCCACCGAGCGCGCGCCCTCGCCGACGAGCTCCGCGTTCGTGAACGACAGGAGGACGTTCCAGAGGAGCGGGAAGACGTTGAACGCGACGAGCAGGAGCAGCGTCGGCCCGACGAGCGCCCACGCGAGACCGCCGCCTTGCTTCCTCATCGCGGCAGATTCATAGCGGCGCGGAGCGCGTCGGGCCAGCACCGGGCGCTGGGAGTGTTGCTGGATTCGGCGCGACGCGCCCTCACCCGCTCAGGGCACGGAGTCGGCGAGCTTGTGGAAGCGCTCCGCCTCGGGGGCGTTCTCCAGCTTCTCGTAGAGACGCGCGAGCCATGTCGCGGCATTGCGGTACGGGGACGGGTTCGATGCGCGGAACGATTCGAGCACGTGGAAGGCCTCCAGCAGGGTCGCTTCGCCCTCCTGCAAACGATCGTCGTGGTACTGGATGACGCCGAGGTTCTCCCGCACCATCGCCGTGCGCAGGTTGTCCGCACCGAACTCGCGCTCGTACACGCGCAACGCTTGCTCGGTCCAGTCCTCCGCCGCGGACCACTTCGAGCGCATGAACTCGACCTGGCCGAGGTTGTCCCAGACGTCCGCGAGGCCCGGGCCGTCGTTCGGCGCGAGCGCTTCACGCAGCTCGAGCGCCTTCTTCAACACGGCGTAGGCTTCGTCCAACCGTCGGCACTTCAGGTGGAGTTTGCCGAGGTTCTTGTAGGCGATCGCGAGCAGACCTCGATTGCTCTCGGGGAAGCGCTCGCAGTATGCGATCGCCGTCTGGTAGTGCTCGAGCGACTCGTCGTCCTTTCCCGCGACCTGGCACGCCCAGGCGAGATTCGAGTGCGCTCCGGCCATCGCCGGGTTGTCGTCGCCGAGCATCTCGCGCTTCAGCACGAAGGCCTCGCGGACGAGCGGCTCGCCCCCTTTCGCGTCGCCGCGGGCGAGCTTCGTGAGGCCGAGGTTGGACAACGCGACCGCGAGACGCAGGCTGCGGCCGTTCTTCTCCCGCCGCAGCGCCACGACGTGCTCCGCGAGCTCCTCAGCTTCCACGTCGCGCCGCTCCTGGTGCAGGATCATCGAGAGCGTCGCCTTCGCTCCGATGTAGGACTCGCTCTTCGCGTCGCCGAACCGCTCGCGCATCGCGATCGTCTCGCGAGCCAGGCGCTCGGACTCCACGATCTCGCCCTGATAGCGCTTCAACTGCGCGAGCAGCGCGAGGCCGCCCGCGTGCTGGAGACCGCCCTCCGGTTCGACTTTGCGGTAGATCGCCATCGCGGCGTCGCTCGACGCGGCGGCGCTCTTCAAGTCCTGCATGCTCAGGAAATAGGTCCCAAGGCGGTTGTGCGCCTCCGCGATCAGGAGTGGATCGATGCCGGGCACGGACTGTCGCAGCGCCAGACTTCGACGAACGAGCGGCACCGCCTGCGCCAGCAGCCCCATGTGCGAGTAGGCCTCGCTGAGCGCGAGCGCGAGGTCCGCGCACACCTCGGGCTCGTCTGCGAGCGCGTCGATCGACTTCGCGGAGCGATCGAGCATCTCGCGCGCGGTCACGCTGCCTTGGTCCTTGCGCTCGGGATCGGCGGCTTCGTAGAGGTCGAGCAGGAAGTCGCGCACGCGCTGATGCGTCTTCGTCTCCTTGCGCGCGCGCTCGGCCTCGTTCCGCGCGACCTGCGCCTGCTCATCGGCGTGTTTCTCCGACGCGAGAGCGGCCTCCTTGGCCTGCGTCTCGGCCGCGCGCGACGTGTTCGCCGCGATCGTCTTCCGCTCCGCGTCGGCGCGCAGATCGGACTCGCGCGAGTAGAGGATCGCGGTCCACACGGCGGTCCCGACCGCGAGCAGGAAGATCGCGCCGAGCAGCGCCGAGGCGGCACGATGGCGCGCGACGAGCTTCGACAATTGGTAGAGCCCGCTCGGAGCGCGCGCGAGGATCGGCTCGTGCGCGAGGTGCCGGCGCACGTCCTCGGCCAGCGCCGCGGCGCTCGCGTACCGTCGCGCGGGCTCCTTCTCGAGCGCCCGGAGCGCGATCGTCTCGAGGTCGCCGCGCAGCGTCGCATCGATGGACGACGGACGCTCGGGCGCCTCCTCGCAGATGCGCCGCGCCGCTTCGGCGAGGTGCACGCCGGATACGTCGGTCGCGAGGCGGCCGGTGAGCAGCTCGTAGAGGATCGCGCCGAGCGAATAGACGTCGCTCTTCAGGTCGATCGCCGCCGGATCGCCGCGCGCCTGCTCGGGGCTCATGTACGCGAGCGTGCCGCGGATCGCGCCGACTTCGGTGACGAGCGAGGACTGCGACACGTCCGCGTCCGTGATCTTCGCGAGACCGAAATCGAGCACCTTCACGCTACCCGCGGCGTCCACCAGGACGTTCGACGGCTTCAAGTCGCGGTGCACGACCCCGCGCTGGTGCGCGCAGTCGATCGCGGAGCACAATTCGAGGAAGAGCGCGAGTGTCGCGGGGCGATCGAGCTTCGCCGCGGCGCGCGAGAGCGGCTCGCCGCGCACGAGCTCCATCGCGAACCAGTGCTCGCCGCCCTCCGTGCAGCCCGCGTCGTAGAGCGCCGCGATGCCGCGGTGCTCGAGGCGCGCGAGCACGCGGATCTCGCGCTGGAAGAGCTTCAGCGTCGTCGCGTCGACGTACTGGCTGCCGCGCACGACCTTGAGCGCGACGCGGCGCGGCGGCGCGAGTTGCTCCGCCTCGTAGACGACGCCCATGCCGCCGCGACCGAGCTCAGCGAGCAGGCGGAACCCGTCGATCGCCGGCAACGGGCCGCGCGCGGCGCCGGGGAGCACGCGGCCGAGGCGCGACTCGAGCTCCAGGTTCTCGCGCACCTGCGCGAGCTTCAGCGAGCACGACTCGCATTCGTACGCGTGCGACGAGTGCCGCGTCGCCGACTCGCGGTCGAGCGTTCCGCGCGCGAGTTCCTCGAGCTCGAACAGCTCCGGGCACGGGCTCGTGCTCACGGCCGGACCTCGTCGCATTCCCTGACGAGCTCGCGCAGCCGCGTCGATACGCGGTGCTTCGCGATCGAAAGCGCGTTGCGCGTCATCGCGAGCTCCTTCTCGGCCGCCTCGATCGAATGGTGCTCGAGCACGAGCATCTCGAACGCGCGAAACGTCGCCGGCTCGAACTCCTTGCGCACCTGGCGGAGGCAGTGCTCGAGGATCGAACGCTCCCACAGCTCCTGCCACTCGGCGCTCTGCGCGGGCGGACCGTCCACGCCGGGATGCAAACGGCTCTCGAACCCGCCTTCCTCGTGTTCGTCGCGCTGCTTCCGCTTGCGCCGCGCGTGATCGATGCGCCGCCAAGCGATGCCGAAGATCCAGCTCGACAGACGCCCCTTGTCCGGGTCGTATTCACCACGGCGGTACGCCTCGGCGAACGCGAGCAGCGTCTCCTGCGCCACGTCCTCGCACTCGCTCTCGGCGAGCCCCTGCTTTTTCGCGAAGGCCTGCACCGGCCTGGAAAAACGTTCCGTGAGCCGCTCCCACGCCGACCGATCCGTGAAGTCGGTGAGGCGCTGGAGCACGGTCGAGGTCGTGATCCACTCGTCGCTGCTCGGGGAGGACATGACGCGAGCGAGACCCCGCGGGATCTCGCTCGAATCCTATTCCCGTCCGGTTCGACTGTCGAACGCGCGGGCATGGACATCTCCGATCAAGGCCAAGTGATGCGCAGACCGCTCGACACGTTGAACGTCGCGCCGGGACAGAAGGTCGCGCTGACGTCGCGGTAGTAGGCCTGGTAGACGAGGAACTCCCCGTGCGGAATGGTGTAGCCGAGTGCGGCGGAACGCGCGCTGATCGATAGGTCCCCCGGCTCCGGCGCCGTCGCGACGCCGCCGACCGCGCTCTTCACGTAGAGGCGCTTCAAGAGCCCCGCGAGGCAGCCGACTCCGTCCCCGAACGGCGTCGGCACACCCTGGCCGCCCTGCACGAAGATCGTCAGCGAAGTCGGGCGCTCGCCCGTCGACGTGAGCACGATCGTGTCGGGCGTGAACGTGCCCGAGCCGGTGAGGATCGCCCCGCCGGTGTTCGACGAGTTGTTGCAGCCGTGTCCGGGAGCGCCGCTGTTCCCGCAGGGACACGGAAGGCCGGTTCCGTCGCCGAGGCAGATCGTCTCGATCGAGGGCCGCACTCCGCTCATCGACCAGCCGGTGAAGCTCCCCACGTTGCCCGATTCCCAGTCCCAGAGAACGAGCGACCACGTGCCCGCGGGTCCCCAGATCTGATTGAGCGGCGTGTTGACGATGCCCGCGTTCCCGTTCGGCCAGGGAGCCGGCGGAGTCCCCGTGTTCCCGAAGTCCTGCGTGTAGATCGCCCCGCCGATGTTGTTGTTGGGGCCGCCGGGGAACGGATTGTTGTTCTGCGTGACGATGCCGCACACCGGGCCGAAGAAATTCCCCTGGTTCCAGTTGTCCAGGCCGTCGAAGCCCGAGCGCACGAAGAGGTTGTAGTAGATGCCGTTCGGGTCGCGCAGCGCGGCGTGCAGCTCGCCCGCGCTCGGGTGCGCGAGGCCGGTGATGCTGATGTTCGTGACGCTCGCGACCTCGTGCGGAAGCGTGATCTGCGAGATCGCCGGATCCGCGGGCAACTGCGTCGGCCAGACGGCGCCGACGCCGCCGGTGCCGACGGCGGGGATCGGTCCGCCGACGTTGGTCGAAACGGTGAAGCTGCCGGCGTGGAGCAGAGCGGACGGGGAGAAGAAGAGCAGCACGGTGAGCGCGCGTCGCATGGGGATCTCGTGGCGAGGTGAAGGAAGAAGGGGTGTCCTCCCGTCTGTCCCCGCGTCAGGCGCGGCTTTCGACCCTTTCCGGATTTCCCGCCCGCTGCGTGGACTCGAATCCCGCGACGTGCCCCTTGCGCCCGCCGCCGCTCCGGTGCGCTGAGATCCGGAGAGCATGCGCGAACTCGAATTCCGCGACGTGCTCCTTGCGCCGCCCCCAAACGTCCGGAGGATCGAGGAAGGTACGAAGTCACTCCCCACGGTGCTTCGCATGGAGGTCGTCATGCGGAAGGAACCCAGGGGGAGAGTCTTGGTTCGGAAAGTCGGAAGCGAGCGGTCCGGTGTCGGTCGGCGCTCGAGCTCCATCGAAGCGCGCGAGCGGAGGCCGCAGGGCTCGGGCGGGAGCTATGCGCGCATCCTTTCCGATTTGAAGGGGCGCATCGCACGCGGCCGCCTGCGGACGGTGCTCGCGGCGAACGCGGAGCTCGTGCGGCTCTACTGGGAGATCGGCCGCGTGATCCTCACTCGACAGCACACCGAAGGCTGGGGCGCGCAGGTGATCGACCGTCTCGCGCGGGACTTCGGCCGCTCGTTCCCGGACATGCGCGGGCTCTCCGCGCGGAACTTGAAGTACATGCGCGCGTTCGCGGCGGCATGGCCGCGAAAGTCAATTGTGCAAGCGGTCCTTGCACAATTGTCCTGGTACCACAACCTCGCGCTGCTGGAGAAGCTCGACGACGCCGATCAGCGGCTCTGGTACGCGCGCGAAGCGTTGCGCAACGGATGGAGCCGCAACGTGCTCGCGGTCCGGATCGCGACGGGAGTGAAGCGGCGCACCGGCCAGGCCGTAACGAACTTCCGGCGCACGCTCCCGCCCGCGCAGTCCGACATGGCCGCGGACGCATTCAAGGATCCGTACGTGTTCGACTTCCTCGGCGCGAAGGAGCTGCGGCGCGAGCGCGATCTCGAGCAGGCGTTGATCGACCACATCCAGCGCTTCCTGCTCGAACTCGGATCGGGCTTCGCGTTCGTCGGCCGACAAGTGCCGCTCGAAGTCGGCGATCAGGACTTCCAGCTCGACCTCTTCTTCTACCACCTGCAACTGCGATGCTACGTCGTGGTCGAGCTGAAGACGGTCCCGTTCGATGCGTCGTTCGTCGGCCAGCTCAGCCTCTACCTGTCGGCGGTCGACGACCAGATGCGGCACGCCGAAGACCGCCCGACGCTCGGCCTCATCCTGTGCCGGACGAAGAACGCGATCGTGGTCGAGTACGCGCTGCGCAACTTCAGTCGTCCCATCGGTGTCGCGGATTGGGAGACGAAGCTCGTGAAGTCCCTGCCGCGCGACCTCGCGAACAGCCTGCCGAGCGCATCGCGTTTGCGCGCGGCGTTATCGCGGAGCAGATCGAAGCCGCCGCCCCTGGGCGAACCGAGAGCGAGTAGGAGTGACGACGGACCGCGAAGCACGGACGTCGTCGTCCGCGCCGGGAAACCCACCCGAAAGTGATCGTCGCGGCTGGCGCCGGGCAATTGTGCAAGCACCGCTTGCACAATTGCTCCGGTCACGAGCTCAGAGCAATCCCGCTTCCTTCAAGATGCGCTCATTCTCCTCCGCGAGCTCGTGCAGCGCCTCCATCGTCGGCATCTCGCCGTCGACGGCCATGCCGACGTAGCGCTGCGTCACCGCGAGGAGCTCGTTGAAGCACGGCACGTTCCAGAAGTCGCGCATCGTGTCGACCGACGCCGCGAAGGGCGCGTTGTAGGGCGTCGCCTGCTTGAACGCATCGCTCGCGAGGATCTGCGCGTTCGCGGTGAAGCCCGCGGGCTTCGTGATCCACCGCTCCTGCGTCGACTGCTTCAGGAACCACGCGATGAACTGCTTCGCCGCCGCCTGCGACTCCTTCGGCGCCTTCTTCGAGATCGAGAGCCCTTGCCCGCCGAGCGACGCGACACGCTTCCCGTCGTGACCCGGCACGACCGCGAAGCCGACCTTGCTCCCCCACTTCTTCTCGATGCCGGGGAAGAACGCGAAGTAGTTGAGCAGCATCGCGGTCGAGCCGTTGTCGAAGGCCTCGAGCACCTGGCCGTAGTCGAGCCGCTCGCAGCCGTTGGGGCCGAGCTTCATCAGCGTCTTGAAGAAGTCGATCGCGTCGGCGGAGCCCTGCGTGTCGAGCGTGCCCTTCACGTGATTCGAGCCTTCGGCATGCCACGCGCCGCCGAACGACCAGAGCAGGTTCTGCACGCCCATCGTGAGCCCGTCGTAGCTGCGGTCGCTCGGCATCGCGCAGCCGTAGCGCTTCTCCGCGGGGCGTTGGAAAAACGTCGCGACGTCGCGGAACTCCTCCCACGTGTCGGGCACCTTCAGCGCGCGGCCGTACTTGGCTTGGAAAGCAGCCTGCTCCTTCGGATCGTCGAACCAGTCCTTCCTGTACGCGAGCCCGATCGCGTCGGTCTCGCACGGCGCCGCGAACCACTTGCCGCTGCCCTCGGGGTACTCGCAAAGGTACTTCGCGGCGCCCGCGTGGATCGACTTGAGATCGACGACGGTCGGGAGCCAGTCGGTGAGCTCGACGTAGAGCCCCTTGGTCGCGCCGCGCCCGATCCACTGGCTGTCGCCGATCACGATGTCGAAACGCGAGCGCGCGTTGCCGAACTCGAGAAAGGTCTTCTCCTGGTACGACGCGAGCGGGATCTGCTCGACGTTGACGGCGATGCCGGTCTCCTTCTCGAACTCCTTGCCGAGCTCGGCGAGCCCGTCCGCGGGCGCCCACTGGAACCACCAGATCGTGATCGCCTTCGCGGGCGCGGCGGAGGAGCTTGCGGCCGAGGACGTGATCGGTGCGTCCTTCGAGCAGGCGGGAGCGAGGGCGAGGATCGCCGTGGACGCGAGGAAGGTGAGGAGGTGCTTCATGGCGAGGGGACGGGAGCGGGACAAGCGACGACAGTAGGGGGGCGTCGAGCTCGCAAGAGCGCTCGCACGCGCGGGTGGAAGCGACAGCTCGAGCTCATCGCGGAGCCGTCGCGGACTTCCCCGCGCGCATGAGCTCGATGAGCCGCTGCGCCATCGCTTCGGCGAAGGCCGCGTCGTTGATGTGGAGGTCGAGTTCGTGCAGTGGGGCGGTGCCGCGCGTCGCGCGCAGGCCGGCGAGGAGCTCCTTGCGTGCGGCGGGGTCGTCGAAGGGTTGGCCTTCCTTGTCGATCGCGCTCGCGCCGCGCAACGGGAAGAAGAGCTCCGCGGGCCCGCGCGCGGCGGCGAGCTTCGCGCCGAGTTGGCGGCCGAGTTCCTTGTTCTCCGCGGGCGTCGTGCGCATCAGCGTCACGTTCGCGTTGTGCTGGTAGAAGCGGCGGCTCGCGAACTGCGCCGGCACCGTGTCGCGCGCGTGGAAGTTGACCATGTCGAGCGCGCCGACGCTGACGACTTGCGGCACGCCGCGTTGTCCGGCGGCGGTGAGGCGCTCGGGGCCGGCCGAGAGCACGCCGCCGACGAGCTCGTCCGCGAGCTCCGTCGTCGTCACGTCGAGGACACCGTCGAGCATTCCGCTCTCCGCGAGCGCTTCGAGCGTGCGACCGCCGCTGCCGGTCGCGTGGAAGACGAGCACTTCGTAGCCAGCTTCCTCGAGCACCGCCCGCGCGCGCTCGACGCACGGCGTCGTCACGCCGAACATGCTCGCGGCGACGAGTGGTTTGTCGGAGACACTCGCGCGGATCGGTCCCGACTTCGCCATGCCGGCCATCGCCTGCGCGGCGCGCGACAGGACGGCGCGGCTGATGCGGTTCAGCCCCGCGATGTCGGTCACGGCGTGGAGCATGAAGACGTCCTTCGTGCCGACGTAGTGCGCGACCTGGCCCGACGCGAGCGTGCTCACCATCACCTTGGGCACGCCGAGCGGGAGCGCGCGCCTCGCCGCCGTGCCGATCGTCGTCCCCGCGCCGCCGCCGAGGCCGAGCACGCCGTCGAGCTGCTTCTTCGCATGCGCGGCGCGCACGATCGCCTCGGCGCCCTTCGCAGCAAACGTCACGGCTTCGCCGCGGTCGTTCTTCGCGCGCACGGCGGCGAGCGACGTCCCGGCGGCGAGGAAAACCTCGTCGCGCGTCACGTCCGCGCGCGCGCGCGGCTCCCCGAGGCATCCCGTGTCGACCAGCACGACCGGCACGCCCGACGCGAGCAGCGCACGCCGAACGAACTCCGCTTCTTCGCCTTTCGTGTCGAGCGTCGCGAGGAGGTGGACGGCCATGGGAGCGCTCGATGCGACGAGCGCGCGCATTCTAGGGACGCGCGGCGCCGCGAGCGACCCGTGCGCGGGCTCCGTCGCTAGACTTCCGTCACGATGCTGCGACTCCCCCACGCTGCGTTCACGGTCCTGTCGTCTTTCGTCCTCGCCGCGTGCGCGCGGCCCGCGCCCGACGTACGACCCTCCGGGTCCGATGCGCCGGGTGTCGCATGGCGGATCGAGTCGCTCTCGGAGACGGGCTCGGCCGCGCCGGTCGAAGCGTCGGCGCCCGCCCCGGAGCGCGCCGCGCCGCTGCGCCTGTTCCTGCGCGGCGGCCCGAAGACGCACGGGCCCGGTCAGCACGACCATCCGCGCTTCGTCGCGGAGTGGGAGCCGTTGCTCGAGGCGCGCGGTGCGGTCGTCGAGGGTGCGCTGCGTTTCCCGACGGCGGAGGAGCTCGCGCGCACGGACGTCCTCGTGATCTACGCGGCGGACGGCGGCGCGATCCACGGGGAGGAGCG
>JACRIO010000161.1 GCA_016220035.1 Planctomycetota bacterium | reverse complement strand
CCTGGGCCGGCCCCCCGGCCGTGGATCGACCGGAGTCAGGGATGCGGAGCACCCTCATGTGGCGAGTTGCGCCCCAGCACGCCTCTCTCGCGCATCTGGCAATTGCATCCGCCGTCCTCATCCCCTCCGCCCCACCCCCCGCGTTCTCCTCGCCCCCTCGAGCGCAACCCGAATCGCCTCGGGCAGCTCCTCCCTTCCGGCCCTCCCGCCAACCCGCGACCGCGCACCCTGCTCCCCCCGCTGCACCCAAGCCAACGCCAGCGCCAACGCATCCGTCGCATCGAGCGGCTCCGGAATCTTCGCGAGGCCGAGAAGCTCCCCCACCATCCACGCGACCTGCGTCTTGTCCGCCGCACCGTGTCCAAGCAGCGCCTTCTTCGCGACAGCCGGCGGATACTGAACGATCTTCGCGCCCGTCGCCGCCGCGCACGCGAGCACGACCCCGCGCCCCTCGCCGATCCGCAACGCCGACTGCACGTTGCGCGCCGCGAACGCAGCCTCGACGACGACCACCGTCGGCTTGACCTTCGCGAGGAGCCGATCCAACTCCCCGCGCAACCACGCGAGCCGCACCGGCACGTCGTCGTCGCGCTCCGCACGCAAGGCACCACAGGCGAGGAGCTTCGGCCCCTTCGCCGCCACGACCACGGCGCCGTAGCCGACGACACGCGTCCCCGGATCGATGCCGAGCACGATCGGCACCACCGCCCGCGCCTCGCGCGCCGCGTGCAAGCGATGCTCGCTCGTCCCTTCTTCCTTCACGCGGCGAACCCTACGCTCTGCGCGCCGCGCGAGGAAGTCCCGATGTCCGCCCACGAGAGCCGCCGCACGTCCGCCGTGATCGTCGCCGCCGGCCAGTCGACGCGCCTGCGCGCGACGAACGACGCACCGCGCAAGCCGTTCCTCGTCTTCGAAGGCCTGACCGTCGTCGAGCACGCGTGCGCCGCGTTCGACGCCGTCGCCGACGTCGAGGAGATCGTCCTCGTGGGCAACCCCGCCGACCTCGCGCGCCTGGCGCAGCTCGCATCGAACTCCTCCGCGATGAAGAAGGTGAGCACGGTCGTGCCCGGCGGCGAGCTGCGCATCGACTCCGGGCGCGCGGGCGTCGCAGCGGCGAAGCGCGAGCTCGCGCTCCTCGCGATCCACGACGCCGCGCGGCCGCTCGTGACGCCGCACACGATCGAGCGCGCGATCGCGCTCGCGGCGGAGCGCGGCGCCGCGCTCGTTGCCGTGCCAGTGATCGACACGATCAAGACCTCGTCGGACGGGAAGCACGCGGAGAGCACGCTCGACCGCTCCGTCCTGTGGAGCGCGCAGACGCCGCAGGTCTTCCACGCGCAGCGCTTTCGCGAGCTCCTCGAACGCGCGCGCGCCGAGGGCTTCCGTCCGACGGACGACGCGGCGTTGTGGGAGCGCTACGTCGGCGGCGTGCCGCTGTGCGAGGGCGACGCCGCGAACCTGAAGATCACGACGCCGGGCGACGTCCTCTTCGCGGGCCTGCTCCTGCGCGCACGACGCGGCCGGCGCGAAGCCTGAGAGCGCGCGCGGCCGCGTCCGGCGCGCCGCGTCCGAGGCGAAGCCCGAGAGCACTCGTCCATGCTCGGTGCGACGCGAGAGCGGCATGGACGCGCGCCGCGCGCGTCGCGTACCTTCGCGCGCCATGAACCGCGAGCACCGCGTCGGCCTCGGCTTCGACGTGCACCGATTGGTCGAGGGCCGACCATGCGTGCTCGGCGGGATCACGCTCCCACACGCGACCGGCCCGCTCGGCCACTCCGACGGCGACGCGGTGCTGCACGCGATCACGGACGCGATCCTCGGCGCGGCGGGCCTCGACGACCTCGGCACGCTGTTCCCGGACGAGGATCCCAAGTGGAAGGGCGCGGACAGCGCGCAGCTCCTGTCGCTGGCGCTCGCGAAGGTCGTCGAGCAGGGCTTCGTCGTCGTCAACGTCGACGTGGTGATCGCGACAGAAGGCCCGCGGATCGCTCCGCACCGAGCCGCGATGCGCACCAAGATCGGCGAGCTCCTCGCCGTCGATCCCACGCGCGTCAACGTGAAAGGCAAGACCGTCGAAGGCCTCGGCGCGCTCGCGCACGGCGCCGGCGTCGCGGTGCAGGCGGTGTGCCTGCTCGCGCGCGGGACCTAGGCCCGAGCCGTTCGCGGCGCAGGACGGCCGCGCTGCTCGCGCAGCCGTTGATCGGTCCGCCAGCGTGAATGCGGGCGCTCTCGAGCCGCGCGGTCGAGCGACATCGGTCCGAGTGCTACCGTCTTCGACGTGGAGCACTCCTTCGAGTTCGCGCGGGCCTTCCGACTGTCCACCTACTTCGGCTGGATGATGTGCCTGGCGGTGCTGGGAGCGCTTGCGATCGGCGCCGTTCTGTTCGCGCTCCCGAGGAGACGCCGGCCCGCGCTGCTCCTCGTCGCGGGCTACGCACTCTTCTGCGCCGCGCCGATCGGGATCGGGTACCTCGGAAAGATCAGCGGCGAGATGAACACCGAGCGCATGGTCAGGGCGCTGCGCAACCCGACGCCGGAGGATCGCACCAAAGGCTACGCCGAGTCGCGCGACCTCCTGATCCTCGGGCTGTGCTTCGCGATCCCGGGAGCGCTGCTCGTGCCGATCGTGTGGATGCGCCGTCGACACGACGCGACGGCCGAGGCATGAGGGCGTTCAGCGCTCGAACCGCATCTCGACCGTGACGGGCTCGAGGTTCGGCACGATCACGTCGCGTGCGACCTTGCGTCCGGCGTCGTCAGCGAGGACGACATGGTAGGTGCCTGGGAGGACGCACGCCGTGAACAGCTTCCCGCGTTCTTCCTCCGCGGTGCCCTTCTCTTCGTCGAGGACGACCTGTCCCGCCGCGTCGCGGACGGCGACGAACGCCGTCCTGCGCTCGGCTTCGCTCGACGTGCACCAGACGCTGAGGAGCGCGCCGCGCGCGAGCACGATGCGCAGCGACTCGGCGCGCTTGCTCGGCAGCGTGAGCTTCATCGACTGCGTGACGTGGCCCGCTCCCCCTGCTCGCAGTTCGTAGCTCGCGGGCGAGAGCCCCCAGGCCGCGATGTGACCTGAGTCGTTCGTCGTCCACTCGAAATCCGGCACACCGCGCAAGTCCGGGCGCAGCTCGACGCGTGCGTTCGGGACCGGCGCGCCGAACTCGTCGACCACAGCGCAGTCGAGGCTCGCGCGCGGGCGCAGCACGAGCTCGACGTCCTCCACGCGCCCGGTGCGCGGTACGTCGATGCCGTGCGGGGGCGCGCACAGCCCGTCGTCGTCGCTCGCCAGCAGCGCGATCCTGCCCGGCTCGAGGCGCGTGAACCGGAAGCGGCCCTCGTCGTCCGTCCGCGTCTCCCCGTCCCTCCACGCCGCGACGGGCTGCGTGTCGAGCTCGAGGCGCTCGAACCACACACGCACGCGCCGCGCGGGCCGGCCATCCTCGTCGACGACGCGGCCGGACAAGACGGGCTTCTTCGCCAGGACGAGCTCGATCGGGGAGCTCGACGCGCTCACCTCGAACCACTGCGCGCCCGAGCGGTACTCGCCGAACGACGCACGCACCTCCCACGTCCCCGGATGCAGGTTCGCGAGCTCGAAGCGCCCGTCCTCGGCGTGAAAGGTGTCCTGCACTTCGCGAGCGGGTAGCGCGATCACCTCGCCGCCGCGCACGGGCGTCGCGCGGACGAGGAACGCGGGCAGGGGTGCGCCGCCTTCGTCGACGACGCGCCCCCGCAGCAACAGCCCCGCGTCGAGGCGCAATTCGAGCTCGCGCTCGTCCGCCGCGACGGAGCGCGCGAACGCGACGCCGCGCCGGCCCTCGATCACATTGCCCGCGTCGTCGACGTCGGACGGGATCGACACGCGTGCGGTCACGAGGAAACGCCTGCCGATCAAGTCGTCGAGCGCGAACGCGCCGTCGTCGTCCGCGATCGCGGTAATGAGCTCCTTCGCGACGCCCTCCTCGGGATCCGCCGCGATCATGGCGCCCGCCGCCGGAGTCCCGTCGGGCCAGCGCACGCGGCCCGCGATCGAGTGCGTCTTCGCGAGTACGAGGACGACATCACTGCGCTGCTCGTCGGCGGCGAGCGCTGGGACCTTCTGCTCGAGATCGAGGAACCCGTCCCGCCGCGCGACGATCGTGATGTCCCAAGGGACGAGCCCGATGAGTTCGAAGCGTCCCTGTACGTCGGTCTCGTCACGGCCTGGTCCGGAGTTCCACCCGTCGACACTGCCCCATTCGAAGGTGAGCAGAGCTCCGGCCACGGGACGCCCTGCTTCATCCTCCACACGACCGGCGAGCGAGCGCCCAAACGTCGCGCGCAGCTCGACGTGCTGCGTCGTCCCCGGGCGGACCTCGTCGACGGTGAGCAACGCATCCCCGAGGAACGGCGTGTCGGCGACGACGCGCAGCGCGTTCGGCGGCGTGACTTCGGTGCTCCCGAGCGCCTCGAGCACGCGCGGATCGGGCGCCTGGATGGAGGCCACGGGCTGGATGCCGCGCAGCTCGAAGCGCAGGGCGCCGTCGAACCGCGTGACGCGGAGCGCGGGCCCCCACGGCGCCTGCCCGGGGCCGCGCAGGAAGATCTCGCTCTTCGCGATCCACTTGCGCAGGTGTTCGAGCTCGGGAGGAACGACGCAGCGACCCTCGATGCACGCGCCGAGCAGCGGACGCAGCTCGATGGGCCGACGCTCGTCGCCCGGCGCGAGCACGAGCGGCTCGTCGAGGTAGAGATGCGGCGCGTCGAGCCGCACGACCGCGCCGCGCGGGAGCTCGCTCAGCTGGAATGCGAACGCGCCGTCGCTCCGCACGTGCGCGCGCTCGTGCAGCGCCGCCGCGCCCTGCACGGCGGGCACGTCGAGCTCGACCCACGCGCTCTCGCCCTCCGGCGTGCCCTCGGGGAACACGACGCGGCCGTGGATGCGCTCCTCCGCGACGGCGACGCGCTCCCCGGTACGCTCGGACTCCGCGGACTCGATCGGCCTCGCGCGCTCTCGGGCTGGAGCGAGCGGCCTCGCCTCGCGCACCGAGCGCGACATGTCGTTCCCGACCTGGAACAGTGCGCGCATGGTCACGAGCAGCGTTGCCCCGACCGCGAGCGTCCCGAGGAGCACGATCCACGTCGTCCAACGCGACCGCCGCTGCAGCGCGTGCTTGCGAGTCGACGGTGATTCCGAGTGCGGGAGCACGGTTCGATCCTAGCGCCCCGCCGCACGGGAGTTTCGCCGTTGCTCCCCCGCTGCCCCGGCAGCATCCTCCTTGTGGATCGCGGCGCCGTCCTTAGCCTTCGCCGCGTACCGTTCGGAGCACATCTCTTCCACGGAGGCCGCCGATGCCGCGCTCGTTCCAACGTCTCTTCCTCGCCCTCGTCGCGCTCGTCCCGTTCGTCGCTGGTTGCCAAGCGACGCAGGACGTCGAGACGCTCTTCCTCCCCGATCGCGAGGACTGGAAGCGGGTGCACGCGGCCGAC
Source organism: Planctomycetota bacterium (assembly GCA_016220035.1). Classification (GTDB taxonomy): domain Bacteria; phylum Planctomycetota; class UBA1135; order UBA1135; genus JADJNY01. The sequence goes on along the minus strand of JACRIO010000161.1, from coordinate 8,112 downwards.
GACGGCCACCAGACGGTCGTCGAGTTCGTGCCGCAGGGACAGGAGCTCGCGGCCTGGCGCGAGCTCATCACGGTGCAGGGACTCGACGATCGCCGACCGAGAGAGGCGCCCACGAAGACGATGGGAGCGTTGCGCGACGCGATGCGCGCACGCGGCGGCAAGCTCGAATGGAGCGTGATCGAGGAGAGCGCGGACAGCGTGCTCTACGAGTGGACGCTCGCCGGCGCGCCCGGGATCGAGGACCAGGGCGAGCTCGCGCGCCTCGTGCTCGGCAAGGACGCGATGCACCGCGCGGCGTACGCCTACAAGGGCCTCCCGCTCGCGCCCGAGCGCCGCGCCGATCGTCTCGCGCTCCTGCGCAACGCGCGCGTGGTCAAGGGCGCGAAGGAGGCGCAGGCCGCCATCGAGGAGTTCTTCCCGGAGTACCGGAAGTCGCCCTGAGGCTGCGCACTCCGCGCGCGGGGAGTGCGCGCTCGAGCGAGCTTCGATCGAGCGTCTCGTTCACGACGATCCAAACGTCCAATGGGCCGCCTCGCGCCGCTCCGGCTATCGTTCCGTCGTCGATGCGACTCCCTCCGAGTGAAAGGACAAGAGCCATGAAGACCACACTGCACAAGACGAAGAACGACCTCCCCGAGAAGGCCCGCGGAGAGCTCGTCGAGCTCCTGAACTCGCGCCTCGCGACCGCGATCGACCTCCAGTACCAGGCGAAGCAGGCGCACTGGAACGTGAAGGGGCCGCAGTTCATCGCGCTGCACGAACTCTTCGACCAGGTCTCCGAGACGGCCGAGAGCGCCGTGGACGAGATCGCGGAACGCGCGGTCCAGCTCGGCGGCGTCGCGCGCGGCACCGTGCGCATCGCGGCGAAGGAGAGCGCGCTCGCCGAGTACCCGCTCGCGGCGACGGGCGGCACGGAGCACGTCGAGGCGCTCTCGACGGCCCTCGCCGCGTTCGGGTCGCAGGTGCGCGCCGCAATCACGCTCGCCGACGAGCTCGGCGACGCGGGCACGGCGGACCTCTTCACGAGCCTCTCGCAGGCGGCCGACAAGCAATTGTGGTTCGTCGAGGCGCACTTGCAGGCGAAGTGACGAACGACCGAGAACGCGACGGACGCGGCCGGCGCCGAGGTGGCGCCGGCCGCTTCCATTCGAGTGCAGCGCCCGGGTCAGTCGTCGCGCGCGTTCGGGTGCTCCGAGTTCGCTGTCTCGACCGGCTCACTCTGGTCCGCGACGCTCCACCCGCCGCCGAGCGCCTTGTACAGCGCGACGGCGTTCGCGACGGCGCGGGTCGAGCTCCGCGCGAGCTCGAGCTCGATCACGAACTGCGCGCGCTGTGCATCGAGCACCTGGAAGAAGTCGACGAGGCCCTTCGTGAAGAGGTCGCTCGCGAGCTGCACCGCGCGCTGCTGCGAAGCGAGCGCGTTCGCGAGCGACGTGTTGCGCTCGCGCTCACGCGCGAGGTTCACGAGCGCGTCCTCGACCTCGGATTGGGCCTGGAGCACGGTCTTCTGCCACCGCACGAGCGCCTGCAGCTGGCGCGCCTCCTGCGCGCGCACGTTGGCCTTCAGGACGCCGGCCTCGAAGATCGGGAGCACGAGCGACGCGCCGAGCGACCACCCGTTCGAGCCCGAGTCGAGGAGCTCGAAGCCGTCCGTCGAGCGCTGGCCCCACGAACCGGCGAGCGAGAGGCGCGGGTAGAGCTCCGCCCGCGCCGCGTTCGAGAGCGCGCACTCGCGCGCGAGCTCGCGCTCCGCGCGCCGCACGTCCGCGCGCCGCCGCAGGAGGTCCGCCGGCAGACCGGCGGCGATCACCGCGGGTGCGGCCGGCACGCGGGCCTCGAGGAGGAGCTCGTTCGCGAACGCGCCCGGATCGCGGCCGAGCAGCACGCCGATCTTGTGCACGTTCACGCGCTGCGCGGCGTCGAGCGCGGGGAGCGCGGACTCGGTCGTCGCGACCTGCGACTCACCGCGCGCGACGTCGAGGTCGCTCGCGAGCCCGGCCTGGAAGCGGCCGCGCGTGAGCGCGAGCGTGTCCTTCTGCGATGCGAGGTTCGCGCGCGCGACCGCGAGCTCGCGCTGCGCGCCGCGCAGTTCGACGTAGGCGCGCGCGAGATCGCCGAGCAGCGTCACCGCGACGTCGCGGCGTGCCTCCACGGCGGCCTCGACGCCCGCCTGCGCCGCTTGGACCTGCGCATCGATGCGCCCGAACAAGTCGAGTTCCCAGCGCGCGTCGAAACCGGCGCGGAAAAGGTCGTCCTCGCGCGATCCGAAGCTCGGACCTTCGTTCGCGCTGCGCCGCGTGCGCGCGTAACCGGCGCTGGCATCGAGCCGCGGATCGTCGCCGCCCGCGACCGCGTCGCGCACGGCGCGCGCTTCGAGGATGCGCGCGCGCGCGAGCTCGAGGTCGAGGTTCTGCGCGAGCGCCGCCTTCACGAGAGCATCGAGCGCGGGATCCTGGAACGTGCTCCACCACGCCTCGATCGGTTCGGCGGGCGTGGCGACGGTCGTGGACTCGCTCCACTCGGCGCGCGGCGCGGCCTCCGGCGCCCGGTAGTCGACGCCCGCCTTGCACGCGGCGAGCGCGAGGAGCGGGAGGATGCGTCTCACGGCCGCACCTCGAGGAACACGTCCATCTGTTGGCCGACGTACACGGGGAGCTTCGACGGGTCGAAGCGGTAGAGCACCTGCAGGACGCGTGTGTCGACGCGCTCCGTGCTCTCGCCGGTGAGCGAGCGCTTCGGCACGACGTACGGGTCGACGCGCACGAACTCGACCTCCGCCGTCAGCTCGCGGTTGCCGCGCACGTACGCGACGCCCTTCGCGCCGGGACGGAAGCGCCACGCGTCGTTCTCGTCGATGTCGACGCGCACGTGGAGGACGGCGACGTCGCCGAGGAGGATCAAGGGCTGCGACGCTCCGCCCGTCGGCGCGCTCGCGGGCGCGAACTCGCCCGCGCGCAGGTTCACCTGCAGCACGGTCGCGTCCACGGGCGCGCGCACGACGAGGCGGTCGAGCTCGACCTCCTGCGCGCGCACGCGCGCCTCCGCCGACGACACGTTGGCGCTCGCGACGGCTTTCTCGGGCGCCCACGCGCCCGCGCGCAGCTTCGCGAGCTCCGAACGCGCCGTCACGAGCCGGGCCTCCGAAGCGCGCACCGCGAATTTGCGCCGGTCCCACTCCTGCACGGCGACCGCGCGCATGTCGGGCAGGCTTTCGGCGAGCTCGAGCTGCCGCTTCGCGTCCGCGAGGTCCGTCTCCGCCGTCTGCACGCGCGCTTCGAAGGGCGGGAGGTCCTCCGCGCGCGGCAGGCTGTCGAGCCGCGCGAGCTCCGCCCGCGCCGCGGCGAGCGCGGCCTCGCGCACGACGAGCTCCGCGCGACGGTCGCGGTCGTCGATGCGGAAGAGCACGTCGCCCTTCTTCATCTTCTGGCCGACCTGCGCGAGCACCTCGACCGCGACCCCGGCGACCGTCGACGCGATCGCGATGTTCTGCGTGCGCGCCTCGACGATGCCCGCGCCTGCGATCGTCTGCTCGAACGGCGCCTCCGCGGGCTCCGCGACGGGTGCGGCGACCGCGATGGGTTTGGCGCCCGTGTTCACGGTCCACAGCGCGAAGGCGAGGCCGGCGCAGGCGAGGAGCGGCAGGAAGTACTTGAGGATCATGGGGACGTCTCCATCACGAACGCAGGTCCTTCGGCGAGCTCACGACGCGCTCGATGCGCCCGTCGTTCATTTTCGCGATGCGGTCGGCGAACTCGAACACGCGCGCGTCGTGCGTGACGATCACGAGCGAGCGCCCGGGCCCGACGGCGACCGCGCGCAGGATCTCCATCACCTTGTGGCCGGTTTCCTGGTCGAGCGAGCTGGTCGGCTCGTCGCACACGATCAACTTCGGGTCGTGCACGAGCGCGCGCCCGATCGCGACGCGCTGCTGCTGGCCGCCGGAGAGCTGCGACGGGAGCGAGCGCCAGCGGTTGCCGATGCCGACGCGCTCCAGTACGTCGCGCCCGCGCGCGACCGCTTCCTTGCGCGGGACACCCTGGATCAGGAGCGGCACGGCGACGTTCTCCGCCGCGTTCAGCGCGGGCAGCAGGTTGAAGGCCTGGAACACGAAGCCGACGGTGCGCCCGCGAAAGGCCGTCTTCGCGCGCGGGGAGAGCTGCTTCACGTCCTCGCCGAACACGGAGCACGTGCCCTCGTCCTGGTCGAGGATGCCTGCGATCACCGAGATGAGCGTCGTCTTCCCGCAGCCCGACGGACCGACGAGCATCATGAGCTCGCCGCTCTTCACCTCGAGATCGATGCCGCGCAGCGCGGGCACCGCGTCGGGCCCGGCGCCGTAGGTTTTCGTGACGCCCCGGCAGACGACGGCTTCGTCGACGGCGGTGATCACGCGAGCACCTCGCGCGCTGCATGGACCAGAGCACGTTCGACGCGGACGCTCATGACTTGAAGACGATCGCCGGCTCGAGCCGCATCACCTTGCGGATCGAGAGCAACGCCGAGAGCATGCAGATGAAGAGCACCGCGCCGGCGCTCGCCGCGAGCACCCACCACGGCATGCGGAACGCGAGCTCCGTGTTGCGCGTGAGCAGCCCGAACGCGGACGCGAGCCCGACGCCGATGCCGTAGCCGATCGTGCCCGCGAGCAGCGACTGGAGCAGGATCATGCGCAGCAGCGTGCCGTTGCCCGTCCCCATCGCCTTGAGCGCGCCGAACTGCCGGATGTTCTCCAGCGTGAAGCTGTAAAAGGTCTGCCCGGCGATCACGGTGCCGATGAGGAAGCCGAGCAGCACCGCCATGCCGAAGTTGACGGGGATGCCGGTGTACTTGAGGAAGTACTTCATCGTCATCGCCTTGAACTCGTCCGCGGTCCACGCCGCGAGCCCGGTCGCCGCCCGGATGCGCTTCCCGAGCTCCGCGTGGTCGACGCCCGGCTTCGCGCCGACGAGCACGAAGGAGAGCAGCTTGCGTTCGCGCGGCGCGAACGTCGTCGCGCGCGAGTAGGTCGTGAAGACGACCGGCTGCGACTGGAACGTGCGCGACACGCGGCACAGGCCCACGACGACCGCGCGGTGGTCGTTGATCTCGAGCGTGTCGCCGACGTGGAGCGGCGTCGGCGCGCCGCCCTCCGTCGCGGCGGGCTTCGCGAGCTTCCCGTTCGCCGCGACGACGTCGACGATGACGCCCTCGGCACGCCGCAGGTCCTCGAGCTTCCCTTCGACCATCTCCGGCGGCCCGCCGATCAACGTCGAGTCGTCGAGGCCGAGGCAGATCACGGTCTGGAACGACCCGTTCGAGAGCCGCGCCTTGAGCAGACCCTTGTAGAGCGGCGCCGCCCACTCGACGCCCTCGACGCCGCGCACGCGGTAGAGCTCCGTCGACTGGAGCGGCTTCACGTCGTCGATGAACTGCACCTTGCGGTCCATCACCCACACGTCGGGCTGGCCCATGTCGGAGATCTGCCCGAACGTGCGGCACATGAGGCCCCAGAAGATGGAGCTCTGCTGCGTGATGAGCAGCGACGCGAAGGTGAGCCCAATCAAGATCCCGATGTACTTGGCGCGGTCGCCGACGAGCATTTTGAGCGCGACGAAGTTCACGCGAGGACCTCCACGCCGGCCGCGCGGTCGCCGACGTGCATTTCGAGCGCGGCGGAGTTCGCGCGCGCCTCTCCGCCCCGGCCGCGGCCGCCGACGAGCCCCTCGAGCGCCGCGAACTTCACGCTCGACCTCCCACGCGCGTCGCGCGGATGCCCGCGAGCGAGAAGCGCGTGATGTGGCGCGCGAGTTCGTCGAGCCCTTCGACGGTCGGCTCGGACTCGGGCCAGCCCCGGCGGATCATCTCGCGGCAGTGGCGGTAGAAGAGGCACTGTCCGACGACGCTCTGCGAGGCGCGCATGACGTGCTCCACGCTCGCGTCGGGCCCCGCGAGCTCGCGGACGATCGCGGTGAGGCGCTCGAAGAGCGGCCGCGCGGAGTGCGCGATGATGTGCTCGAGCGCGTCGGTCGGCTCGATCATCTCGCGCGCCATGATCTTGCCGAGCCACGCGGGCACGCCGTCGGAGAGAAGGCGCAGCAGGAACGAGCGGACGAAGGCGTGGAGCCGCTCCTCGGCGCTCGCTCCGGCCGCGAGGCCGAGATCGGGCGGATAGCGATCGAGCGCCGCGTGGAAGGCGTGCTCGATGACCGCGCGGTAGAGCCCGGCCTTGTCGCGGAAGTGGTAGTGCACCGCTGCGCCGTTCACCCCGGCGCGCGAGCAGATGTCGCGCACGGTCGCGGCGCGGAAGCCGTGCTCGGCGAAGACGGCCCCGCCGGCATCGAGCAGGCGCACGCGGGTGTCGGCGTCGGTGGCGGGGGGTTGCGGAGTCGGGAGCGTCATCAAACGATCGTTTGAAGCGCTTGTATCAAGCAATCGACCGAGACGCCAGACCGAAGGTGGCGGGAGGAGGCGGCTCCGAGTCCGGGAAGGAACGCACTGGCGCTCCCTCCCGCCGGGTCTCTGGTCGTGAAACTCGACAGCTGGATGCGACTCCGTCGAGCACGAGGTCGTTCCCAGACGTCGCACGGCGCTCGACCCCACCTCGGACGGCGCGGGCACTTCACCGTGCAGGTGTCGACGTCGGCAAGGAAGAGCCCGGCCGGTGCCTGGCGCACGCGGCCCATGGCTGGGCAGCGCGGGCCGCTTCCAGGACGGCTCAGCGGGCCGCGACCTCCGCCCACGCCCGCGCGATCCCGAATCCGAAGAGCGCGACGACGAAGCCGATCGCGACGACCACGAGCCAGCGGGAGCTCCCCACACGCCCCACGAGCGCCGGCCAGCGTCGCGCCGCGAACGGCCACGCGACGAGCGCGATCGCGAGCAGGTAGAACGCGATCCCGAACGGGTGGAAGCTCCACGCCGAACCGAAATCGGCATGCGACAACGCGCAGAACGAGCGCGTGAGCCCGCAACCGGGACACGAAACGCCGGTCAGGCGTCGCAACCAGCACAACGGGAGCTTGGGAAACTCGTCGGCGGACCAGAGGAAGCTCGCGAACAACGCGGCGGCGGCGACGGCCGCGGCGAGCCAGCGCGAAGCACCCGTCGTCTCGGAGACACCCATCGGATCGGGTTCACTGCGGCTCGGGCGCGAGCTCGATCTCGAGGCGGTGCAGACCGGGGTCGCGCGCGCCGGCGAGCTTCCACGTCGAGGCGCGACGCGCGCCGGGGAAGCGGTGGCTCGCTTCGAGGTGGAAGAGCGATGGTGCGAACGGGCCGAGCGCGAAGGTGCCGGTTGCGTCGGTGGTCGCGCGTTGGGAGAGGGGCGGCGCGTCGCCTTCCGCCGCGGAGTCCGCGCTCACTTCGACGCCGGCGATCGGCGCGTGCGTCGCTGCGTCGAGCACGCGGCCGGCGAAGAGCACTTGGTCGTGCTCCTTCGGGTCGATGCGCACGCGCGCGGCGTGATCGCCGGCCTCGACCTTCGCGGCGCCGACGGCTTCGAGCGCGCGCGGCCAGTGAGCGAGGAGCTCGACCTCGCCGGGGTTGAGGCCGGTGAAGCGGAAGCGGCCGTCGGTGTCGGTGCGCACGGTGTCGATCTGCAGCACTTCCTCCCAGCTCGCTCCCTTGCGGATCGGCGTCCTCAGGCGGCGCTCGCCGCGCACTTCGACCTTGGCGTTGGCGAGCGCGTTCCCGTCGGGATCCGTGACGACGCCCTCGACGACTTGCTCCGGCACGAGCCGCAGCGTGACCGAGTCGGGCGTGCGCTCGGCGATCTTCACCGGTTCGCGCACGAGCGCCGCGTAGCCGGACACGTGCACCGCGACGTAGCCGTCGAAGGTCGGCGGGAGGCCGGCGACCTGGAACTCCCCCGCCGCGTTCGTGAGCGGGCGCTCGCCCGAGTGTCCGCCGCCGATCACGAGCACGGGCACGTTCGCGAGCGGCTTGCCGCTCGGGTCGAGCACGCGACCGCGCAGTTGGACCGCGCGCGGGTTGTTCGCGGGTAGGTCGGGCGGCTTGAAGAACTCGGGCGGCGGGGGTGGGCGGTGCGGTGTGCCGCAGGCGGCGAATGCGAGCAGCAGATACGGTGTCAGGTGACTTTTTTCCCGATTCGCGGCATACGGAGTCGGGGGGGGG
>JACRIO010000160.1 GCA_016220035.1 Planctomycetota bacterium | reverse complement strand
GCGGCCGGGCATTTTGAAGAACGCGAGCTTGAGGAAAAAATCAACCAATATTTCGGGGCTCTGGGCGGCGGCGGCAAAAATACCAAGAAAGCCGTTGCCGAGAAGCAAGAAAAACCCGCCGCGCTCGTGTTCGAGCCCGACCTCGGTCCGGGCGGCGACCTCGACCTACGCTCCGCGCCCTGGCCCGGCAGCCTCGACGGCGCGACGGGTCGCGTGGAGGTGACGCTCGCGCTCGATCCGCCGCGCACACTCTTCGCCGACCTACCGCGACCGCCGGAATTCCGCTGGCCGCGCCGCTTCTGGTCGCCCACCGCCGAGGCACCCGATGGAACCACTCGAGGGACGCCGCGCTCCGACCCGCGCGCGCTTCCAGCCCTGCTCGTCGCGATCGCGAGCCTCGCCCTCGCCGCCTTCCTGGCGCAGCCGCGCTGCTTCCTCCCGCGACGGGACGCCGAGAAAGCCTGATCGGCCGCCGCGCGCGCGTCGGTGTTCAAGCCGCGTTGCTTTTCTTCCGACAGAGTTCCGGCCGGAGCTCCGCCTCCGGAACCCAGAAGGAAAGCACCGCATGCCGCGCGCGCCCATCGCCCTCGCCGTCCTCGTGGCCCTCCTCGCGAGCGCCTGCACGACGACCCAGTCCTCGGTCTCGCCGTCGACGCCGAACGGCGGCGAGTGGCTCGAACCCTCGCCGCAGCTGCGCGACCAGATCCAAGAGGCCGCGAAGAAGCTCCCGTGGACGCACGGCCTCGAACGCGTGGAGCTCGTCCACTGGTTCGCGCAGGTGGGCGAGCCCGCCTACCCGACGCTGCTCGGGATGGTGCTCGACCCGCGCAAGGACGTCGCGGGTTCGGCGCTCGCGGCCCTCGGCGCGACGCGCGATCACCGGCTCGTCGTGCCGCTGCGCTCGGTCGCGTGGCCGAAGGACCTCGAGTCGGACCTCGCGCTCGAACGCGCGCGCACGCTCCTGCGCCTCGGCGACTGGCAGCGCGTGCCCGAGCTCATCCAGGGGCTCGCGGACGACCGCCTCGTCACGCGCGCGCTCTGCATCCAGGCGCTCTACGAGGCGACGCACGAGCGTTTTGGCTTCGACGCCCGCGCCGAGGAGCCCGAGCGCGCCGAGGCCGTGAAGAAGTGGAGCGACTGGTGGCTGGAGCGCGAACAGGATCCCCTGCTCGACGCCGGCGCCGCGAAGCGGCCCTGACCTGGTGCGCGAACGCACGGGGATGAGCGGTTGGCGCACGCTTCCCGCGCGCTCCGGTCCGCTCGCGATCGACCGCGGCGCGCGCGAGATGGGCCGGTGCGCCGGTTGCCGGGCCTTTGCCATGGCCTAGGACGATGCCTACCGTGGAGCGGTCGTCTGGAGTCGGGCTCCAGACCGGCCCCTCTTCGACTCGATGGCTGGCAGCGAGGTGCTTCATGAAGGTCCAGTTCTGTGACCTGTGCAACGAGTCCGTCCCGCAGGCCGATCTGGACCAGGGGCGGGCGCTCGTGCTCAAGGGGCGCGTCGTCTGCGCGTCGTGCGACAAGGCGATGTCCGTCGCCGGCGCGCGCGGGGCCGCCGCCGCCGCGGTCGCGACCCACGTAAACGCGCCGCCGGCCGCCGCGGTCGCGTGGCGTGCGAGCGAGACGCTGGCGCCCGCGCCGGACGCGAACGCCGCGACGGCTCCTTCGGCGCCCTTCGCGTCGTCGCCGCAGACGGAACCGCGCTCGGCCACCTCGATCGCGCCGCTCGCGCCGGCCGCGAGCGCGCCCGCGGGACCGAGCGCGGGACCGAGCGCGGGCCTTTGGGTGGCGGTCGTCGGGCTCCTGTTCACGGCGAGCGCGATCTACGTGTTCAACGACCGCATCCGCGACCTCGCGATCGCGGATCGGAAGCTCGGGGGCGATCTCGGCACGCAGGTGACGCGCATCGCCTCGGTCGAGAAGACGGTCGGCGGCGTCGACGCCTCGATCGCGCGCTCCGAGAAGTCGGTGCGCGAGGCGCAGGCTTTCGAGCGCGCGCGGGTGCAGTCCGAGCTCGACCAGCTCGACGCCGCGATCAAGAACACGCGCTCCGAGCTGGCCGGCATCACGAGCGCGCTCGACCTCCTGCGGCAGGAATCGGCGAGCGGCCAGACGAGCTGGGCGCAGCGCATCGACGAGGTCTCGCAGCGCGTCGCGAAGCAGGAGGACGCGCTGCGCGCGCAGGGCGAGAAGCTCGCCGAGGTCGAGGAGCTCGCGCTGAACCCGCCCGTCGCGGCGGTGCCGAGCGGCGGCGCCGCGCCCGCGCAGCCCGTGGAGGCGGCGTGGAAGGCATTGCTCGCCGACCTCGCGAACGCGAACTCGGGCCTGCGCTGGCAGGCGGTCGACGGGCTCGGCCAGTCGGGCGATCCGGAGACGATCCCGCACCTGATCCCGATGCTGAAGGACAGCGACGTGTTCGTGCGCATGGCCGCCGCGCGCGTGCTCGGCAATTTGAACGCGGACGCCGCGGTCACGGCCGTCGACGCGTCGATCGGCGCGCTCATCGACGCGCTCGAGGACTCCGACTCGCCCGTGCGCGAGGCCGCGCTCGTCGCGCTGCACCAGATCACCGGGCGCGACCTCGCGTTCGATCCGCAGGGCAACGAGGGCGAGCGCGGGCGCAAGCTGAAGTCGATACGCGATTGGTGGAAGCGCACGACGGAAGCGGGCGGATTCAAGAAGGGCGCGCCGACCGGAAACTGAGCCTTTTCACCGCCGTCCGACCGCGACGCCCGGCCCCCGCGCCGGGCGTCGGCGTCTCGTCGCGCGGCGTTGCCGCTCCGAGCGCGCGCGCTAGACTGCTCGGCCCTTTCGACTCCCGCACCCTCTCCAGAAGCATCCACCATGCGCCATCCGGTCACACTCATCCGCGGCGACGGCACCGGGCCCGAGCTCGCGGCGGTCACGAAGACGGTCCTCGACGCCACCGGCGTCCAGTTCGAGTGGCGCGCGGTCGATGCGGGCGTCGACATCATGGAGAAGGTCGGCACGCCGCTCCCCGACGAGGTGCTCACGTCGATCCGGCAGACGAAGACGGCGATCAAGGCGCCGATCACGACCCCGGTGAACCCGCCCAAGGGCGTGGTCAACTTCCGCTCGGTGAACGTCGCGCTGCGCAAGGAGTTCGATCTCTACGCCTGCGTTCGTCCGTGCAAGACCTACCCCGGCGTGCGCTCGCGCTACACGGACATCGACCTCGTGATCTTCCGCGAGAACACCGAGGACCTGTACGCCGGCATCGAGTTCGAGCAGGGGACCGAGAACACGAAGAAGCTGATCGAGACGATCCTCGGCTTCGCGGGCCCGAAGGCGAAGATCCGCCCCGACTCGGGCATCTCGATCAAGCCGATCTCGATCAGCGGCAGCGAGCGCATCGTCAAGGCGGCCTTCGACTACGCGGTGAAGAAGAAGCGCAAGAAGGTCACCGCCGTCCACAAGTCGAACATCATGAAGTTCACGGACGGCCTGTACCTCGCGACCGCGAAGAAGGTGGCCGAGCGCTACCCGCAGATCGCCTTCGAGGACCGCATCGTCGACAACATGTGCATGCAGCTCGTTCAGAAGCCCGAGGACTACGACGTCCTCGTGCTGCCGAACCTGTACGGCGACATCTTGAGCGACCTCTGCGCGGGTCTCATCGGCGGCCTCGGCATCGCGCCGGGGGCCAACCTCGGCGACGGCGGCATCGCGATCTTCGAGGCGACGCACGGCTCCGCGCCGAAGTACAAGGGCCAGGACAAGGTCAACCCGACCGCGATGCTGCTCTCGGGCGTGCTCATGCTGGAGCACCTGGGCGAGCTCGAAGCGGCGAAGCGCCTCGAAGCGGCCATCGCGCAGGTGATCAAGGAGGGCCGAAAGGTCACCTACGACTTGAAGATCGACCGCAACGACCCCAGCGCCGTCGGCACGCGCGCGATGGGCCAGGCGGTGATCGAGGCGCTCGAGACCGTGCGCGTCTGATCGAGCTCGATGGGCACGGCGCGCGCCGGTCGCGGAGCGCCGCGATCGGCGCGCCGCGCGTTTTCGCGACGCGCGCGACGACTACCACACGATGCGGAAGCCGTTCGTCGCGTTGAAGGTCTCCGGCGGACAGAACGCGGCCGACGCGTTGCGGTAGTAGACGAGGTAGTTCCGCTCCGCGCCGCTCCCGACGACGACGCCGCTGCGCGCGGAGAGCGTGATCGTCGTGTTCGTGTCGGGGAAGCTCGACGCGCCCGCGGCGAGCGGCTGCGTGCGCAGGCGGACGAGCGTGCCCGCGGCGCAGCGCACTCCGTCGCCGAACGGGAGCCCGAAGGGGTCTTCGAGCGTGCCCATGAGGAAGATGCAGCTCCCGGTCGCGTTCATCCCGGCGCCGTCGAGCGCGACGTCGTCGAGCGGCACGAACCCGCGCGCAGTCGCCGTGGCGCCGAGCGCGTTGAACGAGCTCGCGCAGCCGTGCCCCGGAGCGCCGACGTTGCCGCAGGGGCACGGCGTCGTCACGTTCGGATCGAAGCCGTCGCCGGCGCAGAACGCCGCACCCGGCGGCGCGCTGCCGAGCGCGCCGTTCGCGAACAGGTTCTGCGCGTAGACGTTGCCCGCGTCGACGCGCAGGTCCCACCACGCGGCGCGCGCGTAGCCCGGGAAGTCGGTGACGAGCTCGAGATCGTCCTTCGAGGAGAGGTTCGAGCACGCCTCGATGCCGCCCGCCGTCCAGAGCACGTTGCCCGCGGCGTCGACGTGCTGCGCGCGCACGCGCGTGCCGGGGACGGCGTTGGGCTGCTCGAACCAGAGCGCGATCGCGCCGCCCTGGCCGTCGGAAACACAGCGCTCGAAGGTCTCGTTGATCGTGTCGAAGGGCGCGAGGTCCACGCCGGTCGGTCCCCAAAGCAGCGCGCCGCTCGCGTCGAGCTTCTGCGCGCCGACGCCCCAGTTCGATTGTCCGGGGTTGCGGCGGTTGAACGCGACGACCACTTCGCCGTTGCCCACCTGCGCGAGGGAGGGTTCGAGCTCCCACGTGTTCGCCTGGTTCGACACGGAGACGCCGTTGTGGGGGAAGAGCTCGATCCCGTTCGCGTCGAGGTGCTGCACGAGGCCGTCGTAGACGTTCGCTTGGCTGCGGTGCCAACACAGGAACGCGCCGCCCGCGCCGTCCGCCTGCACGATCGGCTGGTAGGCGATCGGCAGCGACACCGCGTCGTACACGGCGACGAAGCTCGCCCACGCGGGGCTGCCGTTCGCGTCGAAGCGCTGCGCGCGCAGGTGGCGCGTGCTGGAGGTGATCGCGATGTGCCGGAGCCACTGCACGACGTACCCGCCCGCCAGCGACGGCACGACGTCGCAGAAGCCCGGGTCCTCGCCCGGCGCGCCGGCGATCGGAAGACCCTCCGCCGCGAACTGCGGGACGCCGTTGGGATCGAGCTTCTGCATGCGGATCGTGTTGTCGCCCGGGCTGGGCGAGCGCATCCACACGACCGCGAAGTTGCCGTCGGAGAGCTCGCAGACCCGCGGCGCGGGCTCGAAGTCGGCATTGTTCGAGAGCGTGACGCCGTTCGCGCCCCAGGTGAGCGCTCCCGCCGCGTCGACGCGGTAGGCGTAGACGTCGAGGTCGCTGCCCGCGCGCGCGTCGGAGAACACGATCACGCACGCGCCGTTCGAGTCACACAGGAGGTCCCAGTCGACGAGCGACGTGTTGCTCGGGTTCGCGCTCACGAGCAGGCCGTTGTGCGCGAAGCTCTCGACGCCGTACGCGTCGACGTGTTGTACGTAGACGTCGTAGTTGCCCGACGCGTGGTCGAACCAGCCGATCCACGTGCCGCCCTGTCCGTCCGCGGCGATCTTCGCGTTCACCTGGTCGGCCGGTCTGTCCCCGATCGCGAGGTTGGCGTTGGGATCACTCGACCACTGCGCGTGGAGCGGGAGCGCGAGGAGGAGTGGGAGTAGGGCCGTGGTGATGGGCTGCATGACGCGGGCGTCCGGTGCGCGGAACCGAGCACGGCCGCGACGGAAACCTTCCAGCGCAGGCGCTCGACGCAGCCAAGCTAGCACGCCCAAGGAGCGTCGGAGGCTCGGACGGGGCCCGGCCTGGAGTCTCGCGCGACGCGCACCCGCGAACGACACGGTTCGCCGCGCGGACCGACCAGGTTTTTCCGGAAAAAATGGCGGACGGCGCGGGGCGCGCCGTGTCTGGCGGTGGGACTCGGTCTTCGATCGCGCGCCCTTGCGGGCTCGGCGCGGGCGAGTTCTCCTGAAGTTCCTGGCTCCAGCGGAGCTCGCGCATGCACGACGCCTCGAATTCGAACGATGCCCAACGGGCCGTGACGCTCGTCCTGCAGCGCATCGAGGCGGGCGACGTGGCGGCGCGGGACGAGCTCTTCAAGCTGCTCTACGCCGAGCTGCACCTGCGCGCGCGCGCGTACATGAACAAGCAGCCCAACGGCGGCACGCTGCAGCCGACGGCGCTCGTGCACGAGGTCTTCCTCAAGCTGTGCCATGGGAGCTGGACGGACCGGAAGCACTTCCTGATCGCGGCGTCCCAGGCGATGCGGCACGTGCTCATCGAGCACCATCGCGCGCGGCGCACGGGGCACGTCGGCGACGAGTTCCTCGAGAACGTCGCCGCGGAGTTCGAGGAACGGGCGGGCGACATGGAAGCACTGCACCAGGCGCTGCAGCGCCTGAAGGAGCGCGATCCCGACATGGAGCGCGCCGTCGTCCTGCGCTTCTACGGCGGCGTCGAGGAAGAGGAGGTCGCGCGCATGCTCGGGATCTCGCTTCGGACGTTCCAGCGGCGCTGGGCGGAGACGCGTCAGGAGCTGTACAAGGCGGTGTCATGAGTGCGGACGACGACGCACCGGTTCCGCGGCCGCCGTCACCCAACGAGGAGCGCCTCGACTCGCTCTTCGCGCGCCTCCAGCCGCTCTCGGCCGAGGAGCGCGAGGCGCTGATCGAGCACGAGTGCGCGGACGCGCCGGTGCTCGCGGCGCGGCTGCGTGCGCTCCTCGCGCCGGGCGCGCCGACCGACTTCCTCGTTCCGCCGGCGGCGGGCGCGTCGGCCGAGCGTTTTTTCGGCGGTGGGATGGAGGGCCGCACGCTCGGCGACTTCGAGCTCGTGCGCGAGATCGGCCGCGGCTCGATGGGCGTGGTCTACCTCGCGGAGCAGCAGAATCCGCGGCGGACGGTCGCGCTCAAGATCCTCCCGGCCGCGCACGCGCAGGATCCGCTGCGCGCGGCGCGCTTCCGGCGCGAGGCCGAGGCCGCTTCGCACGTCGACCATCCCAACGCGGTCCCGATCCTCGCCTTCGGCGACGCGAAGGGGCAGCTCTGGTTCGCGATGCGCTACGTCGACGGGCACGACCTCCACGAAGAGCTCGACCGTCATCGCCGCCTCCGCGCGGGCCAGCCGACGCCGCTCCCGTTCCTGCCGACGTACGACGGCCACGACTACGTGCCGCGGGCGCTCGAGCGCTTCTGCGAGCTGCTCGACGCGCTGCAGAACGCGCACGACCACCAGGTCGTGCACCGCGACGTCAAACCGCAGAACGTCCTCGTCGACCGCGAGGGCCGCTTCCATCTCGCCGACTTCGGCCTCGCGAAGGACGAGCGCTTCGGCACGTTGACCGAGACCAAGGCGGTGCAGGGGACGCCGCACTACATGAGTCCGGAGCAGGCGCGCGTCCTCGAGGCGAAGATCGACCACCGCACGGACGTCTACTCCGCCGCCGTCGTGCTCTACGAACTCCTCAGCCTCCAGCGCGCGTTCCCCGGATCGACGCAGCAAGAGGTGTTCGAGAAGATCGGCACGCGCGAACCCACGCCGCTCACGCGCATCGCGCGGCGCGTTCCGCGCGACCTCGAAGTGGTGTGCGCGAAGGGCATGGCCAAGCGGCCCGAGCGCCGCTACGCGAGCGCGCGCGAGTTCGCCGACGACCTGCGGCGCTTCCTGCGGCACGAGGCCATCCTCGCGCGGCCGCCGTCGGCGCTGGAACGCGCGGGGCGCTTCGTCGAGCGCCACCGCAAGGTCGTGCTGACGGGTTCGATCGCGGTCGCGCTCGTGAGCTTCGTCGCGTGGTTCGTGCAGGACCAGCAGTTCCGCACCGTGTTGGCCGCGGAGGAGACGCGCTTTTCGCAGGTGCTGGCGTACGAGGACTGGACCGACCGAGTGCTCGAGCTCGTCGCGACGCGCCAGCGCCTCGCCGACTTGCGCGCGAGCGGACGGCGCTTCCCCGCGGAGTTCGAACAGCAGGCTGGGCGCCTGGAGCGTCGTTTCGAGCAGTACAAGCAGGACGAGCTCGCGCGCGCGAACGCGCTGATCGACCGCGGGCTCGCCGGCGAGACCTACGCGCGACCGCCGGGGTTGCTCCAGCCCGAGGAAGTCGGCACCCCCTTCGTCCCGGACGTGCTCCGCACCGGGCGCGACCCCGTCCTCCTGCAGCAGGGTCTGCGCATCCTGCAGGACCTCGCCGCGCTCTTCTCCGACGACCCGCGCGTCGTGGCCGGTTTCGAGGTCGACCGCATCCATCCGCGGCTCACGGTCGAACTCCCGCGCGCCGTGCTCGAATCGGCGCCGCGGTCGAACGAAGCGCGCGCGTGGATCCAGCGCCTCGATCCGGTCACCGAGACGATCGATCCTCCACGCGCGCTCGGGCTCCTGCCGCTGCACGACGTCCCGCTCGCACCCGATCTCTATCGGATCGTCGTGGAGATCCCCGACTACGGGTGGGGGGAATACCAGCGGCACCTGGGTGTCGGCCCCACGCGCGTGAACGTGCAGGCCTGGGTGCGGCGCACGTCCGAGATCGTGGCGAGCATGCGGCGCATCGAAGGCGGGCGCTTCACCTACAAGACGCCGGGGCTGACGAAGGGCGGCATGGGTTGCTCGGAGGTGCACTCGGAGGTCGAACTCGCGCCTTACTGGATCGGCGAGGCGGCCGTCTCGAACGCCGAGGTCGTGCGCTACCTGCGCGAGACGGGGGCGCGGGTGCCCATGCTCTGGTACGAGTGCGGGTACAGGAGCTCCCCCGAAGACCTCATGCCGGACGCGCGCGAACGCGAAGCGTGGTTGGACCTGCCCGCGACCGGATTCGATGGGAACTTCGCCCGCGACTTCGCGGAATGGTCGGGTGCTCGTCTGCCGCTGCACCCCGAGCTGGAGCGCGCGAAGCGCGGCGCCGACACGCGGTTCTTCCCATGGGGCGACGATCGTGCCGCCGCGGGCGGCGTCCGCTTCCATCTCGACGGCGAGGCGAAGTCCAACGACAGGGGGCTGGCACGCTTTCGCAACTACCTGCGCGGAGTCCTCCCCGTCCGCGCTCCGGACTACCTCCAGCCGCCCGAGAACCTCTACCACTCCTTTGGAAACGTGATGGAGTGGACGGACAGCCCCATGCCGGAGAGCCGCGACGGGTTCCTGTACACGAGCCCGTACGAGCGGATCGTGATGGGGCCCGCCTGGTGGGCGGTCTCGAGCAAGGTGACCCTGTGCAACCACAACATCCGGGGCATCGACGATCGCTACGCGACCTGGGACGTCGGCATCCGGCTTGCGAAGTCCGTGCGCCCGTGACCCGGCTTCCCCTCGACTGACACCATGCCGACCGTCACCTACACGTTCACGGGCTCGCTCCAGTCCACGACGACTCAACCGGTTCCGCCGAGCGGCTTCGCGCTTCATCAGCTGACGCAAGCCGAGATGCAGGCCTACGTCGACGCGATGGATGGACGCTCCGAGACCGTGAGCGGCGCCACGCAGACCGATCGCATGCGCAAGCTCGTCACCGCAGTCTCGGCGTACCTCGCGGGGCTGCAGGACTACTCGGGCCCCACCAAGGTCCTCATGGAGAACTGCGATCTCGCCGACCAGGCGGCTTGGGTTCCGACGACCGACGTCGTTTCCCACGCGCGCTACGACACGTCGACGCCGGTCCAGATCTGCGTGGGGCGCAATGGAGCGGTCTGGTACGTTGCCGTCGTGCACGCGCCGGAGCCGTGAGCCGCGTGCCTGCTCGATCGTGAGGATCGCACCATGACCGACACCGCCATCGCGCCGAGTCCGATCGTCCAGCTCCTCGAAGCGCGCGCCGCCGATGCGCGCGTCGTCGCGCACGCCGACCGGCGCTTCTTCACGCGCTACGACGCGTGGACGTTCCCCGGCGTGCGCGCGGCGCTCGAGGACCCGAAGGTGCGGGGAGCGCTCTCGCCCGCGGCGAAGCGCCTCTTCGTCGAGCGCATGCCGGAGCTCACCGCGCAGGTCGGGCTCTTCGAACTCGGCGCGCGTTGTCTCGGCCGCGCCGTCAACGACCGCGTCGAGAAGTTCTGCGCCGGCGGCGAGCTCCCCGCCGCGCCGGAGCTGCTCGACCACGAGCGCGAGGTCCTCGAAAGTTGGCACCTCGATCTGGACCACGCCTTGATCGCGCTCGCCGAATACCAGGAGCGCATCTTCGACGCGACCTTCCCGCCGCACGCGGAGCTCCCGAGCGGCGACCTCGAGACCGCGTTCATGGCCTTCGCCTCCGGCGCGCTCGCCTACCTGCCGCCGCCGGCGCCGCCGAACCCGCCGCGGCCGAGTGAGCGCAACCTCCAGGACGCGCTCAACTGCGAGCCCGACGGCTGGCTCTTCTACGCGTTCGCCGAGTTCGCGTGGAACGCATCGCGCGTGCGCACGGGCCGCGCCGCGTACTGGTTCGCGCTCGCGCAGCTCTTCGCCGCGCTGCAGGAAGTGCACGCGTGGACCTACGGCCCGGCGATCGGACCGCGCTCGACGAGCTCGTACGGCCGGTGGCGGAGGCGCGCGTGCGAGCCGATCGCGCTGGGCGAGATCGAGGCGCTCGTCCTGGTCTACAGGAAGCAGTACGGCGACCGCGCGGCGCTCGCGAAGCGCCTCGCGTACAACGCGCTGCGCGCGTTCAAGGACAAGCGCTGACGCGCCGTCCGGAGCGCGGCTCGCCCGCTCGTGCGCCTTCGTGCGCAGCGCCGTCGCGAGACGCGCAGGCACTCGGTCGTTAGGATCCCGCGCCCGGAGTACGCCCGGGGCGCGCCGAGCGCGCGACGCCATGCCTACGCTCCTCGCTCCCGAGACGAAGACCGCGAACACGACCATGGGCTTTCGCAACGAAACCGATTCCTTCGGGCCGATCCAAGTGCAGGACGACGTGCTCTGGGGCGCGCAGACGCAGCGCTCCAAACAGAACTTCGTGATCGGCGGCCACAGGTTCTCGCGGCCGATGATCCGCGCGCTCGGCGTCGTGAAGAAATGCGCCGCGCAGGCGAACCGCGAGCTGGGCGAGCTCGACATGCTCTCGAAGAAGGAGCTCGCCGCGCTCTTCCAGGCGTGCGACGAGGTCATCGCGGGCAAATGGGACGCGCACTTCCCGCTCGTCGTGTGGCAGACGGGCTCGGGCACGCAGTCGAACATGAACGCGAACGAGGTCGTCTCGAACCGCGCGATCCAGCTCTGCGGCGGCGTGCTCGGCTCGAAGAAGCCGATCCACCCGAACGACCACGTGAACCGCTCGCAGTCGTCGAACGACGCGTTCCCGACGGCCATGCACGTCGCGGCGGCGGAGGAGACCGCGAAGCGCCTCCTGCCCGCGCTCGAGGCGCTCGAGAAGGAGCTCGAGGCGAAGTCGAAGGCCTGGAAGAAGGTGATCAAGATCGGCCGCACGCACCTGATGGACGCGACGCCGCTCTCGGTCGGCCAGGAGGTCTCGGGCTGGGTGCAGCAGCTGAAGGACGCGCGCCGCGCGATCACGGCGACGCTGCCCGCGGTGTACGAGCTGGCCCTCGGCGGCACGGCCGTCGGCACGGGGCTCAACACGCATCCGCAGTACGCGAAGCTCGTCGCGGGGAAGATCGCGGCGGAGACGCAGCTCCCGTTCAAGACCGCGCCGAACAAGTTCAGCGCGCTCGCGGGCCACGACGCGCTCGTGTTCCTGCACGGCGGGCTGCGCACGTCCGCCGCGGCGCTGATGAAGATCGCGAACGACGTGCGCTGGCTCGGCTCGGGCCCGCGCTGCGGCCTCGGCGAGATGAAGCTGCCCGAGAACGAGCCCGGCAGCTCGATCATGCCCGGCAAGGTCAATCCGACGCAGTGCGAGGCGCTGACGATGGTCTGCGTGCAGGTGTTCGGCAACGACACCGCGGTCGCGATCGCGGGCTCGCAGGGCAACTTCGAGCTCAACGTCTACAAGCCGGTGATCGTGCACAACGTGCTGACGTCGATCGCGCTGCTCGCGGACGCCTGCGACAGCTTCCGCGCGAACTGCATCGCGGGCCTCGAGCTCGACGCGAAGCGCATCGACCTGCTCATGCGGCAGTCGTTGATGCTCGTGACGGCGCTGAACCGCGACATCGGCTACGACAACGCGGCCAAGGTCGCGAAGAAGGCGCACCACGACGGGACGACCCTGCGCGAGGCCGCGATCGAGCTCGGGCTCATGACCGGCGCCGCTTTCGACCGGGCCGTGCGCCCCGAGCAGATGATCGCGCCCAAGGCGGGCGTGAAGGTCGCGGGCGGGGGGTGAGCTCCCCGCGCTCCGGCCATCGGCCCGTGGATCGCGCGCACGCCGCGGGCTAGCCTCGCGGCCGAACCGCCATCCCCTTTCCAAGGAGCCGTCATGCCGCGCCTGTTCACGCTCACCGTCCTCGCCCTCCTCGCCGCCCCCGCTTGGGCCGCCGACTTCGTGATCACGAGGTCGAAGCACACCGACGCCGCCAAGGTGATGGGGCGCGATCAAGCCGCTCAAGACTCGACCGAGGTCACGTGGATGGCCAAGGACCGGATGCGCGTCGAGGAAGGCGACCGCGTGACGATCGTGCGCACCGACTTGAAGAAGCTCTTCATGCTCGACCTGAAGGCGAAGACGTACACCGCCGTCGACCTGCCCTTCGACATGAAGAAGTACGTGCCGGCCGAGCTCGCGCAGATGATCGAGCCGATGATGGCGCAGATGAAGACCACCGTCACGCCGACGACCGAGACGAAGAAGGTCAAGGACTGGAACGCGACGCGCTACACGGTCGCGATGACCGGTCCGATGGGCGCTTCCTTCACGCAGGAGATGTGGGTGACGAAGGACGTCGCGGTCGATCCCGCGGCGCTCAAGGCCATGCAGGAGACGCTGATGTCGGTCAGCATGATGGCCGCGCCGATGGCGGCCGAGATGAAGAAGCTCGACGGGCTCGTCCTGGTCCTCGAGCGCACCCAGAAGGTGATGGGGGCCGAGATCAAGTCGAAGGAGGAGGTCACCGCGATCGAGCAGAAGGAGCCGGCCGCGGGGCTCTACGACCTGCCCGAGGGCTTCACCGAGAAGCCGTTCGACCCGATGAGCGACCCCTCGATGAAGGGCGGGATGGGTGGGATGCGCGGCGGCATGGGACCGAAAGGCGCGCCTCCCGCGGGCGGCAAGGGCGGCTGATCGCGTCGTGCGCGCCCCGACACGGAAGCGAGGCTCTGGCGCGCGGGGATCTCGACGCTAGACTCCTCGCCCCTCGAATCCAACGTCGGCGCTCCCGCCGACCGCTGAGGCACGCATGCACACCAAGATCCGAAGCTCCAATCAGAAGCACAGGAAGCAGACCGGCTACCGCACGCGCCAGAAGACGAAGGGCGGTCGCAAGACCAACCGCCGTCAGCGCAAGCGCCACGGAAGCTTCTGAGCTCGTCCGAACGATCGGGAACCGCTCTCGCGCCGTCGAGCGACGCGCGAGGCGGTTTCGTTTTGCGCGGTGAGTTCGGCGCGAGTGCGCCCGGACGCCGAACTTCCTCCGCGCGCGCTACCCTGCGCTCCGTCGGATTCCCATGAGCCGTCCGTCCGCCTCGAACGCCGCCGCCTTCCTCCCGCGCACGCGTGAGCAGATGGCGCAGCGCGGCTGGGACGAGCTCGACGTCGTGCTCGTCACGGGCGACGGCTACGTCGACCATCCGTCGTTCGGCGTCGCGGTCATCGGTCGCGTCCTGGAGGCGCACGGCTACCGCGTCGGGATCCTCGACGTGCCCGAGCTCGAACCGGACGGTGCGGGCTGGAGCCGGCTCCCGAAACCGCGGCTCTTCGTCGGCGTCTCCGCGGGCACCATCGACTCGATGGTCACGAACTACACCGCGTCGAAGAAGAAACGGCGCATCGACGTCTACCGCCCCGGCGGCACACCCGGGCGTCCGAACCGCGCGACGATCGCGTACACGGCTCTCGCGCGCCACCACTTCCCCGGCGTGCCCGTGGTCGTCGGCGGGCTCGAGGCGGGGCCGCGACGGCTCGCGTACTTCGATTACTGGGACGAGAAGCTGCGCCGCTCGATCCTCGTCGACGCGAAGGCGGACCTGCTCGTGTGGGGGATGGCGGAGCGCCAAGTGCTCCAGATCGCGGAGCGGTTGTCGCGCGGCGAACCGCTCACGGGGATGGCCGGCACGTGCGAGCACGTCGCGAAGGAGCACGTGCCCGCGAACGCGCGCCACGTCCCGTCGCACGAGGACCTCGTCCTGGATTCCCAGCGCTTGATCGAGCTCTTCCACGCCGTGCGCGAGGAGAACAGCCCGAGCTCGCGCCCGCTCGCGCAAGGCCACGGAGCGCGCTTCGTCGTGCAGCACCCGCCGATGGCGCCCGCGTCGCAGGCGGAGGTCGACTCGTTCTACGACCTGCCCTTCACGCGCGCGTGGCATCCCGACCACGACCACGCCGGCGGCATCGCGGCGCTGGAACCCGTGCGCTGGTCGATCAACACGCACCGCGGGTGCATGGCGGATTGCTCCTTCTGCTCGATCACGTTCCACCAGGGCCGTTCGATCCAGGGGCGGAGCGAGGCGTCGATCCTGCGCGAGGCGGCACAGCTCGCGGGCATGCACGACTTCCGCGGGACGATCACGGACGTCGGCGGGCCGACCGCGAACATGTGGGGGCTCGGCTGCAAGCTGCTGGAGAAGGGCGAACCGTGCCTCGGGCGCGACTGCCTCACGCCGGATCCGTGCCCCGCGCTGCGGCTCGACAAGACGACCGAGGGCTACCGGCGGCTGCTCGGCCTCGTGCGCACGACGAAGGGCGTCAAGCACGCGTTCGTGTCGAGCGGCATCCGCTACGACATGCTGCGCGACAAAGCGGGGAAGCTGCTCCCGCTGCACCACGACCTCGTGAAGCACCACGTGCCCGGCCGCATGAAGCTCGCGCCCGAGCACGCGAGCGACGCGACGCTCGCGGCGATGAACAAGCCGCGCTTCGCGGTCTACGAAGAGTACGAGGCCGACTACAAGGACGAGTGCAAGGAGCTGGGGCGCGACCAGCACCTCGTCAACTACTTCATCGTCGGGCACCCGGGCACGAGCCTCGAGGACGCGATCACGCTGTTCGAGAAGCTGCTCGACCGCAACTACGCACCCGAGCAGGTGCAGGAGTTCATCCCGCTGCCGATGACCCGTGCGTGCGTGCAGTACGTCACCGGGCTCGATCCGATGACGATGAACGAGCTGCACGTCCCGCGCGGCGAGCGCGAGCGGCGCATGCAGAAAGCCCTCGTGCGCTGGAAGGCGCCGGAGTCGCGCCCGCTCGTCGAGGAAGCGCTGCGCACGGCGGGGCGCCAGGACCTCCTCGAGCGGTTCACGAAGGCGCTCGCGCGCGAGAAAGCACGCGCGGGGCGCGAGGCGAACCTCGACCTCGACACGTGCGGGTGATCGACGGCGTCGCGCTCACGCGCGTTCGGGAAGCGGCGGCACGCCGCCCGTGACGAGCTCCGCCGCGAGCTGCCCGCGCTGGTAGAGCGCGCGGTCGACGAACACCTGGAACACGCGCTCGAGCTCCGCGCGCACGGGTTCGCCTTCGAGCACGCCGAGGGCGCGCGCGACGCTCTCGAAGGTCGAGAGGTAGCGTGCGTCGGTGTGCTTGCGCAGGCGGAACGCGCTCGGGGGACCGTCCTCGAGGCGCACGGGCGTCACACCCGCGAGCGCCGGCTCGCGCTGCGCGAGCTTCTGCGCGCGGCGCCAGTCGGCGTCGGGCACGATCAAGGTCACAGGCCGAGGATCGAGCGCGTCGCGCGCGAGCTCGCGCGCGTCCGCCCTCGGATAGAGCAGGAGCACGCGCCGCGCGGGATCGAAGAAGCCGCGGTCGTCGAAACGCTCGTCGCGCCCGCCGAACGTGCGCAGCTCCGCATTCGAAAGGCACAAGGCCGCGAGGCGGCCCGTGTTCGTCGGCTTGTGGACCTCCTTGCGATGCCGGAGGACGAGCACGCGCGTGGCGAGCGCGAGCGGCGCGATGAGCCGGCACACGCAGAGCCGCGGTTGCAGGAGACACGCGGAACAGCGCGTGCGCGGCGCGACGCCGGACTTCGTCGTCGTGCGGCGCGTGGCGGGGCGCGGACTCACGCGCGCGATGGTATCCAGGGCGAGCCCGCGTGCAGGTGCATCGTCCGGCCTCGTCGCGCTCGAGGCCATGAACGCGGGCGCGGTGGTTCGAACCCACTGTGCGTCTCTGTAGACTGCGCGCCTCGGTGCCGCGCCATGCCCCAACCCGACCTCGATACCCTCCTCCGCACCGAGACGGATCGTGTCGAGTGGAAGGAGTCACCCAGCGCGGGTGAGGACGTCCTGCAGGCCGTGGCCGCGCTCGCGAACGACCTCGGCAACACCGGGCGCCCCGGGTTTCTCGTGCTGGGTGTCACGAAGCAGGGCCAGGTGCTCGGGATCGAGTCCCGCGGCGGTGCACTGGACAAGCAGCAGCAGGCGCTCTCGAGTCGCTTGACCTCGACGAAGCTCTGGCCGGCGCCGTCGACCGCCCTGCACCTCTGCTCGCGCGCTTCCAAGCACCTCATCGTCGTGGAGGTCGCTCCCTATCCCGTGCCCCCCGCGGTCGCGGTGAACGGTACCGCCTTCGTCCGGCATGGTTCGACCACGCGGCGCGCGAGCCCGGCGGATCTCCTGCGACTCAACGAGCGTCGGCCCGAGGCCCAGCGACCGTTCGACTCACGCATCGTGCAGGGTGCGTCGATCGACGACCTCGATGCGAGCGTCCTGCGCGGGGAATACGAGGGCGTGAAGTCGGCCGCCGCCGACCGCGAGCACTTCCCGTCCTTCCCCGAGTGGATGGCGGTGCACAAGCAACTCGGACTGATGAAGGACGGCGCGTTCCTCCCGTTCGGCGCGACGCTCCTGCTCCACGGCGTCGGTCCGCAGGACGTGCTGCCCGGCGCTTCCATCGAGTTCGTGCGGTTCGGCGGGTCGTCCATCGACGCGACGGTCGTGTTGCGCAAGACGATCACGGGCTCGCTCCCGGCCCAATTGGATGCGCTGTGGAGCCAGATCTCGGCGCAACTGACCAGCCGACCCGTTCCTCAGGCGGGCATTCGATCCGAGTTCCTGCCGGACTACCCGATCGAAGCGCTCAAGGAGTTCGCGCGCAACATGGTGCAGCACCGGTTGTACGAGGGAACGCATGCGCCCGCTCGCGTCGAGTGGTACGAGGACAGGGTCGAGTTCAGCAATCCCGGCGGACCGTTCGGCCGTGCGAGCGAGGGCGAGTTCGGCGAGCACGCGGACTACCGGAACCCGTTGATCACGAATGGCCTGCTCGCTTCCGGCTACGTCGAGAAGTTCGGTCGCGGCGTGCGCGTCGCACGTGTGCTCCTCGAGAAGAACGGCAACCCGCCGCTCGAGGTCGAAACCGACGGCTACACGCGCGTGATCGTGCGCAAGCGGCCATGAAGAGCTTCGTGCTGTTCAACAACAAGGACGGCGTCGGCAAGACCACGCTGACGTACCACTTCGCGCACATGCTCGCGCGCTTGGGGCACCGGACCGTCGTGCTCGACTACGACCCGCAGTGCAACATCACGGCGATGTTCGTCGACGACGAGACGCTGGAGCCCTGGATCAGGAACCGCGGTTCGCGTCGGCACGTCACGGGGTGCCTGGACTTGGTGCGTCGCGGGAAAGGGGACGTAGCGGAGCCCGAGCTCACGACGGTCGCCGACAACTTGTGGATCCTCGCCGGTGATCTCGACCTGAGCCTTTTCGAGGAGCCGCTCGCCGAAGCCTGGCCCAAGAAGCTCAGTCAGGGAAACGAGCGGGCGCTCGACGTGCTGACGGCTCTCGACCTGCTCTCAGATCTCGCGGCCGCGACGGTGGACGCGGACTTCGTGCTCGTGGACGTCGGACCCAGTTTGGGCGCGCTCAATCGCTCCGCGTTGCTCGCCTGCGACTCCGTCGTGCTGCCGCTCGCCCCGGACCTGTTCAGCTTGCAGGGAATCTCCAACGTGGGGCCCGCCCTCCGCTCGTGGCGCGCGGAGTGGCATCTCGTCCGCGAACGGTTCATGGCGGGGCGAGCACAGGCAAGTCTGACACCGCACGAGTTCCGCCCCGTCGGGTACTTGGTCCAGCAGCACCTTGCGCGCGCCGATCGTCCGGTCACGGGCTACGCGGCTTGGGCGAAGCAGATCCCGAGCACGTACCGGCTCGCGATGGAGGGGGCCGATGCGCTCCGGTCTCGGCGCGTCGACGAGGTCACGGACATCGACGCCGACCCGAACTGCATCGGCACGATCAAGCACTTCGCGAGCCTCGTTCCGATCGCACAGCAGGCCCGCAAGCCCATCTTCGACCTCAAGCAAGCCGACGGCATCGGCGGCGGGCAGGCGCTGGCGGTGCAACAGAGCCGGACCCTCTTCGAGGGCCTGACCCGCAAGCTGATCGAGCGCCTCGAGCGCATTCCGCCGCCTCCAGTCGTGGACTGAGCTCACGGAGCCGCCGCTAGCTCCCGACAGCCCCTCGTCGGGCGTCGCGGAGCGATGGTACAAAGTCGAGTTGCGAGACGAGCATGTTCGAAACCCTCACCGACCGCCTCACCAAGACCTTCTCCTTCCTGCGCGACCGGAAGGAGCTCACCGACGACAACATCGAAGAGGGCCTGCGCGCGGTGCGCCAGGCGCTGCTCGAGGCCGACGTCAACTTCAAGGTCGTCAAGGACTTCACCGACCGCGTGAAGGAGCGCGTCGTCGGCGGGCGGCGCATCCAGGGCGTCGAGGCGAGCCAGCAGTTCGTCGCGGCCTTCCACCACGAGCTCGTGCAGCTCATGGGGCCGAAGGACGTGCGGCTCGAGTTCGCGAAAAACGGCCCGACCATCGTGCTCATGGCGGGGCTCCAGGGGGCCGGCAAGACGACCACGTGCGCGAAGCTCGCGAAGCTCATGCGCGACAAGCACGGGCGCCGTCCACTGCTCGTCGCGGCCGACGTGAAGCGTCCGGCGGCCGTCGAGCAGCTCAAGGTGCTCGGCCGGCAGATCAACGTGCCGGTCTTCCACAAGGAAGGGCTCGCGCCGCCCGAGCTCTGCCTCCAGGGCGTCGCCTACGCGCACACGGCCGGCGCGGACATGGTGATCCTCGACACGGCGGGCCGACTGCACGTCGACCTCGCGATGATGGACGAGGTGCGCGACATCGCGACCAAGGTGCGGCCCACGAACACCGTGCTCGTCGTCGACGCGATGACCGGCCAGGACGCCGTGAACTCCGCGAAGGCGTTCGACGACGCGCTCGCGCTCTCCGGCGTGATCCTGACCAAGCTCGACGGCGACGCGCGCGGCGGCTCCGCGGTGAGCCTCAAGGCGGTCACGGGGAAGCCGATCCTCTTCATCGGCACGGGCGAGAAGATCGACGAGCTCGACACGTTTCACGTCGAGCGCATGGCGAGCCGCATCCTCGGCATGGGCGACGTCGTGGGGCTCGTGGAGCGCGCGCAGTCGGCGATCAGCGAGAAGGAGGCCTCCGACAGCTTCGAGAAGCTCGTCATGGGCTCGTTCACGCTCGAGGACATGCTCGCGCAGCTGCGCATGGTCCGGAAGCTCGGGCCCATGAAGAAGGTGCTCGGCATGATGCCGGGCATGTCGGGTCTCGCCGACCAGGTGAACATCGACGACAAGCAGATGAACCGGCTCGAGGCCCTGTTCACGTCGATGACTCCGCGCGAGCGGCTGCAGCCCGACCTGCTCGACATGGGCCGCCGCCGGCGCATCGCGCGCGGCTCGGGCCAGGACGTCGCCGCCGTGAACGATCTCCTGAAGCGCTTCAAGGAGATGAAGCTGATGATGAAGCAACTCGGGAAGATGGGTCTCGGCGCGAAGTTCGGCGCGAAGGAGAAGCTCTCCGCGCTGAAGCAGATGAACGAGGCGGGCGGCATGCCCGGGCTCGGCGGCGGACTCTCCGGTTTCGGAGGAGGCGGCCTCGGCGGTCTGGGTGCGGGTTCCGCGGAGGGGCCCGCGGCCCCGGGGTCCGGCGGCGAAGGGAAGCAGCTACCAGGCTGGATGCAGGAGGGCGCTGCATCGCGCGGCGGGGGCGGTCTGTTGGGCGGGGGGCTCGGCGGTCTCTTCGGCGGAACGCGGCCGATGGGGGCGTCGTCCACACGCCAGAGCGGCAAGAAGAAGGACAAGAAGAAGAAACGCCGCTGAGCGCGGCGCGTGCGGTCGGCGACGGCGCGAAGCGGCCTCCGTCGCATGAAAACCCGCCCCGACCCTGGACAGCCGCGCGGTGATTGTGTGTCCTATTCGCCCCGCATGGGCACCGACGCGCTCGGAGCCCGCGCGGTCGTGTCCGGGACGCGCTCCTGGCCGGCTCCCCATCGACCGTTCGAAGAGACCCTCCAGCTCCCCATGTCCGTCGTCATCCGCCTCCGCCGCACGGGCCGCAAGAACCTGCCGTGCTTCCGCATCAACGTGACCGACTCGCGCTTCCCGCGCGACGGACGCATGCTCGAGACGATCGGGCTCTACGACCCGCTGCGCAAGGACCCGGCCGCCCAGGTGGTCGTGAACGCCGAGCGCGCCAAGCACTGGATCGAGCACGGCGCCGAGGTGAGCGAGGTCGTCGCCTCGATCCTGCGCCGCAAGGGCCTGAAGGACCTGCTGCGCCAGCACAAGCTGCGCGAGCGCCCGGGCCGCAGCGCGAAGACCAAGACCCGCGCGACCCGCGACGCGCGCACGGAGCGCCTCTCGAAGGCCAAGACCGAGCGCCGCGCCACCCGCTTGAAGGCCCGTCGCGCGGCGAAGAAGGCCGCGGCCTCCGCCGAACCGAAGAGCTGACGCGTTCGCGTTCCCTTCGCGCGCGCCGGCCGGGTGCGCGCTCCACGTCGGCGAGCCGAGGCTCGCCGCTCGTTTTCGTACCTCACCGAACTGCCTCTCCGAGAACGACGTGAGCAAGAAGTCCGACCAAGTCGTCAAGGTACTCGAGAAGATCAAGCCGCGCTGGCCGCTGCCGTCGCCGGTGGAGGAGTTGAACCTGCTCGAGCACGGCATGCTCGCGGTGCTCCTGCGCCACATCGACCAGAAGAAGGCGGTCGATGCGATCGGTCGGCTCAGGAAGGGCTATCCCGACTGGAACGAGATGCGCGTCGCGCAGGTCCAGGAAGTGGCCGCGCAGATGCTCGGGCTCGGTCGGCGCGCCGCGCGCGACGACGTCGCGCACTACCTCGTCGCCGCGCGCGACCTCCGCGAGTTCCTGCAGGAGGTCTACCAGAAGACCCACGGGCTCGAGCTCGAGTTCCTGCGCGAGGACCTCACGGCGAGCTCGAAGCTCGTGCAGCAGATGCCGCACACGGGGCTCGCCGCCGGCGGCTTCTTGTTGTGGCTCGCCGGCAATCGCCAGCTCCCCGTCCACGCCGCGATGGTGCGCGTGCTCGACCGCCTCGGGCTCGTCTCCCGCGCCGGGCTCGCGAAGAAGGCGCGCGACGTCGTCGGCCCGCTCGTCCCCGACGGGGACGATCTGCGTTTCGTGCAGATCGTCGGCGAGATCGCCGATCGATGGTGCGACGCGCGCAAGCCGACGTGCTGGGACTGTCCGTTGCGCGAGGAGTGCCCCTTCGGCAAGAAGGTCGCGCAGGACCACAAGGTCCAGATGGAGCGCCAGGAAGCGCAGCGCAAGCGCGACGAGACGAAGCGCCTCGCCTTCGAGAAGAAGGAAGCCGAGAAGCGGCGCAAGGAGCAGGAGCGCCTCGCCAAGAAGGCCGCGATCGAAACGGCCAAGCAGGAGAAGGCGCGCGCCCGCCAAGCCGGCATCGACGCCAAGAAGCGCGCGATCGAGGAGGCGAAGCAGAAGCGCCTCGCGGAGATCGCGAAGAAGAAGGCGCTCGCCGAGAAAGCCAAGGTCGAGGCCGCGAAGAAGGCGGCGCTCAAGGCCAAGGCGGCGGCGAAGAAGGCCAAGAAGAAGCGCTGACACGAGGGCGCACTGCGTGGCTCCTCCCGCGCTCGTCCTCGCTTCCGCGTCGCCGCGCCGTCGCGCACTGCTCGCGGCGGCGGGCTACGAGCTCGAGGTCGCCGTCTCCGAAGTCGACGAGGGCCTGCGCGCGGGCACGGCCGCGGAAGAGGGCGCGTGCGTGCTCGCGGAGCGCAAGGCGCGCGCGGTGGCCGGGCGCTTCTCCGGAGCTCGGCGCTGGATCGTCGCCGCGGACACGATCGTGGCGGTGGAGGTCGCCGGCGAGCCGCGCCTGCTCGGCAAGCCGGAGAACGAGTTCCAGGCGCGGCAGATGCTGCGTTGGCTCTCGGACACGCGCCACCGCGTCGTGACCGGCGTGTGCGTGCTCCGCACGCCGGACCTCGAGCAGCGTCTCGCGTTCGAGCGGACGTTCGTGCACATGCGCGCGATCCTGCCCGCGGAGGTCGAGGCCTACGTCGCGTCCGGCGAATGGCGCGACAAGGCGGGCGGCTACGCGATCCAGGAGACGGCCGACCGCTTCGTCCTTCGACTCGAGGGGGGCGGTTTCGACAACGTGGTTGGCCTGCCCGTCGAGCTCACGCGCAAGCTGCTCGCGGAACTGGGCGCTCCGGTCCCCGCGGGCTGACCGTTGGGAGGAGGTGCGGCTTGCGCCGCCGCGCCGCCGCAGCTAGGCTCTTCGCCCCTTGCTCGCGCCGAGGCGGAGCAGGAGACGAACCATGAAGGCCGACATCCATCCCAAGTACTTCGATTGCAAGGTTTCCTGCGGCTGCGGGAACAAGTTCCAGACGCGCGCCACGGTCAAGGAACTGCACATCGAAATCTGCAGCGTCTGCCACCCCTTCTACACGGGCGTGCAGAAGTTCGTCGACTCCGCGGGCCGCGTCGACCGCTTCAAGAAGCGCTACGGCGAAGCCGTCGCGGGCGCGCAGCCCGGCGCGCCGGCCGGCGCGAAGAAGAAGTAGCTCCTCGGGGCGCGTCGCCCGCGCCTCAGCTCCGCGCGTCGCCGTTCCTACCGAGGCGCGCGCGGTTTCGTTTCCGGCGCGAGCCCCCGGCGTGTTCGCGCCCGTACCGTGGCCGGTCGCTCCGATGCAGTTCGCACCCTCTCTCGTCGCCAAGCTCGAACGCGAAGCCGCGCGCTTCGCGGAGCTGACGGAGCGGATCTCGCTGCCCGCGGTCGCGACCGACGGGAAGAAGCTCCCGGCGCTGCTGCAGGAGCGCGGGCGGCTCGAGCCGATCGCGGCCTTGAAGGCGCGCTTCGACGCCGTGCGCGCGCGGCGCGCGGAAGCGGAGGCGCTCCTCGCGGACCCGCGGTGCGATCCGGACCTCGCGGCGCTCGCGCGCGAGGATCTCGCCCAGCTCGAACGCGACGAG
This sequence comes from Planctomycetota bacterium, assembly GCA_016220035.1. GTDB lineage: Bacteria > Planctomycetota > UBA1135 > UBA1135 > JADJNY01. The sequence goes on along the minus strand of JACRIO010000160.1, from coordinate 2,131 downwards.
CCCGAGCTCCTGCTCGCGATCCAGGAAGCGCTCATCCGGGAGCCCGAGGACGCGCGCCGCAAGGTGATCGTCGAGATCCGCGCCGGCGTCGGCGGCGACGAGGCCGCGCTCTTCGCGCGCGACCTCTACGGCATCTACAAGCGCTACTTCGACGCGCGCAAGTGGCGCGTGGAGGACCTCGACGTCTCCCCGAGCGATCTCGGCGGCTTCAAGGAGGTCGTCTTCGCCGTGGAGGGCGACGGTGCGTGGGCGCGGCTGCGCTTCGAGTCCGGCGGGCACCGCGTGCAGCGCGTGCCCGCGACGGAGGCGCAGGGCCGCATCCACACGAGCGCCGCGACGGTGGCGGTCCTGCCCGAGGTCGAGGAGGTCGAGATCGTGCTGCGCCCGGACGATCTCCGGATCGAAACGATGCGCGCGGGCGGAGCGGGCGGCCAGCACGTGAACAAGACGGAGTCCGCCGTGCGCATCACGCACGTCCCGACGGGCCTCGTCGCGATCTGCCAGGACGACCGCAGCCAGATCCGCAACCGCGCGAGTGCGATGCGCATGCTGCGCTCGCGCGTGTGGGACAAGGAACAGGAGAAGCGCGCCGCCGAACGCGCCGCCGCGCGCAAGTCGCAGGTCGGCTCGGGCGACCGCAGCGAGCGCATCCGGACCTACAACTGGCCGCAGAACCGCGTCACCGACCACCGCCTCGAGCAGAACTTCTCGCTGGAGCAGGTGCTCGCGGGAAAGTTGGACGGGATCCTGGACGGCCTCGCGGCGCTCGATCGCGAGGAGCGGATCGAGAACCTCGTGTGAGCGTGGAGGCGGGCACCTACGCGCTGTTCGGGTTAACATCGAGCCGTGGACGGAGCGACTCCCGATCCCACCGAGCTGCCCCCGGATCGGAGCGCGTACCCCGCGCGACTCGGTCGGCTTCACGACCCAGAGGACGAAGCCTGGATCCTTTCTCTCACGCCTGGGGAACGCATGAGCATGGTCTGGACCCTCACACTGCAGGCCTGGGCATTCCAGACCGGAAGGACCGATGAACCGCGCTGTGAGCGACAAATCGTACGCGTCCTTCGTCGTCGGCGGTGACGGGCGAGCCGTGCTTGTGCTCTCGAAGGCTGCGTCGAGGTCGACGTGATTCCATGTCCGACGGCACTCGAGGAGAAACGCAGGGTTCGGTCGCTGCGCCGCGCACCGCGGGCGACATGCTGCGCATGGCGCGCGAGTTCCTTCAGCGCAAGGGAATCGAGGAGGCGCGGCTCGAGGCGGAGCTGCTCGTCGCGCACGCGCTCGGCTTCGATCGTCTGCGGCTCTTCCTGGCCCTCGACCGGCCGGTGACGGCGGAGGAGATCGACCGCGCGCGCGACCTGCTCGTGCGGCGCGGGCGGCGCGAGCCGACGGCGTACATCGTGGGACGCCGCGAGTTCTACAAGCGCGAGTTCCAGGTGGGGAAGGGCGTGCTCGTGCCGCGGCCGGAGACCGAGCACTTGGTCGACCGCGCGCGGGAGCTCTCCGGCGAGCGCGGAACGGGCGCCGCGAGCGCGTGGGACGATCCCGCGGCACCGTGGATCGCCGACCTCGGCACGGGGAGCGGCTGCATCGCGCTCACGTGCGCGCTCGAGCTCCCCGCGGCGTGCGTCACGGCGGTCGACGTGTCGGGCGCCGCCGTCCTTTGCGCGCGCGCGAACCTCGCGGCCCTCGACGCGGCCGGCGCGCTCGCGGGGCGCGTCGAGCTCCTGGAAGGCGACGGCTTCGACGTGCTCGCGCGCCGCGTCCGCGAGCGCGGGCGCAAGCTCGATCTCCTGCTCTCGAACCCGCCGTACGTCGCCCGCGAGGAGGCCGCGACGCTCGCGCCCGAGGTGAAGGACTACGAGCCCGAGCTCGCGCTCTCCGCGCCGGCGGGCGATCCCGACCATGGGGCGCGGCGGCTGCTCGACGCGGCGCGCGAACTCGTGGTCCCGGGCGGCGCCGTGCTCGTCGAACTCGGCCTCGGCCAGGCACCGCGCGTCGCCGAGCTCGCGCGCGCGCGCGGGTTCACGCCCGCGTTCGTGCGCGACCTCGCGAAGATCGAGCGCGTGCTCGAAGTGCGCGTCTGAGGGGCGGGCGCGGCGCCCGACCTTGTTCCGCGCGGCGCGGC
>JACRIO010000162.1 GCA_016220035.1 Planctomycetota bacterium | reverse complement strand
CTGCGCCGCCGCTTCCCCGCGTTCGCGTGGGCGTGGTTTGCGTACCTCGTGATCCTCGCTCCGGTGAGCGGGCTCGCGCAGAGCGGCACGCAGCTCGTCGCCGAGCGATACAGCCACCTCGCGTGCGTCCCCTTCGCGCTGCTCGCGGGCGCGGGGCTCGCCGCCGTTGCGCTCCGGTCGCGGTTCCTCGCGTGGGGCGCGCTCACCCTCGTCGCTGCGGCCTGCGCCTGGCGCACGCACGACTATGAGCGCGCCTGGCACGATTCGCGGTCGCTGTGGGCGCACGCGCTGGCGCACGATCCCGAACACGACACGGCGTTCGGGAACCTCGCGGCGCTGGAACTCGAGACGGCGCAGACCCTGAAGGACCCGAGCCGGGCGTGGGACACGATGCTCCTCGCCAACCAATACGCGGAGCGTTCGGTCGAGCTGCGCCCCGATCTGCCCCGGTACTTGAACCTCGCGGCGACGCTGATCGGACTCGGCGACCTGCGCGCGGAGGGCGCCACGGAGCGCTTCGAGCGCGCCGCGTGGGTCGCGGTGCAGGCCCGGGAGATCGCGCGCACGAGGAGCATCCACTTCGAGACCCGTTGGTACCTCGTCCTCGTCGTGGCGCTCGACCGGGTGAACCACTGGGACGACGTCGTCACGGCGGGGGAGGAGGCGCTGCGCGAGTGGCCCTCGGGGCCCCACGCGCCCACGAACGAGGAGCTCAACCTGCGCCGCATGACCGCGAAGGGTTTCTCGTATGCCGGCCGCACGTCCGAGGCCGTCGCGCTGATGGAGGCGACGGCGAAGCTCGCCCCGCAAGAAGTGCTCGTGTGGCTCGACCTGTCGCGCGCCGCCGACAAAGCGGGCGACGCGGCACGCGCGCGTGAGGCCGCTCGCGAAGGCCTCGCCCTCGCGGACGAGAAGTTCGGCCCGAACGCCGCGCGCAAGCCGTGGTACGCGGAGCTCGTGGAACGCGCGCGCTGAGCGTTCGAAACGACCCCGTGCGAGCGGGGCGAGCGCGAGCCACGCGGCGCTCACGAGCTCGAGCGCGCGCTCGGCGGACCTCAGCGACGGCAGCGCCGCGGGCAGGAACGCACTGCGTGACTCGCACGACCCGCGCGCGCATGCGCCCTTGGACGCAGTCCGTGGAGCCCCTATCCTCCCGCGACCCCCATGGGCTCGTCCGACACGGCCAGCCGGCGCGGATCCGCGTTCGCGCATCTCGCGCTGATCGTCGTCGCGGCGTGGCTGCCGTTCGCGGCCGCGCTGGACGCCGAGTTCCTCGACTGGGACGACGGCGATCTGCTCGTGAAGAACCTCGCGTACCGCGGGTTCTCCTTCGAGCACCTGCGCTGGATGTTCACGACGACGCACATGGGGCCGTACCAGCCGCTCTCCTGGCTCAGCTACGCGCTCGACCACGCGTTCGGCGGGATGGACGCGCGCGTCTACCACCGCACGAACCTCATGCTGCACTGCGTGGGTTCCGTCGCGCTCTACTTCCTCGCTCGGCGCGTCCTCGGCAGCCTCTTCACCCGGCCGGATCCCGACGCGCAGGCGGTCTCGGAGCCGAGCGTCGAACGCGCACTCTCGACGCCTGCGGCGCCCTCCTCGTTCGCCGGGTTCGGCGCGCTCGCGACCGCCCTGCTCTTCGCGCTGCACCCTCTGCGCGTCGAGTCCGTCGTGTGGTGCACGGAGCGGCGCGACGTGCTGGCCGCGCCCTTCTTCTTCCTCGCGCTCCACGCGTGGTGGGGGTACGCGACGCGGCCCAATCGTCGCGACTACGCACTCGCGCTCGTCCTGCTCCTGCTCTCGTTGCTCGCGAAGGCGTCGGCGATGGTGATGCCGGCGCTGCTCGTCGTGCTCGACCTCGGTCCCTTGCGCGAAGCGGCGCGCGCGCGGGGGTTGCGCCGGCTCGTGCTCGAGAAACTCCCGGTGCTCGCGCTGGTGATCCCGTTCATGTGGATCGCGGCGGTGGGGCAGGCGAAGAGCGCGGCCCTGGCAACGTACGATCAGCACGCGCTCGTGACGCGCGTGCTCCATGCGGGGTACGCGGCGGCGTGGTACGTCGCGCGCATGACTTGGCCTTCGGGACTGCACGCGTTGCACCGATCGCCGCCGCCCGAGGCGTTCCTCGAGCCCCGCATCCTCCTTCCGGCGTCGGCCGCGCTCGCCCTCACGATCGCGGCTGTGTTCCTGCGCCGCCGCGTCCCTGCGTTCACGTGGGCGTGGTTCGCGTACCTGGTCATCCTCGCGCCGGTGAGCGGGCTCGTGAAGAACGGTTACCACCTCGTCGCCGAGCGTTACAGCCACCTCGCGTGCGTCCCGTTCGCGCTGCTCGCGGGCGCAGGGCTCGCTGCCGTAGCGTCTCGCTCTCGGCGGCTCGCGTGGGGCGTGCTGGTCCTCGCCGCAGCGCCGCTCGCCTGGCGCACGCGCGAATACGTCCGCGTGTGGTGCGATTCGCGGTCGCTGTGGACGCACACGCTGGCACACGATCCGGACAACGACACGGCGCTCGGGAACCTCGCGGCGTTGGAGCTCGAGACGGCGCAGACCCTTCGGGACACGGGCGAAGCATGGGACACGATGCT
>JACRIO010000152.1 GCA_016220035.1 Planctomycetota bacterium | reverse complement strand
GCCGAGCTCGTCCTCCTGCGCGCGGAAGGTCAGTGGAACTTCGGCCCGCGCTCCGCGCCGGCCGTGATCGACCTGCTCGGGACGCTCGACGACTCCGAGTGGACGGATCCCGCCCTCGCGGAACGGCGCGCGACGCTGCTCGCCCTCGCGCTCGTCACGCGCGGCGAGGCGCCGGATCTCGTGCGAGCGCGACCGATCCTCGCGCAGTGGATTCCGCGCTCGACCGATCCATACCGTCGCGACGTGCTGCGCGCGCTCCAGGGCGTGTGCGCCGAGCCCCCGGCCGTGCCGGTCGCCAATCAATAGCGGGGCAGGACGCGCTCCTCGAACGTCCGGCCCTGCTCGGCGAGCACGGCGCGCATCGTCCCGAACCGATGGCGCGCGAGCAGATGTTCGAGCCGCGGCAGCGTGCGGTCCAGGTTCAGGTAGTGCCGCCAGCGCTTGAGCGCCGGCGCCGGACAGCGCGGCTGCGCCGGGTCGAACTCCCACGGGTGCAGGTAGAGCACCGAGGGACGACCGCGCTTCTCGAGACCCGCGAGCGCCGCCTCGGTGACGCGCACCGGCAGGAGGCGGAAGTAGCCGCCGCCCCCCACCGGCAGGTTGCGCCCGAGGAACGGCCACGTCGCCACGGGGAACTCGACGATCTCCGTCCCGTCCGCCGCGCGCACCGTGGAGATGCCGGGCTCGAAGTCGGGCACGCCGTAGACCGGATGACGCACCGGATGCACGGAGGAGTCGTAGCGGTAGCCGCGCCGCGCGAGCACGTCGAAGGCCCACCACGTGGCGCGCGTCAGCGTGAAAGTCGACGCGCGGAAGCCGATCGGACGCGGCGCTCCGGCCGCGACGAGCGCCGCCTCGGTGCGCGCGAGGTCGCGGTCGAGCCCCGCGGGACCGTCGAGGTCCTGCAGGAAGCTGTGCTCGTACCCGTGGCTCGCGATCTCGTGGCCCGCGTCGACGCAGCGCCGCACGAGCTCGGGATGGCGCTCGGCGATCCAGCCGAGGAAGAAGAACGTCGCTTGCGCGTGGTGTCGGTCGAGCGCGGCGAGGATCGCGTTCATCCCGACGTCGATGCGCGGCGCGACCGTCTCCCAGTCTCCGCGCGCGAAGTGGCCGCGCAGGTTCGCGACCTGGAAGTACTCCTCGACGTCGAAGGAGAGAGCGTGCAGCATCGCGTCGATCCTACGCGAGCGTGTCTGCCGCGCGATGGCGTTGGCGCCAACGTTCGAGCACGAGCAGGCTCCAGAGGAGGTGCGAGTGATCGCGCATGCCGGACTGGTGCTGCGCGAGCCGCTCGAGGAGCGCCGCGCGGTCGAACCACGCCTCGGGGAGCTCGTTCAGCGCGTCCTTCACGACGCCCGCGAGCGGCCCCGCGAGCCACGCCCGCAGCGGGATGTCGAACCCACGCTTCCGGCCGTCGAGCACTTCGGAGCGCACGCGGCCGCGCAGCGCTTCGCGGAAAGCGTGCTTGCCGCGGCCGCCGCGCACCTTCTCCGCCGCCGGCAGGTTCGCGAAGCGTTCGACGAAGCGGTGGTCGAGCAACGGCGGACGCACCTCGAGCGAGTTCGCCATGGACGCGCGGTCGCCCTTCACCAGGATCTGGTCGGGCAGGAACGTCCGGAAGTCGGCGTACTGCGCGCGGTAGAGCGGGTCGACGTTGCGCGGACGCGCGTAGTGCTCGGCGAACGCGTCGAACGGGTCGTGCTCCGCGAGCGCGCGCGCGAGTTCGGGCGCGAGCACGGCCAGCGCCGCCTCGCGCGGGAGCTGCGTCAGGCTCTGGAAGTACGCGCGCGCCGGGTCGGCGCCAAAGTTGAGCAGCGTGTGCTTCGCGCGCAAAACGCGCGGCGCCCAGTCGAGCTTCGGGTACACGCGGCCGGCCAAGGCGAGCAGGCGCTGGCCGCCCGCGCCGAGCCGCGCGCGCACGCGGTTCTCCGCGACGTCGAAGACGTAGCGACGGTAGCCCGCGAACACTTCGTCGCCGCCGTCGCCCGTGAGCGCGACGGTGACGTGCTCGCGCGCCATCGTGGACACGAGGAAGGTCGGCACGGTCGACGGATCGGCGAGCGGCTCGTCGTAGAACCACGGCAGCACGTCGAGCGCGAGCGCCGGGTCCGGGGCGAGGACCTCGGTGTGGTGCTTCGCTCCGAACGCCGCGGCGCTCGCGCGCGCGAGGTCGAGCTCGTCGAACTCCGCCTCGCGGAAGCCCACGGAGCACAGGACGAGGCCCTCGGCGATCGAGCGCTCGGCGCGCCCGCCATGCTGCGCGCCGCGGAGGCGCGCCATGCTGTCGACGACCGCGTTGCTGTCGACGCCGCCCGACAGGAACGCGCCGAGCGGCACGTCGGAGAGGAGGTGGTCGCGCACGACGCGGTCGAGCCACTCGAGGATCTCGTCCTGCGTCGCGGGCGCGCGCAGCCCGTCCGTGGGCAGATCCCAGTAGCGGCGGATGCGCGGCGCCTCACCGGCCGTCCACGCGAGCGTCGTCCCCGGCTCCACGCGGTCGATGCCCTCCCACGCCGAACGCGGTCCGCTCGTGTAGCCCTGCACGAGGTAGTCGAGCAGCGCGGTCGCGCGCAGTCGGCGCGGGACGAGACCGCTCTCGAGGATCGCCTTGGGCTCGCTCGCGAAGACGATCGCCTCCGGCGTGTGCGCGACGAAGAGCGGCTTGATGCCGATGCGGTCGCGCCCGAGCAGGAGCTTCGGCCGCCGCGCGTCGCGCCAATCGAACACGGCGAACGCGAACATGCCGGTGAGGTGCTCGGCGCAGCGCTCGCCGTGCTCCTCGTAGAGGTGCACGATGCACTCGACGTCCGATCCCGTGCGGAAGCGATGGCCGCGCGCCTCGAGCCCCGCGCGCAGCTCCTCGAAGTCGTAGATCTCGCCGTTGCACACGACGGCGATGTCGCCCGACTCGTCGAAGATCGGCTGGTGGCCGCCGGCGAGGTCGATGATCGAAAGCCGGCGGAACCCGACGCCGAACGGCGCGCGGATCTCGATGCCCTCGTCGTCGGGCCCGCGGTGCGCGATCGTCCCCGCCATGCGCGAGAGCAGCGCGCGCTCGGGAGCGCGGCGCGGATCGAGCCAGGCGATGCCGGTGAAGCCGCACATGGGACGTCGCTCACGATCGACCCGCGCGCGCGAAGCCGCGCGTCTGCGTCCTGCGCTCGAACCCGCGCCCACCGAGCCATTCCAGGGGCGCGAGCGGACCGCGCCCGCCGCTCGGGGTCGCGACGGCCGTGCTGCCCTCCATCTCCGCGCGCGCGATCGCGCCGAAGACCACGACGATGGCGACGAAGTGATAGAAGAGGTCGAAGTGGGCGCGGTTCAGGAAGAAGCTGCCCACGACGAACGCGACGAGCGTCGCCTCGAACATGGTCGCGTAGGTCAGGATCCAACTCGTGTAGTAGCGCTCCTCCGCCAGGCGCCGTACGCGCCACAGGTCGAGGAACGACAGCAGGATCAGCATCAGATAGATGAGGAAGGCCGGCGTGCCGCACTCCGCCCAGATCTGCAGGTAGCTGTTGTGCGCGACGCGCGTGCCGGGACCGTACTCCTCGTCGGAAAGCGAAGCCGGGTCGTAGCGCTTGTAGTTGCGCTGGAACTTGTCGAAGCCGACGCCGAGCACGGGGTTGTGCTTCACCATGTTGAGCGCGACGCCCCACGCCGCGATGCGGCCCGCGGCCGAGCCCTCCGACTTGTACTCCTTGATCGTGGAGAGACGCTCGACGTAGGACTTGGGCGCCACCAGCACCGCGGCGAGCGCCATCAGCGCGGCCACGGTGAAGCCCGCGACGCGGTTCTTCGAGCGCCACACGAGCAGGAGGATCGTCGCGCTGATCGCGAGGAACGCTCCGCGGCTGTTCGTGGCCATGATCGTGAGCAGCGTGAGCGGCACCATCGCGATGAACGTGCGCCTGAGCAGCGGGCGCGTCTCCGCGAGGCCGAGACACAGGAGCATCGGCGTCCCCATGCAGAGCGCGAGCGCGAAGTCGTTGTTGTCGGAGAGCATCCCGCCCGGACCCTGGATGATCTGCAGCGCTCCGCCGGACACCAGCGACGCGACGCCGTTCTTCACTCCGTAGAAGCCGAACGCGAGCGCGATGACCCAGACGAGGATGCGCAGGTACTCGCGGTTCTTCACGATGCCCGTGGTGAACATCGCGACCCCGAGCACCTTGAGGAAGTCGATGTAGATCTCGAAGTCGGACTTCGTGAGGTACCCGCCGGCGATCAGCGACGCGCCGACGAGCAATCCGAGCCCGACCATCATCCAATTGCGCAGGTCGCCCGTCATGAAGCGCTTCTGGCCGCTCGTCACGAAGAAGCCGGCGAGCGTGATGATCGCCACCCAGTACGACCAGCGCTGGAAGCGCGCGAAGCCCCACGTCAGGTCCTGCAAGCGCATGTACGCGAGGAGCGTGAACATGAGCAGGCCGATGAAGGGCCTGCGGAAGCACGTCGGCAGCGAGCCGAGGATGAACAGGCTGACGATGACGTCGCGCATGGCGTGCTTCGGGGCGGCCCGCGACTACGCGTCCCGGCCGCGTTGGATCATCGGAACCGCGAGCGGACGAGCTCGATCTTCTCGCGCACGGACGTGGAGAGGAGCTCGGGACTCTTCGCCCACGCCCACGTCACGAACGCGACGGAGGCGAGCAGGAGGATGCTCGAGACGCCCACCAGCACGCGGCGCGCGGCGAGCAGGCGCACTTCGCGGCGGGTGAGGATCGTGCCGACGCTGCCGAGGACCGGGACCACGAGGACGCGCGACAGCTCGTGCACGCTGCGGAAGCAGTTCTTGCTGTACTCGAGCAGCACCGAGAGCGCGACGCCGAGCGCCAAGCCCGAGACGATCGAGCCCGCGACGATCAGCCATGGGTTGGGCTCCGTCGGCTTGGGCGGCGGGACGACCTCCTCCGTGATCGAGAACGGGTTGCCGAGCGGGCCTTCGACGAGCTCCAACTGCTGCGCCTTCTCCGTGTAGCGGCTGGCCGTGGCGCGCAGGCTCTCGCGCAGGTTGTCGATGAGCGTCGCCTTGACGCGCAGATCCTCGTAGACGTCCTGCAGGTCCGCGTTCGTGCGCTGGTCGGCCGCGACGCTCGCCTTCATGCGCGTCAGCGTGGCCTCGTTCGCGGCGATCGCGGACTCGAGGTCGTCGATCTGCTTCTGGAGCGGCTCGCGCGCGGGGTTGGGCCTGGGCGTCGACACCACCTCGCTGCGCGTGACGATGCGCGTGGTCTGCTCGCGCTCGTCGAGCTTGTCCGCCAGCTCGCGACGGAGCTTGGCGTACTTGGGGTGCGCGGGGAGATAGCGCTGCAGCTCCTTCTCGAGCTCCGCGATCTCCTTGTCGAGCGCGTCGAGCTCGGTCGAGTTCGTCGTCCCGGCGACGAGCTGCTGCTCGCTCGCGAGCATCTCCGGCAGCTCGTCGAGGCGCTTCTGGGCGAGCTCGCGCTCGACTTTCTGCCGCTCGAGCGCCGTCTCCAGCCGGTCGATCTCGGTGCGGTTCTGCACGAGGCGCGTGAAGTTCGGGTCCTCCGTGCGCGTGCCCTCGGCGCCGGGCACGGGCTGCGTGGCCGAGTTGTTGTGCTTGCGCTTGAGCTCGGTGACCGCCTCTTCCTCGCGCAGGAGCTGGCGCTCGAGCTTCTGCTTCTCCTCGAAGAGCTTCTGCTTCTCGTCGCCGAGCTTGTTGCGGTCGCGCTGCAGGACGTCCTGGATCCAGTCGTCGCGCAGCGCCCGCAGGAACGTGCGCGCCCACAGAGGGTCGACGGAGGAGTACTCGACGTTCACGAAGCTCGTGACGCCGTCCCCCGCGCGGTCGAGACGCACCTTGACGCCGTCGACGACGTCGATGACGAACTCGTTGCGCTCGTCGGGCGCGAGGGCGAGGTAGCGCTCGTTGCGCAGCTCCCCCACGACCTTCTTCACGCGCTCGCGCGCGCGGATCTGGAACGTCGCGTTCGCCCCGTCCTTGCTCGACACGGAGACGCCGACGGGGCGGAGCTCGACCTGCGTCTTGACGACGTACTTCTTCGGCACGATGACCGCGAAGGCCGCGCCGAACGCGATCACGAAGAGGGCGGGCAGGAGCACCTGCCACTTGCGGCGGCGCAGGACGTCGAGGAAGTCCTGGAGCTGGCCGCGCGTTTCGATCTGCACTGCCATGGCTGGTCAGAAGATCCCGCTGCCCCCGCGGTACACGGAGCCGTAGCGCAACTGGTCGTAGGTGAAGATCGCGCTCGAGAGGCCCGAGAGCACGAGCTTGAAGGGGAACAAGAGCGTGTCGATGAAGTACCCGAGCTCCGCGAGCATGGTGGGCGGCACGTAGATGATGTCGCGCTCCTGCACGTGCACGTTGAACGTCGAGTCGCCCTTGTCGATGATGTCCCCGAGGTTGATCGTCTGGATGAAGGGGTCCTTCGGGTCGGCCCGGATCAACCGCACGCGCCCCAGGTTGGCCGAGTCCTTGTTCGGCCCCGCCGCCATCACCGCCTCGAAGATGGTCAGGTCGCCCGGGAAGTCGCGCTCGCCCACGTTCGCGACCTCGCCGAAGACGAAGAACTTCTTCCCGCGCGTGACGATGCGGACCTTGATGTCCAAGAGGTCGTAGTACGGCGAGTACTTCTCCATCAGGAGCGCCTCGATCTCGCTGCGCGTGAGGCCGGCGATGGGCACCGCGCCGATGACCGGGAAGAGCGCCGTCCCGTCGATGTCGATCGAGAACGTGCCGTTCAGCTCGTCGGGGTTCTGCTCGTCGGTGAGACTGATCGAGTCGCCGATGGCGACCCAGTTCTCCTCTTCCGCGTTGCCGGTGTAGCGGTTCCCGAACCCGTCCGTGTTCAGGTACTGGAGCGTGCGCTTGTCGGGCATCGTGTTGCAGCCCGCCGCGATGACGAGGAGCAGGAGGAGGGCCGCGGCCAGGCGCGCGTGGAGGCGGGGACGGTCGGGGACGATGCTCATGGGCGGGGGCGGCTCGGGCGGGGCGTCCGGAGCCTCGGTTCCATCGGCGCGGAGGCGGAAAAGGTTGATCCTGAGGAAGCGCGCGTTGCCCGCGATCGGGCCGAACACCGCGTTCCAGGCGGAGATTCCGACTCCTGAACCCGGGACGGAGCGATCTTCTCCGCGGGAGGCGTCATTTTTCCGCCCCGGCGGGCCGGTCGAGCAGCGTGGAAGGTGCTCGGCGAGCAGGAGCGCGCCCGCGGAGCCCTTCCGGGCTCGAACGGCGCGATGACGGGCGTCGATCAGCGCCCGCCGTACTGCTGAGCGTAGTAGTCGCGGTAGGCGCCGCTCCGGACGCGGAGGAGCCAGTCCGAGTGCTCCTGGTACCAGCGGATGGTCATCGGCAGCGCGTCCTCGAAAGTGAAGCGCGGCGCCCAGCCGAGCTCCGCCTGGATCTTCGACGCGTCGATCGCGTAGCGGCGGTCGTGACCGGGACGGTCCTTGACGTAGGTGATCAGGCTCGCGGGCTTCCCGAGCGCCGCGAGCACGGCCTTCACGAGGTCGATGTTCGCGACCTCGTTGTTGCCGCCGATGTTGTAGACCTCCCCCACCTTGCCCCGCTCGAGCACCGCGAGGATCGCCTCGCAGTGGTCGCGCACGAAGAGCCAGTCGCGGACGTAGAGGCCGTCGCCGTACACGGGGATGGGCTTGTCCTCGCTCGCGTTCGCGATCATCAGCGGCAGGAACTTCTCCGGGAACTGGTACGGCCCGTAGTTGTTCGAGCAGCGCGTGATCAAGGTCGCGAAGCCGTGCGTGTGGTGCGCGGCGCGCACGAGGAGGTCGCTCCCCGCCTTCGACGCCGAGTACGGCGAGTTCGGCGCGAGCGGCGTGGTCTCCGTGAAGAGGCCGGTCTTCCCGAGCGAGCCGTAGACCTCGTCGGTCGAGACGTGCACGAAGCGCTGCGCTCCGTGCCGGCGCGCCGCGTCGAGCAGCACCTGCGTGCCCACGACGTTCGTGTTCACGAAGGGCAGGCCGCCGAGGATGGAGCGGTCGACGTGGCTCTCGGCCGCGAAGTGCACGACGTGGAGCGCCTTCGCCCCCGCGGCGCTCGTGAACGCGCGCTCGACGTCCTCGGGCTTCGTGATGTCGCCGTGGACGAAGGTGTAGCCCTTGCGCGCGTCGAACCCCTTCAGGTTCT
>JACRIO010000146.1 GCA_016220035.1 Planctomycetota bacterium | reverse complement strand
TCGACGTCGAGGTCGCGGCCGAGTCGGGCGTCGCGCAGCCGATCCTCGGTAGCGCGATCGCGGGCCAAGGCGTGCACGTCCGCGCCGCGCGCGTCGCCGGCGGCGCCCGCATCTGGATCCAGGGACTCCTCGACGTCGCGGAGCTCGGCCCCGTCGCGCGCTTCGACCCCGACACGCCCGACCTCGGCGTCGTCGAGCAGCCGAGCGTCGCGTCCGTGCAGATCGCGTTCTCGGGCGTGATCGAGAACGGCGGCAAGCTCGAGGTGCGCTTCGGCGGGGCGAAGCTCGCGAACAAGGACGCGAAGCTCGTGCTCGGCGCGTCGACGCGGCCGGACGCGGCGGGCGAGCAGCCCGGCTGGACGGTGCTCGACCTCGCGTTCCTCGCGAACGAACCGCGCGCGCTCGTCCCCGCGACGCCGGGCGGGCGGCTCGCGCGCGAGACGAGCTTCGCCGGCCACCCGACCGCGCCGGTGTCGATGCCGCCCTCCGCGTTCGCGGCGTCGCTCGAGGAGGGCCGCGCGAGCGGGAGCCTCGGTTCGAGCGGGAGCCGCGGCGCGCGGGCTCCGCTCTACTGGACGAGCGACCTCCTCTTCCTGCCGCGCGCCGAGACGCGCCTCGTCCAGGACGCGCGCGCGCTCGTGCAGACGCTCGAGAATGCGCGCCTCGCCACGGCGCGCGTCGAGCTCGCGCACGAGGGCTTCACCGCGTCGTTCCCGGTCTGCGAAGGCCTGAATGCGCGCGTGCTCACGGGCGTCGAGCGCCCCTACCTCTCCGACTACCGCTCCGAGCTCGCGCCGCAGACGTGGATGCCGGCCCCCGACCCCGAGCTCGCGTTCGACGGCCTCGAGGTCGAGCTCCTCGCCTTCGGCGGCGCGCTCTCGTGCACGGCGTGGAAGTCGGAGAGCAACCCGCCGGAGGAGGTCGCGCGCAAGGACGCGCAGCTCGGCAAGCTCCAGCTGCTGCGCCGCACCCTCTGGACCGACGCGGCGCGCCTCACCCGCGAGGACCGCGGCCGCGCGCTGTTCGCTCCCGCTCCCGCGGGTCCGGGACCGCTCACGATCGGGTTCGCGAGCCCGTGATCGCGCGCTTTGCACGTCGCCGCGTTTGCTTGCAGCAACTGACGGGCCATACTGAGGTAGTGGGTGCCGCGACGCACTCGCACCCCTGCCCGTGAGACTCGGCCTCCATCAGTCGGCGCGCCTCGAACAGCGTCTGCAGCAGTCGCCGCAGATGATTCAGGCGATGCAGATCCTCCAGCTCAACGGGCTGGACCTGGAGGACCGCATCCAGCAGGAGCTCAACGAGAACCCGCTGCTCGAGCTCGTGGAGCCGGGCGCCAAGACGGCCGACACGCCCGCGGAGACGCCCGCGGACGCCTCCCCCGCCGAGCTCGCGAACGCGCAGGAGGACCGGCAGGTCGAGGCCATCCTCGAGGAGCTCGAAAAATACCAGCGCGACGTCTCCGACGGCCGCCCGCGCGTGCGGGGGGACGAGGAGGGCGACCGGAAGCTCGAGGCGATGAACAACACGCCCGACCAGGGGAAGAGCCTGGCCGAAGCGCTGATCGACGAGCTCGCGATCGTCCGCCTCGAACCGCGCGACCGGAAGCTCGCCGAATACGTGCTCTACTCGCTCGACGAGAAGGGCTGGCTCACGGCACCCCACGAAGAGCTCGCGGCGGAGGCGACCGCGTCGATCGAGGGCGCTTCGGAACAGCCCTACGACGCGGACGACATCGCGATCGTGCTCGAGGAGATCCGCCGCATCAGCCATCCGGCGCTGGGCGCGCGCGACCTGAAGGAGTGCCTTCAGCTCCAGCTCGCGGTGCACGATCTCGAGGACCCGCTGCCCGCGCAGCTCGTCGAGCTGCACCTCGAGGACATCGAGCACAACCGCCTCCCGCGCATCGCGAAGGCGACGAGCCGCTCCATCGAGGACGTCAAGGCCGCGATCGAGCTCTTGAAGACGCTCGAGCCGAGCCCGGGGTCGGGCTACGGCGACCAGGTCGCCGACGTGATCACGCCCGACGTGATCGTCGAGGAGATCGACGGCGAGTATCAGGTGCGGCTCGAGCACGAGCGCACGCGCGAGCTCCGCCTCTCGCCGCAGTACCGCGAGCTCCTCAAGCAGTCGAAGAAGGGCGACGGCGTGCGCGACTGGGTGAAGAAACGCCTGGAGTCGGCCCGCTGGTTCATCGACGCGGTGCAGTTGCGCCAGTCGACCCTGCTGCTCGTCGCGAAATCGATCTTCGTGCGGCAGCGCGGCTTCCTGGAGAAGGGCACGTCGGGCTTCCAGCCGCTGCGCATGCAGGAGGTCGCCGACGAAGTCGGCGTGCACATCTCGACCGTCTCGCGCGCCGTCTCGGGCAAGTACGCGCAGACGCCGCGCGGCATCTTCCCGCTCAAGTTCTTCTTCGCCGGCGGCACGCAGAAGTCGACCGGCGAGGTCGCGAGCCAGATCTCGATCAAGCAGCGCATCGCGGAGATCGTCTCCGCCGAGAACCCGGACAAGCCGCTCAGCGACGACGAGATCGCCGACCAGCTCGAGGAGCAGGACCACGTGCGCATCGCGCGCCGCACGGTGACGAAGTACCGGAAGGCGCTGAACATCCCCGCGTCGACGGAGCGGCGGAAGTTCTAGATTCCCAGCTCGATTTCCCTCCGTTCGCGCCGATTCGCTGCTCGCTCCTCGACGCCGCGTCGAACGGGTGAAAAACGTGCCTGGCACCGGTTTGAACGCCGGTACACTTCTCCGCCCTTTCCCGAGGCAGTCCCCCACCGAGTCACGACCATGGGCGTCCGAGCCACCGAACTCCGCAAAGGCACCGTCATCAACGACAACGGCCAGCTCTGGCAGATCGTGGAGTACATGCACCACACGCCGGGCAACCTGCGCGCGGTGATCCACACCAAGCTCAAGAACGTGATGACGGGCGCGACGAAGGAAATGCGCCTCGGCTCGAGCGACGTGTTCGAGGTCGCGTACCTCGACCGCAAGAAGTGCGAGTACCTCTACAAGGACTCGACCGGCTTCATCTTCATGGACCAGGAGTCCTTCGAGCAGTTCCCGCTCCCCGCCGAGCTCGTGGACGACAAGATGGGCTACGTGCGCGAGAACACGGTCGTCGAGGTCACCTTCCACGAAAACCTCGCGCTCGGCGTCGAGCTCCCGCCCTCGGTCACGCTCAAGGTCATCGAGGCCGAAGCCGCCGTGAAGGGCAACACCGCGACGAACGTGAAGAAGGAGGCGACCGTCGAGACCGGCATGAAGGTCAAGGTGCCCCTGCACATCTCGGCCGGCGACCAGATCAAGATCAGCACGGTCGACGGCGAGTTCCAGGGGCGGCAGAACTGACCGCGCGATCGGTGAAGCCGATCCGCGGGGCTCGGAAACAGGACGGCGGTCCCCGTGGATCGACTACCGATCCGACGGAGACCGCCGCTGTGCACGCGCCGTGGCGCGCTACTGGATCGCGATCCCCGTCAGGTTGGAGGTCGTCGGCAGACCGGCCGTGGCGCCCAGGAGGAACGAGGAAAAGGTCCCCAACGTCGTCGGGCCCAGGGTGGTCGGTGTGAACAGGCCGATGTCGCGCCCGTTGCCCGACAACCCCGTGACGGCGAACGTGCCGACGGTCGAGAAGTAGATCTGCCCGGCCGCGCCGAGGAAGATCGCGTCGAGGTCCTCACTCGTCGTATTGGCGAGGCCCACGTCGGAGCCGTCGAAGTAGACCGAAAAGGAGCCCGTGGTCACGGACCCGAGGCTCGTCGCGGTGAAGCGCAGGACGTCCTCGTCGTCGACGGCCGCCACGCCGGTGACGGCGCCGACGCCCACGATCGAGAGCATCAGGTTGCCGGCGGGATCGAGACCGATCGCGTCGACGTTCTCATCCGAGGTCGTGAGGCCCACGTCGGAGGCGTCGAAGTAGAAGCTGAACGAGCCGGCGGTCACCGGCCCCAGGCTCGCCGGCGTGAAGCGCACGACGTCCGACGCGGTCACGGACGTGAGCCCGCCGGGACCGCCGGTCATCCCCGGCACGGTGAAGGTCGAGTCGAAGCTGAACAGGAGATCGCCGTTCGGCAAACGGCAGAACGCATCGATCGCGGCAGGGGTCAGGCCGACGTCGGAACCGTCGAAGTACACCGTGTACCCACCCGCGCCGTCGAAGGCGACGATGTCCTCGTTGGCGACGGCTCCCACTCCCGGGAGGGTCGTTCCGAGGCGGAAGGACATGAGCGCGCCCGGGCTCCCGCTGGCCGAATCGAAGTGGTCGAGGCCGGGGCTGCCCTCCACGCTCGACACGCCGAGGAAGTTCGTGAGCGGAGCCACGTGCCCCGCCGCCCCCACCGGTGCGATGCGCTGGAAGCGCGTGTCCGCGAGGAGCGCGGCGCGACCCGCGGTGTTGTCGGGCGCGGTGCCGTCCACCGGGACGACGATCTCCGGGTGGTCGAACGGCGCGCGCTCGAACTTGACGCGCGCGTCCGTCAGCGAGAGCAGGAAGTCGACGAGCGCCGCCTTGTCCGCGTCCGTGAACAGCGCGCCGAAGTTGACGTGCAGGTCCACGATCAAGGGATCGCGATCCGCGGCGTTCGTGATCGGGAAGTCGCCGCCGCGGCTGTAGAAGTCGACGACCTGACGCAGCGTCAAGGCACCGCCGTTGTGGAAGTAGGGTCCGGTGAGCTCGATGTTGCGCAGTTGGGGCACCTTGAAGGTGCCCGTGCGCGCGACACGGTTGGGGTTGGGGAACGTCCCCGAGGGGAACACGAAGATGTCCGGCGTGCGCGAGATCGTGTCGGGCAGGAAGATCGGCAGCATGATGTTGGGGAACGCGAGGCCGACCGGCAGTCCGTTCGCGTAGGGCGCGAGGTAGGGCGGCAGCGGCTGCACCGGCGGCGCCTGATTGGAGAAGACCCCGACCGGGAACCCGGCGTTGCGCAACCCGAGGGCCGCGAGGGAGAGCGGGAAACCGAACGGGTCGTTGTTCCCGCGACCGAGGTCCTCCGAACTCGGGCGCACACCGATGTTGTAGATGCCCTTGTCGAAGATCGCGCTCCCGGTGGCCGCGCCGTTCCCGTCGAGCGTCTGGTTGAGCCCGTCCATCTCCATCGTGACGATCGCGTTGTTCTGGAGGAAGTTCTCGAGCATGAAGCCCGACAGCACGGCGTCCGCGCCGGTCACGAGGTCCGGAGGCATCGTGTTGTAGACGGAGCGGATCGAGTGCTCGGTCAACTCCTGCGCGAAGTGGCAGATGCTGCAATTGCCGGAGCGCAGGAGCGGGTTCAGTCGCGAGAGGTTGGAGCGCTGGAACAGGTCGTACCCGAACAGCTGCCGCGTCGTGAGCCCCACGACCTGCACGCCGGGCGTCACCGGATCGATGTCGGTGACGATGCCCAGGAACTCGTTGGGGTTCGCGTCGTGGAACTGGTCGAACGGCGAGTCGTTGGGCTCCAGGATCTGCACGTACGCCTGCACGGACAGGCCGAAGAACAGGCTGAAGTTGGCCTCCTTCTGCGTGTACTCGTTCGTGGCGTTGGCCAGTGCCGCGCCGGGGGCGATCGTCAGCGCGACCCCGTCGAACGGGTCGTTCGGATCGGGCGCCGAAACGAGGTGCTGGGTCGCGTTCGACCAGAAGCTCGGGCCGAAGGCCTGCTCGATCAACGCCGCGTAGCTGATGTTCAAGCCGGGCCGGCCCGGCGTCGCATTCTGGTTCGAGAGCGGACCGAGAACGCTGTCGGTGGGATCGACCAGCTGGTTCGCGAGCGGGACCGCGCCGGACTGGAGGAGCTTCTTCCCGATCTTTGCCCAGAAGCGCTTGTCGAAAGACATCTCGAAGTTGCTCAACGCGGGTCCGGTCGAGAGCGAGGCCATGCTCGAGAGCCGGATGATCGGGCGCGTGGCCTCGAGGCCGGTCACGCCGTCCACGAACACGTGCGGATTGGGGTCCGCGGCGCCGAACGGAGTGCCTCCGTTGAAGTCGTGGCGCGCGCGGCCGTCCCAGAAGTTGTCGAAGTTGTTCGCCGCTGCGAGGATCGTCGGGGTGTTGCGCGGCTCGACGCGGCGCACACCCTGGAATGCGGCCCCGACGGGATCGTTCACGGCGAGCCCGATGTCGGGCTTGAGCACCGGCGGGTTCGTGCCGGGGATGAACGCTCCCGGCCCGGGCGTCGGGATGTCCACGAACTGGCGGAAGAGCACACCCATCGACGACATCACGTCGTTCGAATCACGGGCGACGTTCAGTGGGTTGAGCAGCGGCTCCCCCTGCGTGTTGGGGTTGATCAGCTTGTGGAACGGGAAGTCGCTGGCCGTGACCGCCTGGTTCTTGCCGCGCACCTGGAGCGTGTTGTCGCCAGCGTTCACGCCGGGGTTGAGCTGGTTCTTCACGCGGTTGTCGGCGCCCGCGCTGAAGTGGCACGACGCGCAGGCCTGCACGCCGTCGCTGCCGAGCTGCATGTCCCAGAAGAGCGCCTTGCCGAGTTGGACGGCCGCCGTGCGGTCCACGATGAAGTCGTCCTCGTTCACGGGCAGATCGAGCGTGCGCTTGGGCACGCCGCCGACGAACGGAAAGGTCCCCGTCGCCGGGATGGTGAACGAGATGCCGTAGGGCGGCAGGACGATCTTGAGCGGCTGCGCCGTGAACGTGTTGACCGTCAGCGGATGGACGTCGAGCGGCGGAAGCGTGTTCAAGCCGGGGTACAGCACGCGCGGCGCCGGCACGCTCGTGGGGTTGCGCAGCAGGTCGAAGAGGTCCTCGTTCGAGGGGACCGTCTTCAGGGATTGGGCCGGGGCCTGCGCGACGAACGCGAGACCCGCGGCGGTGAGGCCTAGGAGCCGGATCCCGCGGTCGGTGATCCAACGACGAAGAAGGGTGAACATGGTGAAGCAACTCCTGCGAGACAGGGGGGGCGTCCGCGGGCGGACGCGGGCAAGTGAACATCGAGCCCGCTGCCGCTTCCGGCACGGACACGAAGTACGCAGTACGCGGTCGCGCGCACGCGGGAGCGAAACGATCGCGCTGCACACGGCGGAGCGGGGCGAGGCGCGCTCGCGCGCACGCGGGAGTGGATCCCGGCGGATCGGATCCTTCGCAAGACCTCGCCACCCGTTCGCGGCGCCGCTCCGGCGCATGCGCATGGTGCAGCGCGCCGAGCGCGGTCGGGGTCGAGCGCACCCTGGAGGACGAGTCGGCGTGCGCGGCGATCGGAGGCGGGCACGGGGCGCGAACGCGCGTTCACGTGACCGCGCGGCGCGCGGTCGGAGCCCGCAGGCACGCAGCGGTCCGACCACGGAGCTTGGGACTCCGTGGTGATTCGAACGCGATCCGTGCCGGCTCGTTCGTGGTCGCGGGGAGGGCAAGTCCAGCGCGACGCACCGAAGCGAATCCTCAAGGCAACCCCCTCGAAGCGAACGCTCGTCGTAGACGGAAGTACGTCTTCCGCCCCATGCGAGGGTAGGAGTGCGTACGCGGAGAGAGCATGACAGTCGCTTCATGCCCGGCCCGCGGAACCCACCGCCAATGAGTCCCCGACGCCCTCGATCACGAAGCTGCAATTCTGCGGGCGCGACGCCGGCGCAGGCCAACGCAGGCTCGTCGAGTCGCCTGCGCGAGGCGGCTCACCCCACGCAGTCCTGGGAGATCGCGCAGATCAGTCGCGCACGTACACCCACACCGACAGATCGCGGCTCTCCACGAAGAGCGGCCAGACTTTCACGAGTCGGCATTCCTCGCGCAGGAAGCGCTGCACCTCCGCCGCATCGTTCTCGTTCCAGTCGAGGAACTGCTCAGGATTGACCACGAGCCACATGCGGCGCGACTGGCGTGACCACAACTCCGGCTGCGTCGCGCGCCACTTGTCGAGCCACTGCACGTGCTCGGGCTGGCGCAGCTCGGTGCGCCACGGCGCGACGTAGTACTCCCCCACCGTGGCCTCCATGCCGAGCACGAGGTCGTTCGGCTCGCGGCGGTT
>JACRIO010000166.1 GCA_016220035.1 Planctomycetota bacterium | reverse complement strand
GAGTTTGTACCAGACCAGCTTGTGCAGAAATGTATCTTCTGGACTCGCAAGGCGGATCACCACCCTTCCGTCGCCCGGCGTGTCGAACTCCTCCTCGCGCGCTCGCACGTGCGGTTCTCGCGGGCGATGGCCGCGCGCTTGTGGACATTCTCGGGCCCGCTCCTGCTCTCGGGGTTGTGCGGATTCGTGCTGCACCAGGCCGACCGCTTCTTCGTGCTCGGTGCCTCCGGCACGGCGGACGTCGGCGTCTACGGGCTCTGCTACAAGCTCGGTTCGATCGGGAACGCGCTCGTGTTCGAGGCCTTCGCGCTCATCTGGTACCCCTTCGTGTTCGGCGTGCGCGAGGAGGAGCACTTGAAGCGGCTGATCCGCGCCGTGCTCGTGTACTTCACGCTCGTCATGAGCGTCGTGTCGCTCGCGCTCGCGCTCTTCAGTCCCGAGCTCGTGCGCGTCATGGCCGACGCGAGCTTCTTCGACGCGCACCGCGGGCTGCCGCTCGTCGCCGCGGGCTACCTCTTCTGGAGCGTCTACCAGATCGTCAGCACGGTCTTCTTCGTGCGCGAACGCACGTGGATGGTCTCCGCGCTCGTCGCCGGCGCCGCGGTGCTCAACCTCGCGCTCAACGCACTGCTCGTTCCGCGGATGGGCTGGATGGGGGCTGCGTGGGCGACGTGCGCGACGTTCGGGGCACTCGCGGCGGCGGCGTGGATCGTCGCTGAACGCGCGTGGCGCGTGGGACACGAGACGGTGCGCGTGCTCACGCCGCCGGCGGTCGGGATCGCGCTCTACGCAGCGTCGTGCTGGATCGATGCGCCCGCTCCGGTCGCCGCGATGACGATCAAAGCGGGGCTCGTGCTCGCGCTCCCCGGAATCCTTTGGATGAGCGGCTACCTGAAAGCCGAGGAAAAGGACAAACTCAGGGAGCTCGTGAGGAAGGGACGCTCCGCGGCCGGCGGCCGGGGGTGAGGTCCGCACCTCGCCTCGGATGCGCAGGATGGAATCGATCGCGGAGTTGCGGCAGCGGGTGCAAGCCCCCGTGCGCAAGTACAACGACGTCGCGGGAGTGCTCGTCGGCGACCGCGTTTCCATCCACGTCACGCGCCTCTTCCTGCAACTCGGGCTCTCGCCGACGGTCGCGACGCTCGGGATGCTCGTGTTCGGCGTCGCCGGCTCCGCGATGGTGCCGTTCGGCGGACCGTGGGCCGTGCTCGGCTTCGCGTGCGTCTTCCTCTATTACATCCTCGACTGCGTCGACGGCGAGGTGGCGCGCTACCACAAGCGCGAGAAGCTGATCTTCGGCTTCCACGACTTCCTCTTCCACCTGTACGTGAAGTCGGCGTTCTTCACGTGCCTCGGCCTCCTCGCCGTGCGCGTATCGGGTGCGAGCTGGACGTTCTTCCTCGCGCTCGCGGCGCTGCTCGCGGTGCTGTTCCAGAAGTTCCTGAACGACCTGCCGCTGATCTTGACCGCGCGTTACATCCTGCTGCGCAGGGACCACGAGCGCGACCATTTCGTGGCGCAGGTGCTCCACGGAGCCGAGCCGAGCGAGCTCGAACAGGACGGCGCGCTGCCCGACGATCACCGGCCCGTGATCTACACCGGACCGCTGGGATTCCTGCGGGCGGCGCTGACCAACTTCGACCTCGCGGTGCTCCTGTTCCTGCTCGCGTCGATCGCCGACCTGTTCGTCGAGCCGTTCGCGATGCTCACGCTGCCCGCGAACTGCGTGGTCGCGCTGGTCGTGTTCTACGGCTTCGTGTTCCCGATGGACTTCCTCGACCAGCTCCAGACGCACGTCCGCACCCATCGCTTCGGCAAGGAAGCGCGCCGGCTCCTGCGCGGAGCGCATCACTTCCGCATCGAGGAGTAGCGCGCGATCAGTCGCGTCGCGAGTTCGTGGCCCTGGCCGGCGCTCCACGCGCTTCGCGTTCCTTCCAGTAGTCGTCCCGGCGTTCCCAGGAGTAGAGCGTTTCGCCTGCGAGGGGCTCCTCGAAGTAGGGCGCGTAGCGCGGAGCGACGCGCGCGCGGAGGAGCGTGAGTGAAGCGACGCACGCGGCACGGAGTCGGCCGCGGCGCGCGTCGCCCTCGGGGATCACGATCAAGCGCGACTTCAAGGTTTGGCCGAGGACGAAGAGGGTTCCGTCGCGCACCTCCTCGTCGCGCGAGCGCTCGAGCCCGTCGACGAGCCGCGTCAGCCGACCCGCGTCGGTCTTGTACGTCCACGCGAACCACCGCGCGAATTCGTGGTCCGAAACGGCCGACTGGCGCAGCGCGCCGGGAAACGCGCGGACGTCGAGCTGCGCGGCCCATCCGAGCAGGAAGACGCTCGTCGTGAAGTACACGGCGAGGGCGTCGGCGCGGCGGACGCGCTCGCCGCCGGCAGAGAAGCGCTCGCTCGCGAGCCCTGCGGCGATGCAGAGGAAGGGGAACAACGGGGCGATGTACCGGCCGTCGTGCGCGATGCCCGCGACGCCGGCCCACGACACGGGGCGCGCCGCGAGCATCGCGATCGTGAATAGGAGCACGAACACGACGCACACGAGTCCCAGCGTCGGCATCGGCGGCTCGGCGCGCGCGGTCAAGACGCGGCGTGCGGCGGCGGCGATGCGCCGACGCTCCCACCAGGCGACGGAAACCAACGCGGCCGCGAGCAGGAGCGCGACGATCGGCTCCGTCCATTGCAGACCGAAGTGCTTCCAGTCGCGCAGGAACAACGCCCGTGGGGAGTAGACGAAGGTGAACCACAGCAGCTTGCCGAGGTAGGTCTCGTTCCGTTCCGGTGGACTGCCGATGAGGCTCACGTCGTACGCGAGCACGCCGGCGAAATCGTGCAGGACGTTGTAGCGGACCCAGGGCAGGAATCCGACGACCGCGCCGAACGCGGCGAACGCGGTCCACCGTCGCAGGAAGAACGTCCGGTCGCGAACGAAGGCGAACACGAGCCAGGTGCCCGCCATCGGCACGAAGCTGTACCCGAAGTAGGTCGCGAAGCCCGACGTGAGGCCGAGCGCGAACGCGAACGAGCTCTCGCGTCGGCTCCCGCGCGCGCTCGCGGCGAGCTCGAAGTAGAGCGTGAGTGCGAGCAGGACGAACGTGTTGTTCTCGGCGTGCGTTCCGAACGCCGTGATCGAGAGCAGCAGGTAGCCGGGCGGCGCGATCGCGTAGAGGAGTCCGCCCGCGAGCGCCGCGCGCGGACCCGCGTGCCTGCGCAGGAGCCGCGCGAGGAGGAACACGGCCGCGCCGTGCATGAGGATCGAAGGCAGGCGCAGTGCGAGAAGGTTCTCGCCGAGCGTGACGAAGAACGGCGCGGCCAGGATCGCCACGACGAGCGATCCGCCGACGTTCGGCGCGTGGTGGTAGTCCTGCACGTCGAGCAGCGGCCCGGTGAGGAGCTCGCGCGCGACGTTCCCGCGGTGGAGCTCCTCGGGCAGGACCCAGCGGGGCGAGACCTCCTTCCCAGGCGCGAGGAGCAGCACGACGCGCAGGACGATCGCGAGCACCGCGAGCGCGACGTCGACGCGCGGGCGCGCCCAACCTGGGAGCGCGGGCGCGAACTCGCTCGCGCCGGTGGGCGCGGAGGTTCGATCGGAAGCGGGAAGTAGCGAGCCGGCCATGGGAGACGTGGGCCGGGCAAACGCCGGACTCAGGCCGGTCGAACACGCTACCACCCATCTGGTTCCGCGCCGGGAAACGAGTTCTCGCGTCCTCGAGACACCGTCCGGCGACCCGGTGCGGAGACGGGCGGGCGTGCGTCGGCGATGGAACGGAGCTCGCCGCGGAGGCTACGCTCCCACGATGGACTCGACCTCGAAGCGCTGGCTCGCGCCGACGCTCGCCGCGGTGCTCGCGCTGGCGACGTTCGCCGCGTTCGCGGGCGTCGGCGCGAACGAGTTCCTCCAGCTCGACGATCCGACCTACGTGCGCGACAACGAGTTCGTGAAGCGCGGATTCTCGGCCGAGGGCTGGGCCTACGCTTGGACGAGCACGGACGCGGCGAATTGGCACCCGCTCACGTGGCTCTCGCACATGCTCGACGTCGAGCTCTTCGGCGTCGACCCGGGGCCGCACCACCTCGCGAACCTCGCGCTGCACGGCGTGAACGCGCTCCTCGCGTTCGCGCTGTTCCTCCGCTGGACCGCGAAGCCGTTCACGGCGTTCCTCGCGGTCGGCCTGTTCGCGCTGCATCCGTTGCGCGTGGAATCGGTCGCGTGGACGGCGGAGCGCAAGGACGTGCTGTCGACGCTCCTCTTCTTCCTCGCGCTGCACGCATGGACGGCGTGGGTGCGCAGGCCCGGCGCGGCCGCCTACGCGGCGACCGCGACGTGCCTCGCGCTCGGCCTGCTCGCGAAGCCGATGCTCGTGACGTTTCCGTGCCTGCTCCTGGTGCTCGATCTCTGGCCGTTCGCGCGGCTCGGTCGCGGCGCGCGTGCGCTCGTCGTCGAGAAGCTTCCGTTCTTCGTGCTCGCCGCGGCGTCGTGCGTCGCCACCTACGTCGCTCAACACGCCTGGGGCGCGGTGATGACCACGGAGGAGCTCGGCCTCGCGGAGCGCGCCGCCAACGCCCTCGTGAGCTACGTCCGCTACGTGCGGCTCTGCGTGTGGCCCTCAGGCCTCGCGATCTACTACCCGCTCGGGCGCCACACCGAGCCCGCGCTCGCGCTCGGCGCCGCGGTCGCGCTCGCGGCGGCGACGTGGTGGTGCTGGAAGAGCCGCGCGCGCGCTCCTTGGCGACTCGCGGGCTGGCTTTGGTTCCTCGGCATGCTCGTGCCCGTGATCGGGATCGTGCAGGTGGGCGACCAGGCGCTCGCGGACCGCTACACGTACCTGCCCGCGATCGGCCTCGCGTTCGCCGTCGTCGTCGAGCTCGATGCGCGCGTGGAGCACGGACGCGCGCTGCTCGCCGCCGCGGCGCTCGCGATCCTCGTCCTGCTCGCGTGGCGCACACGCGAGCAGGTGCGGCTGTGGAAGGACACGCTCACGGTGTTCACGCACGCGGCCCTGGTCACGAAGGACAACGCGATGGCGCATCAGCACATCGGGACCGCGCTGTTGCTCACGGGGGACGTGGACGGCGCGATCCGCGAGCTCTCCGAATGCGTGCGCATCGCACCCGCGTTCCCCGACGCGCAGAACAACCTCGGGTCCGCGCTCGGCGCGCGGGGGCGTTTCGTCGAGGCGATCCGCTGCTTCGAGACCGCGATCGCGGTGAAGCAGGATTCGTCGCGCGTGCGCACGAACCTCGGATGGGCCCTGTTCCAGCTCGGCCGCGCGGAAGACGCGGAGCGCGAGTGCAAGAAGGGCGTCGAGCTCGATCCGAACGACGCGCAGGCGCGGGAGCGGCTCGGCGTCGTGCTCGCGGCGTCGCGCCGCACGGAGGACGCGCTCGTCGAGCTCCGGCGCGCCGTCGAGCTCGATTCGCGCAGCGTGGAGCACCGCCGCGCCCTCGCGCTCGCGCCGGACGACGTCGAGAGCCTCAAGACCCGCGCGTGGCTGCGCGCGACGTCGTTCGACGGCTCCGTGCGCGACGCGCGCTCGGCGCTGGAGCTCGCGGAGCGCGCCGCAAAGCTCGCGCAGGCGAACGACGCGCGCACGCACGACGTGCTCGGCGCCGCGCGCGCTGCCGCTGGGGAGTTCGAGGCCGCGATCGGGAGCGCGAGCCGGGCCGTCGAGCTCCACCGCGCGCAGGCGAAGGACGCGAAGGCCGCCGACGTCGAGCGGCGCATCGAGTTGTATCGCGCGCGCACTCCGGTCGTGCGTCGCGTGCCGGCGTCGAAGTGACCCCATGAGCACGACTCCCTCGCGCGCGACGCGCACGCTCGCCTGGACGGCGCTCGCGGTCGCGACGCTCGTCGCCTTCGCCCCGATGCGCGCGAACGGCTTCCTCTGGTGGGACGACGCGATCTACGTCACGGAGAACCCGGCCGTGCGCGCCGGGCTCTCGCGCGGATCGATCGAGTACGCGATCACGAGCGGCGACGCGGGCAACTGGCATCCGCTCACCTGGCTCGCGCACATGCTCGACGTCGAGCTGTTCGGGCTCGTCCCCGCGGGACACCACGCGGTGTCGGTCGCGCTGCACGTTCTTTCGGCGCTGCTGCTCGGAGCGCTCGTCCTGCGCTGGACCGGGCGCTTCGCGGTCGCGTGGTTCGTCGCGGCGCTGTTCGCGCTGCATCCGTTGCGCGTCGAGTCGGTCGCGTGGGCGGCGGAACTCAAGGACGTGCTGTGCCACTTCCTGTTCGTCCTCGCGTTGCACGCTTGGACGACGTGGGTGCGCAGGCCGGGCGTGATCGCGTATGGGGCGACGATGGTGTTCGTCACGCTCGGGCTGCTCGCGAAGCCGATGCTCGTCAGCTTCCCCTTGCTCCTGCTCGTGCTCGACGTCTGGCCGTTCGCGCGCGTGCGCTGGCCCTCGGTCGAGCCCGCGCGCCTGGGGCCGAACGCGCGGCCCGTCGCCGGTCTCGTGCTCGAGAAGCTGCCGTTCGCGGTGCTCGCCGCCGCGTCGTGCGCGATCACGCTTCTCGTGCAGCGCGCCGGCGGAGCGATGCACGTGGAAAGCGGGCCGGCGTTCCTCGAGCGTGTCGCGAACGCGGTCGCCGCGCTGGCGCGTTACGCGGGAAAAACGCTCGTCCCCGTCGACCTGTCGCCGCACTACGCGTGGCGCTCGCCGTGGAGCTCGCCCGCGTTCGTGCTCGGCGTCGTCGGGCTCTTCGTCGCGCTCCTTCTCGCGTGGCGGTGGCGCAGGGCGCGGCCTTGGCTCGGCGCGGGGCTCGCGTGGTTCGCGATCGCGCTCCTTCCCGTGCTCGGGCTCGTGCAGGTCGGCGATCAGGCGCTGGCGGACCGCTACACCTACCTGCCGGGGACGGGGCTCGTGCTGGTGCTCGTGCTCGGCGCTGTGGAGCTCGCACGGTGGCTGCGGGCGGAGCGCGTGCTCGCGCTCCTTG
>JACRIO010000165.1 GCA_016220035.1 Planctomycetota bacterium | reverse complement strand
TGGCCGGAGGACCGGCCATGGTCTGCCCGGGGTTCTAGTTTCCTCTCAGCTCCGAGCCCTTGGTGTCGCGCGGAATCCTCGCGCGGCGCGAGGACTCTCCGATGTAGTAGCTCAGTCCCCTCGAACGCTAGCGTGTGCGCCCCGCCCCGCCCCGCCCTTCGCACGGAGATCCCCATGCCCCGCTCCCGCGGCAACGCGCTCATCGGACAGTCCGGCGGCCCGACCGCCGTCATCAACCAGAGCCTCGTCGGCATCGTCGAGACGCTCGTCGCGTCGGAGCGGGTGAAGCGCGTCCTCGGCGCGGTGCACGGCGTGCAGGGCGTGCTCGGCGGCAAGATCGTCGACCTGTCGCGCGAGAAGAAGAAGACGCTGGAGCTGGTCGCGAACACGCCGTCGTCGGCGCTGCGCTCCGTGCGCCACAAGCCGACGCCCGAGGAGTGCCGCAAGATCCTCGACGAGCTCGAGCGGATGGAGGTGCACTGGTTCTTCTACATCGGCGGCAACGACTCCGCCGAGACCGCGCGCCTGATCGAGAGCATGGCGGTGGAGGACGGGTACGAGCTCTTCGTCCTGCACGTGCCGAAGACGATCGACAACGACCTGCGCGTCACCGACCACTGCCCCGGCTACGGCTCGGCCGCGAAGTTCGTCGCGCAGGCGATGATGGGGGACAACCTCGACAACCGCTCGCTGCCCGGCATCAAGATCGACGTGATCATGGGGCGCCACGCGGGCTGGCTGACGGCCGCGAGCGCGCTCGCGCGGCGCTTCGACGACGACGGGCCGCACCTGATCTACGTCCCCGAGCGCGTGTTCGACCTCGACCGCTTCGTGGGCGACGTCGACCGCGTGATGAAGCGGCTCGGCCGCTGCGTCGTGGCCGTGTCGGAGGGCGTGCACGGGCCCGACGGGAAGACGCTCGTCGAGGCGAAGGAGCGCGACTCGCACGGCAACCTGCAGCTCGCGGGCTCGGGCGCGCTCGGCGACCTGCTCGCGGAGGAGGTCAAGACGAAGCTCGGCGCGAAGCGCGTGCGCGCGGACACGTTCGGCTACCTCCAGCGCAGCTTCGTCGGCGTCACGAGCGCCGTCGACGCCGAGGAAGCGCGCGCCGTCGGCCGTTTCGCCGCGAAGTCCGCGCTGAAGGGCCGCGCGGGCTCGGTCGTGATCGTGCGCGCGACGAGCAAGAAAGGCCGCTACCGCTCGAGCCAGGACCTGACCGCGATCCAGAACGTCGCGAAGGACACGCGGCGGCTCGAAGCCCGCTTCCTGAAGGGCGACCACGACGTGGCGCCGGCGTTCCTCGAGTACGCGCGGCCGCTCGTGGGCGATCTGCCCGAGGTCGGGCGCCTCTCGGACTTCGCGCCGCGACGAAAAGGCTGATCAGGCGGCGCGGCGGAGCTCGGCGTCCGGGCGCGGGAGCGCGCGCACCCGTCCGCGGCGCGCGGCCCAGTCCTCGATCGGCCCGAGGAGCTTCACGATCACGAGGAGCACCCCGAGCGCGAGCGCGAAGTCGAGCGCGTACCCGAGCGCCGTTCCCGGCCGCACGACGCGCAGCGCGACGTCGTTCGCGACCGGGCCCCATAGATAAATGGTGTACGCGCGCGAGTTGACGGCCCGGATCGCGCGCAGGGCGAACGCGCGCTCGAAAAGCCGCGTCGCGAGCGGCTTCAGCGCGAGCCACAACGCCACGAAGCCGAGACCGAGCGCCACGAGCGCGAGCGGCACCGCGTGGAGCATCGTCCCCGGCGCGCGCGCCGCGTGGAGCGCGAGCGCGAAGGCCGCGAGGCCCGCGAAGAGCGCGAGCAGCACCGCGCGCGAGAGGCGCTGCGCGCTCCCGTCCGCGTAGGCGTACCCGAGCTGGAACGCGCCGCCGAAGAGCAGCACGTTGCGCACGACGTCGGGCACGGGGACGCGCGCGAGCTCGAGCGCCGCTCCGGCGGCGAGGAAGGTCGCAGCGCCCGAGCACGGCCACCGCCGGTGCAGCGCGAGCGTCCACGGCGCCGTGGCGAGCATGACCACGAGCACGGAGAGGAACCACGTGTGCCAGTCGAGCTCGTCGTAGGCAGCACTCGCCTGCGGCCCCGCGAGCGGCACGATCCAGCGCCAGAGCGAGCTCCACGGAAAGGCGTGCGCGGCGTCGGGCCAGACGATCGCGCCGAACGCGCACACGCCGAGGATCACCACGCCGAAGGCCCAGAACGGCGGGAAGAGCCGGCGCGCGCGCTCCTTCCAGAAGCGTAGGCGCGCGGCGTGGTCCGCGTCCGCGAGGCTCTTGCCGACGAGCGCGCCGCTCACGAAGAACATGAGCGGCATGCCGGGCATGAACCACGAGAAGGTCGCGATGAACGGGTGCTCGACGCGCTGCAGGAGGTGCAGCAGGATCACGCGCACGACGGAGACGCCGCGCAGGCCGTCGAGGAAGGGGTCGCGAGCTCCGGCCACGCGCCCGTTTCGGACGCGCAGCAAGCGCGTCTGAGGCGGAGGTGACCGAAATTCGGCGGCCGGAAAGAAGTTCGCGTCCTGCGCTCGACCACGGGCCGCCCCTCGGGAACGCGCGGCCCCTCGGAGGCGCGCGGCCCCACGGAAGTGCGCGGCGCCGCGGAAGTGCGGGGCCCCACGGAAGGGCGCCGTCCCTCGGAAGCGCCGCCGTCCTCCGCCTTGCTAGACTCCCGCGCACCATGAACCGCAACGTCCTCCTCCTCGTCGCGTCCGCCGGTCTCCTCACTGCCACGTGGGCCTTCGCCCAAGGACAAGCTCCCGCCGCCGCGACGCCGGTGGAGAAGGGCAAGGTCACCGGCCGCGTCGTGTACGACGGGAAGCCGCCGGAGGTCGGGCCGCTCAAGATCGAGGGCGAGAAGTCGAAGGGCTGCTGCCCCGAGGGCGAGAAGGTCGCGACGAAGGACCCGACGCTCGTGATCGACGAGAAGGGCGGGATCGCGAACTGCGTCGTGACGGTGCAGGTGGAAGGCGCCAAGGTCGAGCCCGCGAAGGAGCCGATCGAGATCGATCAGAAGGGCTGCGTCTTCGAGCCGCACATCGTGGTGGCGACGTTGGGGAGCAAGCTCGTGTTCAAGAACTCGGACGTGTGCACGCACAACATCCACACGTTCGCGCGCAAGTCGGAGGGCATGAACAAGGCTGTGGCGACGGGCGGCAAGGAGGAGATGCTGCTCGAGTACCGCGAGGTCGTGAAGGTCGCGTGCGATTACCACCCGTGGATGTCGTGCAACGTGTTCGTGACCGACACGCCGTTCACCGCGCTCACGAAGGCGGACGGGAGCTTCGAGATCGCGGGGTTGAAGCCCGGCACGTACAAGGCCGAGGTGTGGCACGAGCAGCTCGGCAAGCTGAAGTTCGACCTGGTCGTCGGCGAGGGCGGGACGGGGACGACCGGCGACTTGAAGATGGCGTTGAAGAAGAAGGCGTGACGCGCGCCGTGCTCCTCCGGACCGGCGCGCTCGACACTCGCGAGGCACGGGCTCCAACGCGGCCGGCGTCTGCGCGCGAGCGGCCAATCGACAACGGGATGCGCGATTCGAGATCAGCGCACGATCGGTGATCCGCGCGCCGGTTCCCAGTCGAGCTCAAGCGACGCATGGGGTGGCTCGACAAGAGTCCGGCCCATGCAGTCCCCGAACGCCCCCGGTCCGTGCCGGCGTCCGCGCGTCCTGCTCGTCGACGACGAGCCCGCGCTCACGCACTCGCTCGCGCGCGCCATGCACGCCGAGGCTTTCGACGTCTCCACCGCGAGCTCGGCCGCCGAGGCGCTCGAGTACCTGCGCTCTCATGCCGTCGAAGTGCTCGTCACCGACGAGGCCATGCCCGGAATGAGCGGCACGGAGCTCCTGCGCGTGGTCCGCGACGCATACCCGTCGATCACGCGGATCATGCTGTCGGGCACCGACGACATCGAGACGGCCGCGCGGGTGGTGAACGGGCCGGGCGTGCATCGCCTGCTCTTGAAGCCCATCCCGGCCGAGGAACTCGCCGCGTCGATCGACGCGGCGCTCGTGGCGCGGGAAGCCGGTCCGTCCCGGCTCGAGGCCGCGGCGCGCCAATCGGCGCTCAGCGCGCGGAACGCGGCCTTCACCGACCTGTTGAGTTCGCTGCGGCATCTCTACCAGCCGATCTTCCACTGCGCGGATACGCGGCCGTTCGGCTTCGAGACGCTCGTGCGCGGCGCGGTCCCGGGGTTCGAGTCCGCGGAGGACCTGCTTCGAGAGGCCGCCGAGTTGGGCCGGACCGTCGAGCTCGATCGGGTGATCCGCGCCCGCGTCGCGCGGCACGTGGAGCACATGGAGCCCGGCACGGTGCTCCTGGTCAACCTGCACCCGGAGTCCCTGTCGGACGAGGACCTCCTCGATCCCGACGCGCCGCTCTCGCGCCATGCCCGGAACGTCGTGCTCGAGATCACCGAGCGGAGCGCGCTCGTCATCGACGCGCCGCTGATCGAACGCATCGCGCGCTTGCGCGCCGCGGGCTATCGGCTCGCGATCGACGACCTCGGATCGGGGTATTCGGGCCTCACCTGCTTCGCTCAATTGACGCCGGAGTTCGTCAAGTACGACCGGGAGCTCGTCCACGGCGCGCACGCCTCGCGCGCGAAGCAGCAACTGGTCGCTTCGTTGAACGCCGTGTGCCGCGAGCTCGGGATCACGACCATCGCGGAGGGCCTCGAGGATCCACGCGACCTCGAGTGCATGCGGTCGGCCGGGTGCGATCTCGTGCAAGGCTTCCTCCTCGGGCGACCGGCCGAGCACGCGGAGTGCGGCGGAGCACGGGTGCTCGATCCGCGGCTCGCAGCGGCGCGGCCGGACTGAGCTCGAGGCGCGGGGGCGATGCGTCCAGTGCGCGCGCAACGGCTCGATGCGGACGGAGAGTTTCGGCGGAGGGTCGGGCCTGGAGGACGGGGGGCCTGGACTTGGCGGTGAAGCCAAAGGCGTGCGGCGGGAGGGGGGTCGCAGGGGCTCCGTCGTGCTGCTCGGCGAGTCGTGCGGGTCGAGTCCATCGAGCGTGGCGGTCCCGCTGAAATCGATGAGATCCGCCCCTGCGTGCGCCGTGCTTCCGGTGCGCGACGGTGGTCGCGCTCTCAGGATCCGCTGGACGGCGGTCGGTCTCGCCGAGCGTCGACGGGTCGAGTCCGTCGAACCCGAGCCCATGCCCGCCATGCCTCGGTGGAGCCTTGCAGGGTGATGCGCTCGAGGAGCTGGGGGAGGGCGGGATCGGTACGGCCGGAGCGGAGGAGGGCGCTCGCGAGGCCCTGGGTCGCAGCGAGGTCCTCGGGGGCGACTTCGAGCGCGGCGCGGTAGGCGTCGATCGCGTCGCTCGTGCGGCCGGCGCGTTCGAGGGTGATGGCGAGGTTCGTGCGCGGGTCGGGGTGGCCGGGCATGAGCTTGCGGGCCCACTCGAACTCGACGGAGGCGTCGTAGAGCTTGCCGGCGTTCAGGAAGAGCACGCCGAGGTTGTTGTGGGCGGGGCCGTGGTAGAGGTCGGCGGTCAGGGCTTGGCGCAGAAGAAGTTCGGCCTGAGCGGGATTGCCGTCCGCGAGCTCGCCGGCGAGCTGCGTGAGGCGCTCGGCCTCGCTCGTGCTGCGTACGAGGGTTGAAGGCGGCGAGTACGGTCCGGTGGGTGCAGCACGGCAGCCGGCGAGGGTCATGAGGGTAGTCGCGCTGGCGACGAAGACGTGAGCGAGCTTTCTCATCGGATCCACCGCGGTGCGAGCTTCGGCCAGCCGTCGTCGACGCCGGCCGCGCGGAGATCCTTCTCACCAAGGTAACGCAGGTCCTCGAAGGTCTGCGAGTGCTGCACCGAGCAGCGCAGGAACACGAAGAAGCGCGAGCGGCTCTCATCCGCCGAGCGGTTGCCGAAGAACCACCCCAAGATCGGAATGTCCCCGAGCACGGGCACCGAGGACCGCGCTTTGGACTCCTTGCCGATCTCGAGCCCGCCGACCACGACCGCATAGCCGTCGGGCACCGTGACGATGCTCTTGAGCTTGTTCTCCTGCCGCGGTGGCGGCAGCGTCGGATCCGCAGACGTTCCGACGAAGGCCGAGAGCGAGACCGTGTAGTCGAGCACGAGCTGGTCGCCATCGGCGATTTGCGGTGTGACCTGGATCGTGGTGCCGGCGTCCTGCGTGCCGCCGAAGCTCGTCGTCGCGACGGTGGTCGACGCATTCGTGCTCGCGAAGGGCGTCTGCAAGACGCTGTTGAGCATGGCAGGCTGATTGTTGTTCACGAGCACCTTGGGGATGGTGAGCGTGCGGCCCTCGTTCACGGTCTGGAGGGCGCGCACCGCGGCCGAGAAGTCGCCGGGATTGAGCACGACGCCCGAGAATCCAGTCCCGCTCGCGGTCGGCAGCGTGCTCGCCGCGGGGTCGGGCGAGCCGAGGCCGAACAGGCTCGCGAGCTTGACGACCGTGCCGTTCTCGGCGCCCAGGTGCTGCAATTCGACGCCGAGCGAGCGCGTCTGGCCCTCGGTCAAGGTCACGACGAGCGCCTCGACGAGCACCTGCGGCGTGCGCACGTCGAGCTCCTTGATCAAGCGCCCTAACTCGTCGAGCACGCGGCCCTCGCCCATGGCGATCAAGCGGTTGGTCGCCTTGTCGGCGGTGAGGATCACGTCGCGCCCGAGCTTGTCGGAGCTCGTCGCGCGCACGACGGCGGCTTGGTTTGCGAGCGGACCGGCCACTCCCTGCGCCTGCGTCGCCGCGGGTTCGGGCTTCAACGCCTCGCGCAGGGCCCCCGCGTCGAGCAACCCTTCGAGCAGCCCCTTCAGTTCCTCGACGCCGCGATTTCGCACCGCGAACGAACGCATTGGTCGCCGCGTCTCGGGCGCGACCGACTCAATGCGGTTCAGGAGCTCGTTCACGCGCTCGTGCAGCTCCTCGGTCGTGGTCAGGATCAACGACCCTGTCAGCTCGTCGATCACCATGCGCCAGGGATCGGCCGCGTCGACCCCCCGGCTCCCGTGCACGACCTCCTCGACGAGCCGCGCCGTCTCCGAAAGCCCGAAGCGCCGCGGCGAGTAGTGGATCGTCCGCATGGGCTGCGCCTGATCGAACTGATGGATCAGGTCCCACCACACCGGCTTCTCGTCCTTGGGGGCGACGAGCAAGACACTCTTGCCCTCGGGATGCGCGAGCAGCGTCCCGCGCGCCTTCTCCCCGAACACGAGCTTCCGCGCGTTGCCGAGCTTGTCGAGCAGCGCGACGATCGCCGTGGGGGAGTTGTGTTCGAGCGCGATCTCGTCGACGTCGAGATCCTCGAACGAGGTGTCGAGCGACTGCACGAGCCGCAGGGCTTGCGCGACGTTGGGCCGCAGGTCCGCGACGACGAGCGAGCGCGAGTCCTGGAACGCGGTCACGCTGCCGGACTTGGAGAGCACGAGCTTCACCGCGTCGGAAACCGACTGCACGCGCCCGTGCGTGAGCGGCACGAGCACCTTGACGAAGCCCGCGCGCGTGGCGCCGATGCCGCCTTCCTCGAGCCGCGCGAGGCCGCTCGCCTTGTCGAGCGCCACGATCGTGAGGAAGGGACTCCCCGGCGCCTGAATCGAGGTGAGCCCGCGCGACGCGAGCGCCTGCGAGGCGACGTCCCACAACTCCTCGCCGCTCGGCTTCACCGGCAAGCGCACGGTCACCGCTCCCGCGAGCTCGACCGGATTGAAGTCGATGGCGAGATCGAGTGCCGTCGCCGCGCCCGAAACGAGTTCTTCGAGCTCCATCTCACGCGCCGCGACGAGCCAGCGCGCATCGCTCGCCTGCGGCGCAGTCTTGGACGCAGGCGCGGTCTTGGACGCCGGCGTCGGCTCCTGCGCCGCACGAGCAGGCGTCTCCAGCGCGAGCAAAG
>JACRIO010000164.1 GCA_016220035.1 Planctomycetota bacterium | reverse complement strand
CGGGTGGACACCGAGTTCGCGCGCGAAGTCCGGCGTGCACGAAGGGCGTGCACGCGGGGTTCGGCCGCGCTCAGAAGCTCGGGTCGAGGAGCGTCACGACCGCCGGGCTTCCGAGCCGCAATTGCCCCGAGGGATCGCGCGCGAGCACCTGCAGGTAGCGCACGGCCGACTGCGCGCCGCCGGGCAGCGTGCCGACCGGGATCGAGACCCCGAGCGTGCCGCTCCCCGGCACGACGCCGAACGAGCTCCTCCGCGCCGCGGGCCCGAAGAGGAACACACCCGAGTAGAACGGATCGAACGCGAAGCGCGTCTGGCCCGACACCGCGAGGAAGATCACGTCGCCCGGCGTGCCTTGGATCGACAGCGCGAGCGGGTTGCCGACGCGCACGACGCTCGGAGCCACCAGCGCCGTGCCCGCACCCGCGAAGTGGGTCACCGCGCCCTGCTCGGCGGCGCCGAGTTGACCGTTCGAGCCGGGCGGCCACGTCGTCTGCGGACAGCACTGCCCGCCCGAACCGCCAACGCCCCCCATTCCGCCTTGCGCGGCGCAGTCGAGCACGGAAACGCTCGCGCCCGCGATCGCGAGGATCCCAGCGCCGCCGTCGGCGCCCGGCGTCGGCGCAAGCCCGCAGGGGAGGTGCGCGCAAGTCAGGCCGCGCCCCGTCCCACCCTTGCCACCCGTGAACGACGAGCGGCTCGCCAGCAGGGTCGAGGTCGCGTCGCACTCGAGCGCAGAGCCTCCCGCGCCCGCGCCCGAGCCGGCGAAGACCGTGTTGATGAAGTGGTCGTTCTGTCCGTCGCCCCCGCTCATGGTGCTTTCGTAGAGCGCGAGCTGGCTTCCCTGGCAGACGACGCCGCGTCCGGCGGCGTAGCTCGGCGTTTGGTTCGGGCCAGGCGTCGGGATCTGCGAGCCGCCGGCGAAGACGCTGCGCACGCATGCGACGTCGGCGCACCCCGAGACCACGAGCGCGTCGACCGAGCTGTTCACCGTTCCCTGGGCACGGACGTCCTCGAGGCGCACGCTCCCGCCGCACACGAGCACGGTCACGGCCGGCGCGAGCGAGTTGGGAGTGATGTCGAAGCCCGCGACGACGCAGCGTTGGCCCGCGGCGATCGAGCCGATCGTGAGGAAGTTCAACGCAGTCCCGTGCGCCGGCTCCGCGATCAGCGTGAGCGACTTGGCCTGGATCGAAATCGACCCGAAGCCCCCGCCATGGACGAGCACCGTGTCGCCGCTCGCCGCGGCGTCGATCGCCGTTTGTAGCGCCGAGCCCGTTCCGCCGTTGACGACGTGCACGGACTGGAAGGCCGTCGCGGGGGCGGCTGCGAGGCAGGACAGCAAGACGGCGGAGGGAGTACGCATGGCGGAGTGGGTGGAGTTGGGGAGGCGTTCTGGGTGGTATGGCCGCGCGGGATGCACTTGTTGCGTGCTCGACCGACTCTACCCGGCGTGGACGTGTCCGGGCTGGCGCGGATGGTCCTCACGGTGCCATCTCGCCGAAGGGAGCCCCGCCCTGCACCGACTCGGCGGGGCAGGTCGCGCGCGCGACGCGATGCGTAGGAAACTCTCGACCGCGCGTGCTCCTTTTTACGCAGCGGTCGGCCGGAGGCGGTACACCAGCGGGCGTATCGTGAGCTTCTCGGGACGGGGATAGGGTTCATTCGACTCCGCGATCGTCCAACACCCGAGGCCCGACATGCTGCGTTTCCTGGCCCTTTGTGCCTTTGCGTTCTCCGTCCTCACCGCCCCGCCTTCGAGCGCGCAAACGCAATGGGCGCCGGCCGGAACGCACGCGCCGGCGACGCCGGACCAGAAGTATCCGCCGCGCGCCCCCGAGGCGATCTTTCGCGCCAACTGCGCGACGTGTCACGGCGCGCTCGGGATGGGCGGCGTCTCGTGGGTCGATCCGACGCGTTTCGCGTCGCAGGTCGCCGGCGATCCCACGGCGTACATCGCATGGCGCGTGCGCAACGGGATCCTCCCGGTGATGCCGGCGTTCCCGATGCACGAGATCTCCGACGAGGAGCTCGATCTGCTCGTGGACTATGTGACCAACCTCCCGGGCTCCTACGTGCCCGAGCCGGCGTACCAGACCACGGTCACGATCCTCGACGAGGATCCGTGGTTCAGCCCGCTGCAGGTCACGATCCAGCCGGGCGACACCGTGCGCTTCGTGAACGGCGGTCGCACCTACCATCCGGCCGTCGAACTGTCCTGGCTCACGTCGCACGGCCGGCGCGGGGCGAACTCCGGTCAGCTCGGCCCCGGCGGCGTCTACTACCAGCAGTTCGGACAGGCGGGGAAGTACACGTTCTTGTGCGGCATGCACCCCTACATGCGCGGCGAAATCCACGTGGGGCAGGGCTTCACGCCGCCGACGTATTCGTTGCACACGCCGATGCCGCCGCCCGCGATCCCCGGCCTTGGCGAGGTGTGGGTCTGCGCGCAATTCCAGGACTGGCCCGCGCGCGGGACCGACGGCGTGATCCAGGTGATCGACACGGGGACGTGGACCGTGACGAGCACGATTCCCGTGGGCAACAACCCGCACAACCTCTGGTTCGGCGCGGGCGGCAACCAGGCGCTGGTCACGAACTGGTTCGGCACGACGCTTTCGCGCATCGATGCCAACACGAAGACCTTGATCGGCAGCGATTGCGTCGGCGGCGCTTCGCCTGCGCACGTCACGAGCGACTTCAACGGCACCTACTGGTACGTGAGCATCGAGGGCTCGCACCACGTGCGGCGTTTCACGCAGGCGAGCGGGCCGGAGGCGCCGTGCGGGACGACGATGATGCCGCCGGCGGCCGTCGTGAGCGGCTACGGGCCGCACGGCATCTGGTACGCGAACGGGAAGCTCGTGACGTCGAACTCGATGGACTCGACCTTCAGCATCATCGACGAGGCGACCTTGACCGAGACCGCCTGCCTCCCGGCCGGGATGCACCCGCTCGGAGCTTCGGCCAACGCAGCGGGGACGCTGGGCGCCTCGGGCAGCCTGCTCGACAAGAGCGTGTCGCTCTACGACCTCGTCGCCCAAGCGAAGGTCCGCGACATCCCCGTGGCCGGCGGCGCGATCCAGGTGCCCTTCACGCCCAACGGCCGCTACATCTTCGCGGCCAACGGCACGCAGGTCTCGGTGATCGACGTCGCGCGCGCGCTGGACGTCACGGGCTACCCCGATCCCGCATCGGCGATCGTCGCCAACATTCCGACCGGCAGCGGCGCGCACGGCGTCGCGTTCGGGCCCAAGGCCGGTGGCGGCAACTACGCCTACGTTTCGCACAAGTTCGAGAACTACGTCTCGGTCATCGACGTGACCACGCGGACGCGCGTCGGCGACGTGCCGCTCGTCACCACGACGACGGGCAAGGTCTCGCTCGCGGGCGCGACCGACACGGGCGGCAACGGCATCGCCGTGCGGCCCAACCCGGCGCCGTGGCAGTGAGCCGGGTGCCCGTCGGGGTTCAGCGCAGACCGGGGTAGAGCAGCCGGACCTCGCCCGCCGCGGCTTCGTAGTCGGCGAGCGAGAGCGGCGCGACGTCGCTCTTCGCGCCGCCGCGCGCGGGGACCGTGGTGTAGAGCGCGCGCTCCAGGTAGTCGGCGAAGAACGCTTGCTCGTTCTCGGCCATGCGCTCGGGGTTGAAGCGGATCTTCTCGCGCAGGCCCTCGATGTGCGCGACGGGCGGGTCGGGGAGCTTGCCGCGCAGCGCAGCGTGCGCGCGTTGGAAGTGCGTCTTGAAGACGCGCGGGCCGAACTCGAGGAAGTGCAGGAAGGTGTGGTGCGTCGAGTTCGCGCCGGCCCAGGGATAGGGATGGAGGTCCCATTCGGCGCCGACGCGGTCGATCTCGCGCTCGATCGCGAGGTCGACCTCGCGCCCGCGTCGGCCGCCCTTGTGCGTGAAGAGCGCGTAGAGCCGCAGCTCGTCGCCGTCCGCCCAGTAGATCTTGCGCACGCCGTAGCGCGCGGGCTCCTGCGCGATGTGCGAGCCGGCCTCGAGGCCGAACTTGCCGACGATGAAGAGGTCGACGTGGTCCTTCTGCTCCTCGATCCAGTGCACCGTGTCGAGCGCTTCGTCGAGCGCCTCGTCGGGGTGGTCGGTGAACGTCATCCACTCCGTCGCGACGCCCGCGTCGTGGAAGGCGCGGTTCACGTCGGTCAGCGTCTTCCGATCGACGCCCTTGCGCATGAGCTCGAGGATGCGGTCGGAGCCCGACTCGATGCCGAACGCGGCGGAGCGCAGGCCCGAGTCGAAGAGCAGCTTGCAGCGTTCGGGCGTGAAGTAGGCCTCGATCTTGAGGTCGCTCGACCAGCGGAGCTTCACGCCCTTGTCGATCAGCGCCTGCGCGAGCTTCACCGCGTATACGGGCGAGAGCACGTCGCACGACAGGTAGACGTTCTTGACGCCGTAGCGGCGCGAGAGCTGGCCGAGCTCCGTCGCGGCCTGCTCGGGCGGGATCTCGCGATACTTCGCGGTCGCCGTTTCGGCGAGACCGTAGTAGCAGAACGAGCACTTGCCCCAGTAACACCCCCGCGTCGGCGCGTAGAGCAGCGTGCGGCTCGGCGCCCAGTAGCGGTCGAGGTCGAGGTCGGAGTAGTCGGGCGGCTCCGCCTCGCGCAGGTCGAGGCTCCAGCGCGGACCCACGTGCACCGACTCGAGCGCGGGGTCCACGCACATCAGGTTGGGCACGTCGCGGAGCAGCTCGAAGCGCTCGCTCGGGCTCGTCGTGGCGGAGAGGCTCGCGACGCGCGGGAGCAGCGTTTCGAGCGTCTTTTCGCCCTCGAACACGCCGATCGCGTCGGCGAAGGCGAGCAAGCGCAGGCGCAGGGATTCCTCGAGGTGGATCGCGACCTGGTGGATGCCGGGGCCGCCGAGCATCACGAAGACGTGCGGCGCGCGCTGCTTCAGGAAACGCGCGAGGTGCAGCGCCTCCGGGATCTGCGACGGGAAGACGATCGAGATCCCGACGAAGCCGACCTGCGTCAGGTCGACGGGGGGGAGCTTTCCCTCGCTCCAGTCGAACGTCCCCATGTCGGGGAACATCGCGTCGTAGAAGCCCCAAAGCGGGCTCTTCGCACCGGTCGCGTATTCCTCGAGCAGGTCGAAGCTCCAGGGCACGACGTTGTGCGTGCACTGGTTGAAGCCGAAGCGGAACGGCCAGAAGGCGGCGGAGAGCGCCTCGAAGTAGCCCTCGACCTTGCGGCGGGCGAGCGCATAGGCGGCCGCGTCGTAGAAGTGCTCGCGCTTCTGGAAGACGTCCGGGATGCGTGGATCGGCGCCGATCGCGTGCTCGATCTTCGGGCGGCACTCGACGAGCGCCCGGTACTCCCGCTGCTGGTCGAAGGAGAGCGCCTGCGTCCGGTTGAGGTCGACGAAGCGCGCGCCGAGGCGTCGGCCGACGTGGTCGAGCTGCTCGGGCTCGAAGAGCCAGTGCGCCGCCTCGACGTTCAGGTCGAGCACCCGCGCGTCGAGCCCGCGCGCGCGCAGCCAGCCCTTGAGGGTGGGGAGGCTCAGGTAGGGCTGGGTCGGATCCGCGAACGGCGGGTGGACGAGGAGGGCTTCCATCGGAGTGCGCGCGGACGCGTCGAGCCGCGCAGCATAGACGGAGGCACGCCGCGTCGTGAGCGCGATGCGGGGCTTCCTCCGCTTCGGCTCCGCACGCGTCGCACGCGCGACGGAGGCTCGGCGCGGTTCGGCAGGGCGCTCGGAGACCAGGAAAGAAATTCCTAGTT
Source organism: Planctomycetota bacterium (assembly GCA_016220035.1). Classification (GTDB taxonomy): domain Bacteria; phylum Planctomycetota; class UBA1135; order UBA1135; genus JADJNY01. The sequence goes on along the minus strand of JACRIO010000164.1, from coordinate 46,667 downwards.
CGAGGTGATGCAAGGCCTTGGGTGACACCAGCTTGGAATCTGTGATGCAGGCCACCTGAAGTGCGCTCGGCGGGAATTCAGGGGGCGTTTGACCCCAGCGACGTGGGAAGTGACAGTTTTTGCAACTTCCTAATTCGAGAAGCGCCGACGGCTTGCGTCGGTCGGCGATCTCGCGGGCACCTGGAAAAAGCGGAGAAAGCCCACCTCTGTAGAATGGCGCCTGCCGGAAGCGAGCTGCAGGACTCGGTTCTCGTGCTCATGGATGTTCGCGGGGCACTCCCCCCGGTGGTCGCGGACGGCAGGGCTGAGAGTGGGGTTCGGCGGTATCGGGCTGTCGTCGGGTGAGCTCCCCGGCGGCGGCGACGGCAGCGATCCATACCCAGCTTCGTTCGGAGCGTGCTCGCGCTCCGCGGGGCACCCACCACTTCCCCAACACCACTCATGTCGGCCGCCAAGACCACGCGACCTTCCGCGGCGGGCCTCCGGGTCCGTTTCGGCCGCACTCCATCCGCACCTGCCGCGGGTTCACGCATACGCGCGCGCGCAAGCCGCGGCGGCGCGGTGCTGGTCGAGTTCGCCTGCATCGCGCTGGCGTTCTACCTGCTGTTCGCCGCCACGGTCGAGCTGGGCCGGATGGTGTTCTCGCAGCAAGCGATCCTGAACGCGGCGCGCGTGGGGGCGCGCGAGCTGGCGCTGGCGGAGCTGCCGGCGACGGCGACCTTCGACGACGCCCTGCGCGATCCCGACGTGCGCGACCGGATCTTCGACCCGGGCCTGTTGGTGCTCGACACGACGGACATGGACGACGTCACGTTCCAGCAGCGCATCGACAACTTCCCGGCACTCAACCGGATGCTCACGCCGCTGATGATCCGCGAGCGACTCACCCTGGGCGGGGGCGATCGCGAGTACTTCCACTACCCGGGCGCGATCCTGCGCAACGAGAACTACAACCCGGGCGACCCCTTCAACGCGTACGAGTACACGGTCGCGATTCCCAAAGTCGTGTCCCGCGATTCGACGAGCGGCGCTGAGACGATCGAATGGGTCGCAGTCGTCGAGGAGGTGCGTCCGGCCGAGTACGCAACCGATCCGGCCGCGGCGCCGTTCAGCATGACCTCGACCGGGCGCGATCGCGGCATGGTGGCGCTGCGCGTGAACTACCCGTTCCAGGCGGCGTCGATGAGCGCGTTCCTGCCCGCCGGCACCGGCGTGAACACGCCGATCCAGGCCGACGACGGAGCGGTGAACGCGGCCTCGACGCCGGACGGGACCGCCCTGCTCGGGAGCGCCTCCGGCGGAAACAACACGTACTCCGGGCCTTACGGTCTGGGAAGGCAGTTCGCGCTGGGCCAGGAAGTGCGCCCCTTCCGCCGCCTCATCTCCGCTCAGTCCATGTTCCGGCGCGAGGTGTTCTCCCGCTGACGCCCCCCGCGTCCTCCGATCCCCAGACCGAACCACGAGACGATCCCCATGGCACAAGAACAGAAGAAGCGCGGACGGACCTCCGGCATGAGTGTGTTGCTCGTGCTGCTCCTCATCATCGTCGGCGCGGCCGGCGCCGTCGGGACCTTGCTCCTCGTCGGGCAAGGCTCGTTGTTCGGCGGCAAGAGCGTGCAGGCGCGTGAGAAGGACGAGGACCACGCGGGCAAGGTTGCCGTGCCGATCAGCGTGAGGCTGATCGAGCCGTACACGGCACTCACCAAGGAGCACATGCTCCACCCGCAGACGAAGGACTTCGTCGTGAGGTGGATCGAGGAGGAGAAGGCCAAGACCGCGGGCCACATCCTCGGCAAGGACATCACGAGCTACTTCGGGCGCGTGCTGAAGCGCGAGAAGGTGCCGGGCTACTCGTTCACCGAGTCGGACTTCATGCCCAAGGGCACGCGGCCCGGCCCTGCTTCCGCGCTCGAAAAGGGCACGCGGGGTGTCTGGCTCGACCCGCAAGAGGTCGAGGGCTTCGATGATATGGTCCTTGGCGACCGCATCGACATCTACGCGACCATGCCGATGAAGTCGCAGTCCAGTGCGAGTCCCGCCGACTCGCGCTTCGTGTCGCCGGATGCCGAGCGTGCCAAGGCGGAGAAGCGTGCCTGGGACACGACCAAGCGCCTCCTCGTGAGCAACGCGCGGGTCATCCTTCCGCTTCCGCCCGACATGACGAAGCGCAAGGGCAAGAAGGTCTTCATCCAGGTCGCCGATTCGGAGGCGGATCCATTGACCGATGCGATCGCGGTCGGGGCCAAGCTCCAAGTGTTCATCCGCCCGAGCCAGCCCGGTGCCGGCGACGCCGACCTCGCCGAGCCCGAGCGCGCGCCGGAGATGGACACGATCCAGGTCATCCAAGGCGGCAAGAGCACGTCCGTGCCTGTGCCCAAGGGCGACAGCGACGACCAGCCCAAGTGATGCACGCAGAGGGCCACACGCGGCTCCAAGAAGAAGAGAAAGCCCCCCACCACCATGAAGATCCTGCGCTACCTGCGACCGATGCGTACCCCGAACGACACGAAGGCCGGCGTGGCTCTCGTGTTGTTCGCCGTGCTCGTCTTCGCGATGCTCGGGATCGCGGCGCTCACGGTGGACCTTGGGTTTGCGTCGCTTGGGCAGGCGCAGATGCAGGCCGCCGCTGACACGGCGGCGCTCGAGGGTGTGCGGCGGCGTGACTACGACGTCTATCGACCGGTGAGCAACCTTCATCGGCGGCTGATCGTCTCTGAGCTTGTGCGCGAGGTGCTTGACGACGACCTTCACCCGACCGGCGGGATCGCATTCTCCGACCCGTACCGCGGGGCGCTGCCCGCGGACGATTCCGATGGGCAGCGTTTCGGTGCAGGCCCGGTCATGCGCCTCGAGGGCGGGATCGGTGAGGCCAATGCTTCGGCGCTGATCGTGATCCCCGACGAAAGCACCGCAAATGCATCGGAGAGGTGGATCGACGATCCGGAGCTCCAGTCGAACACACGCAACGCGGCGTGTGGGGACATCGTGAGTGGGAGCTTCAATTCGCAAACGCAACATGCAGAGGATGAAACCTACGAGCGCGCCGATTTCACGCCTGCCCTTCCGACGGGGTTCAACAACTCTGGAAGTTGGAATGCACTGGGCATGCTCGTCCGACTGCGTCGTACATCTGGGGACAACCCGCTCGACCACGTCGACTCGATCAGTTCGCGCGGTGCGACGCTGCCGTTCCTTTTTGGCATGGGAACCTCGATCCACGCTGCGGGGCCGGGATACAACCCGCGCACGGAGGGATTGACCCTTCGAGCCGTCGCGATCGCCTCAGCTCGGCCTGCGTTGCGCATTGGCCCGCCGCCGCGGAAGGCCGACGGATCCCCGGTGCTGAACCAGCGCAGAGAAGATGGGAACGAGCCCGTGTTTGGGGTCGGGTATTGGCATGTGAACGCCTCGGGAGAGCGCGAGTGGTTCTCGATCGCTTTCTCGTTCGAGACGTTCTGGGGAGAGCTCGTTGGTAGCGCCACCTGCGCAGCCGACACCGGGGTCACCGGTAGATACTGGAACTTCACGACCGACGCGGGTGGCGCCCTCCACGCAGCTCACCAAGAAGCTAACGAGCCTGAGGATGGGCTGGAAGAAGGCGTGACCGTCGGCCAGCTGATGCATGACGGCGGCACAATTGGCGACTTCGCTCCAACGGATCTCACGACGGGGCCGAACCCGATGACGGCCAGCGAGGTTGCGCAGGTGTTTGCCGAGATCCGAGCCCTTGCCGGAAGCCCAGGCCAGCTTCTTTATGCGTACTTCCCAATCTATCGAACGATCGTCGGGGCCTCCGGGACATCGTCGCAGCGTGTAATTGGATTCGGCTACGGATCGCTTTCCTTCCCTATGGCGAACCAGTTGCGTTTCACATTCAAGTTCGACACTCGTGACGACGATCCGCCGCCGATCCTCGTCGCGCCCGACAATGCGTCCGCGACCATCACGCGCGGTTCGCTTCCTATTGGGATGAGTCAAGCCGAGTGGGACGTCGTGTTCTCCTACGCGAGGAACTTCACCTACCCCATGACACCACTCCCGATACCCAATCCTCCTCCGCCCCTTTCCGGTCGCTGGCAAGACGTCCGGATCGGTTCCGTCCTCGCTCCCGCATTGGTGCGGTAGTCCACTCACGAAATCCACATGGAAACCACTCCCCAGATCCTCGTCGTCGGCTCGGACCCCCTGCTGCGCGGCGAGATCGAAGCGGCCGTTGCCTCCTTGCGTCGTTGGCGCCCCGTGCTGCACTTCGTGCAGTCCTCGCGTCAGGCGATCGAAGCGGCGCGCAACCGGCGGCCGGACATCGTGTGCGTGCAGATCGAAGCCGATCCGCGCTCGCTCAAGACCTTCGCCGAGGAGATCGGCGCGGTCGCTCCGGGCACCGCGGTGGTGGCGCTCTACCGGCCCGAGAACCTCGGGTTCGGCGAGAACGAGCACCAGATCATCATCGAGGCGATGCGCGCGCAGGTGCAGGACTTCCTGCGCCGCCCGCTGACCGTGCCCGAGATGCAGCAGCTCCTCGACCGTCTCCTGCGCCGCCCGGCGGAGCAGAAGAAGGAGATGGGCAAGGTGATCTCGATCGTCAGCAACAAGGGCGGCGTCGGCAAGTCGACCGTTTCGGTCAGTGTCGCCTGCGCGCTCGCGAAGCGCCTGCCGCCGGGCAAGGTGCTCCTGATCGACGCCTCGCTGCACCTGGGTTCGTGCGCGCCGATGCTCGACTTGACGCCCTCGACGGGTCTCGCGAGCGCCGCGCGCGAGAAGGCGCGGCTCGACGAGACGCTCGTGCGCAAGCTCGCGGTACGCCACGAGTGCGGGCTCGACCTCCTCGCCGCCCCGATCGACGCCGTCGACGCGGCGGACATCGACGACGAGGCGATGTCGCGCACGATCACGCTCGCGCGGCGCTCGTACGACTACGTCCTCGTGGACACGTTCCCGATGCTCGACGGCCTGATCATGGCCGTGCTCGACCTCTCCGACCGCGCGTACGTCGTCGTGCAGAACACGGTGCCGAACGTCGTCGGCGCGGCGCGCCTGCTCCCGGTGCTCGAGCACCTCGGGTTCCCGAAGGAGCGCACGCGCGTGATCCTCAACAACAACTTCGAGAAGGCGCCGGGCACGCTCTCGATCGCCGACGTCGAGGGTCGCCTCGACCGCGCGGTCGACCACGAGCTCCCGTACCAGAAGAAGCTGATCACCGCGCTCAACACCGGTCAGCCCTACGTGCTGCACGCGACGCAGCTCTTCGGCTTCGGCAAGGCGATCAAGGGCGTCGTCGACGACTTGGTCACCGCCGAGCTCGCGCCGCAGCACGAGCGCGAGACGACCCCCGAAGAGCAAGCGGCAAAAAAAGTCCGCCGGGCTGAGCCCGGCTTCGGCACCGCCTCGAACCCGCGACTGGCGAACTGAGGCAGGCCCCGAACCCCCCGAGCTGACGAGAAGAACCCCCCGTGGATCAACCGATCGATCGAGACCGGCTTCGAGCGCGCTTCACGCGCAACATGGCAACGGACGTCAACGCCAGGTTGCGCCAGGAGGACCGCGACCCGAACCATGACTACGCCCGCAACCGCGAGACCCCGGGCGCGCCCGTGGGCGCGCGCGGTCCGGGCGTGGACTACCTCTCGATCAAGGCGCGGCTCCACGCGCGCCTGCTCGACGAGATCGGCGAGCGCAGCATGTACGGATCGGGCGAGGACGCGATCGCGCGCGCCGTCACCGAGTTCGTCAGCCATGTGCTGCAGACGGAGAACATCCCGCTCAACACGGAGGAGCGCGAGCGCCTCGCGGAGGAACTGACGCAGGAGACGCTCGGCGTCGGCCCGCTCGCGCCGCTCATGGCCGATCCGGCGGTGACGGACATCCTCGTCAACGCGCCCGACCGCATCTACGTCGAGCGCTTCGGGCGACTCACGCTCACCGACGTGCGCTTCCGCGACCACGAACACATCCTGCGCGTGATCGAGCGCATCGCCGCCCGCGTCGGGCGCCGCATCGACTCGGGCGCTCCGATGGTGGACATGCGCCTGCCCGACGGCTCGCGCGTGAACGCGACCGTGCCGCCGGTCTCCATCGACGGCCCGACCCTCTCCATCCGCCGCTTCGGGCGCCAGCGCTTGAAGCGCGAGGACCTGATGCGCCTCGGGATGTTCAACAAGGAGATGATGATCTTCCTCGAGCACGCCGTGCGCGCGCGGCGCAACGTGCTGATCTCGGGCGGCACGGGCGCGGGCAAGTCGACGGCGCTCGGGGCGCTCGCGGAGTCGATTCCGGACAGCGAGCGCATCGTCACGATCGAGGACACGGCCGAGCTCATGCTCGACCAGGACCACATCGTCCGCCTCGAGACGCGTCCGCCGAACATCGAGGGTCGCGGCGTCGTGACCGCGCGCGACCTCGTGATCAACGCGCTGCGCATGCGCCCCGACCGCATCATCGTCGGCGAGTGCCGCGGAGCGGAAGCGCTGGACATGCTCCAGTCGATGAACACCGGCCACGACGGCGGCATGACGACCGTGCACGCGAACTCGCCGCGCGACGCGCTCAACCGCCTGGAGACGATGGTGCTCATGGCGGGGCTCGAGCTGCCCTCGCGCGCCATTCGCGAGCAGATCGTGAGCGCGCTCCACTTCATCGTGCACGTGCGCCGCTGCGACGACGGCGTTCGCCGCATCGAGTCGATCGCCGAGATCACCGGGATGGAGAACGGCACGCCGCTCCTCCAGGACGTCTTCAAGTACCAGCAGACCGGCCGTCAGGGCCGCAAGCAGATCGGCGACTTCTCCGCGACGGGCATCGTCCCGAAGCTCGTGCACGACCTGCGCGATCGCGGCGTCGAGGTGCCCCTGAACATCTTCCAGAAGCACGACGGTGCAGATGTCTGAAGTCCTCATCGGCGGAGGCGCCGCCGCGGGAGCGGGCGCGCTCTGGTATGCCTGGCGCGTCCAGAGGATCCGTCGCATCTCGCGCGATCGGCTGAACACCGAGATCGAGGGCCGCGAGAAGCGCGAGTACGAGGTCACGCTCTCGCCGACGCTGCGCCGCTATCTGTGGGCGCCGTGGGCGGTGGGCCTCGCCGTGTGCCTCGCCATCGTGTTCCTGTTCCGCCTCGAACTCGTCTACGGCGTGTCGCTCGGGGTGATCACCGGCGTCATGGCGTGGATCCTCGAGCAGCAGCTCGCCGCGCGGCGCTCGCTCAAGCTCGAGAACCAGCTCGCGAACGCGATCGACCTGATGGTCGGCGCGCTCTCGGCCGGCGCGGGCACGAGCGAAGCGCTCGACAGCGCCGCGCGCGAGACGCAGAAGCCGATCCAGACCGAGATCCAGGAAGTGCTCGGGCGCCTGCGCTACGGCGAGAGCCCGCACATGGTGTGGGAGGACTTCACGATCCGCGTCCCGCTCGAGACGTTCCGCCTCTTCAGCACGACGATGGCGGTGCACAGCGAAGTGGGGGGCAGCCTCGCGCCGACCTTGTCACAGGTCGGGCGCGCGATCCGCGATCGCATCGAGATCTCGCGGCGCATCCGCTCGCAGTCGACGGAGGCGCAGGCGTCGGTGATCGGCATCGTGGGCATCACCTACTTCCTCGGACTGCTCATGTGGCGCACGAACCCGCAGCAGTTCGAGGGCTTCTTGAAGCACCCGTTCGGCGCGAACGTGACCGCCGGCGCGATGGTCCTGCAGGCCATCGGCCTCGTCTGGATCACGAAGCTCTCCCAACTGAAGTTCTAGCCGCCATGAACATCGACGCATCGAATCGGTTGTGGTGGCTGCTCGGGCTGTGGGTCGTGATCCTCGGCGTCGGCGGCTGGCTGCTGCTGCGCATGCGGCGGCGCCAGCAGATCCTGCGCCGCGTGTGGGCCGAGGACGACGCGCTGGAGGAGCGGCGCATCGAGGAGGAGGACGATCCCTCGAAGAAGAACTTCTTCGTGCGGTGGCTCTACCTCGCGGGGTATCGCTCGGACGCGGCGCCGGCGTTGTTCGCGCTCGCGACGGCCTTGTGCGTCGGCGCGGGGATGACGGTCGCGGTCTTCTGGCAGGGGAGCGGCTTGATCGCGTCCTCCGTGCGAGCAGCGAACGACGTCCCGGGCGGCATCGGCGACCTCGCGACGCCCATCCTCATCGCGGGGCCGTGGATCCTGTGCGTGATCTGGGCCATGGCGCCGTGGATCATCGTGAACTCCGAGCGGAAGAAGCGCGTGCGTCTGGTCGAGCAGGACCTGCCGACGACGCTCGACCTGCTTGCGACGATGAGCGAGTCGGGCCTCGCGTTCGACAGCGCGCTCGACAAGGTGATCGAGTCGCAGAAGAAGAACCGCCCGCTCATCCAGGAGCTGCAGACCTTCCAGCTCGAGATCCTGTCCGGCATCGCGCGCGTGAACTGCTTCCGGCGGCTGTCGCAGCGGCTGGAGGTGCCGTCGATGTCCGTGTTCGTGTCCGCGCTCGTGCAGGCCGAACAAGTGGGCGCCGGCTTCTCGAACGTGCTGCGCATCCAAGCCGACGACCTGCGCAACCGCCGCCGCGAGGACGCGAACATGCTCGCGCAGGCGTTGACGGTGAAGCTCGTGTTCCCGCTCGTCATCTGCTTCCTCCCCGGGATCTTCGTGGTGACGCTCGGCCCGATCTTCATGAAGTTCATCGAGCTCGCCGGAGGCGTGACGCAGCGGTGACGATTCGCACCACGCGATGAACCACGCACGTCGCGCACGAGCGCGGCGAGCAGGCGGCGCGCGGAGCACTCCGCGCCCACACCCCACGACCGAGTCCGAAAAAAACGCCGAGTTTCCCCACCCCCACGCGCACCGAGTCCGGAGTCGGACGGCCCCGAAAGCCGTCCTCAGCCGGGCGTTCGAGGCGCCGCGCACCGAGACCGACACCTGGAGCCAACCCCCATGCGACCCCGACCGACGGCTGAACGAGCGAGGAGCGCCCGCGCGCTCGGAGGCTTCGCCATGTTGATGCTGGATGCGATGAAGGGCGTCAAGCCCAAGAAGAAGACCCGCATGAGCTCGATCGCGGGCGGAGCGCTGCTCCTTGCAGGGCTGGGCGCGGCGGTGCCGGCGATCAACGCGAAGCAGGAGGCGGGGACGGGGCTCGTCGAGATGCTCGTAGCGGGCAAGCGCTCCAAGGAGATCCGCCCGATCACTGAAGCGAGCGACGCCTACCTCACGTTCAGTAAGGACATCGAGAAGGTTGCCGTCGGGAGCCCTGACATCATCAAAGTCGCTTCTCCGACGAAGCGCGACGTCGTGCTCAACGGTGCCAAGGTCGGCCGGACGAGCGTGACGGTTTGGTACGTCGGGGGCGGAAACGAACAGTTCATGGTGACGGTCCAGAGGGACATCTCCATCCTCGAATCTGCCATTGCTGCGATTGACAAGGGCATTTCCGTGACGATTGCCCCCGACCGTGACGCTGTGGTCCTGCAGGGGTCCGTTGCGTCGCCCGAGAGGGCGAAGGCCGCTGAAGACGCCGCTACGCGATACCTTGGATCTAAACAGTCAGGCGACAAGGGTGACCGTGTCAGCGGCAAGGTGATAAACCTCATCATTGTCGAATATGCCAGAGGCGCGCAGCTCGAGGACATTCTCAAACGTGCGGCAGAAGAATTGCTTGACGGTTCTGAGGCTGGCGACGAACGCGATCGAATCGACCGTGTTGATCGCATCATGCATGGCTCCACTCCAAACGACGATCTCGACCAGTTTGTCATCTACGGGGCAGTTGACGACGACTGGAGGAGGGAGGAGATAATCGAGAAGCTGGAGCGAGTCCTCACGGACAAGTGGAAGATCGACCAAGTCGTCACGTCAGAGACGTATTCCTTCGATCAGGTAACGAAGGCAGATGCGGGTGTTGTTGCGCCCCTCCCTGGCGGAGGGGCGATGAACGCGGCCGCCGGTCAGCTCAACGGCTTGTCGGGCTCGGTTTCCAAACTGACGAGTTCGAGTCGGCCGAAATTGGGGCCTCGGATTCACGATCGAATCAGCGTGCGGCGCGGCTTCCGTTGGGAACTTGAGCGAGCAATTCGAGCCCAAGGCGCAATCAACGTGAGCGTCCAGTACGTAAATGGATCAACAGTACTGAGAGGGCATGTCCGGAGTCAGGAACTTCTTGTCAAGACCCTGATGGTGGCCGGATCAGTCGTTTGGAACCACGAACAAGAGCTCCTCAGGAAGCTCAAGGTCAAGGAGGTCACGACTACATACCACCTCGATGGGTCCTACTCCGTGACCGAGAAGGACGCACAGCCTGCCGGCGACCCCGGTAGCATTGGTAGTATCAAGGTCGTCGCCAATGAGTCTGGTGCGCTAGCGACAGATTCATCGTCTCGGTCCGCAGGTTCGGGAACCGCGGCCTCTGGCATCCTTGGCGCAGGTGGTGGTTCGCGTGGTGCCTCTGGCGCAGGTATGCTCTCGCTACTGGAGAACAACATCCAGTCGAATATTGGACGAGCCAAAGCTCTCGCCTTGCTTGGTGGGAGACTGATGTCGTTTATCGAGGTTGAAGATATTCCTCAGGTTAGGGTCGACATCAAGCTCTACGAGATCAACCGCACGGCGCTGCTCACGTGGAACTCGCAGCAGTCGGGCGCCGTAACGGACTTCAAGACGGGCTCGACGCTGCGTGATCCGGCCTTCGTCCAGAACCCGGTCACGGGCGAGTTCCAGCCTGATCCGAATGCGACGCCGGTGGACAACCCCGACATCCGCAACGTGCTCTCGTTCCTCGGCGGCGGGCTCTCGAACCGCCTGCAGATCTCGGGCAACCACGTGCAGATCGACTCGCTCCTCTCGCTGCTCGAGAAGGAAGGCATCGCGCGGTCGCTGTCGAGCCCGCAGCTCACCGTGCTCTCCGGCGAGCTCGCCTTCTTCGGCGTCGGCGGCACGGTCCCGATCCAGAACTCGGTGGTGACCCAGTTCGGCGGCACCGGCGGCAACACGCAGGCCGGCGGAGTCTCGGGCATCCTGAACCAGACGGTGGAGCGCGACTTCGGCATCCGTTTGAGCGTGCGCCCGCTCGTCGAGGAAGACGGGATGATCACGCTCGACGTCGTCCCGTCCGTGTCCCAGCCCGACTCCGACCTCACGCGGCAGATCCGCGAATCGACGGGGCAGTCGCTCGCGACGACGGCGTTCCAGGAGCGCTCGCTGCGCACCAGCGCGCGCATGCGCGACGGCGCCACGCTGCTCATCGGCGGTTTGACGTCGCGCGCGCGCACGGACAACACGAACCAGACGCCGTTCCTGCACAACATCCCGATCCTCGGGGCGCTCTTCAAGGGATACAGCTACGGCGACGACGACCGCGAGCTCGTGATCGTCGTCAACCCGGTGATCGTGCGCGAAGCGCCGCGGGACGCGCCGTTGTGGGCGTTCCCCGACACGAGCGAGATGACGCAGCCCGCCAAGCCGGCGCCGGCGAAGCAGTGAGGAACACCATGAAGCACTCCATGAAGCTCCTCCCGGCCCTCGCGCTCCTCGCGCTCACCGCGTGCATCTCGAACGACTGGGGGCATCGCCCGCAGTCGGCCAATCCCGACAAGCGGCTCGCGGACTTGATGGAGAGCTACGAGCACGCGAAGTCGCACCATGACCAGGGCGACGGCACGAGCCACATCCTCGTCGACGCGGAGCGCGTGAAGAACGAGGTCGAGCGCCTCGCGATCGAGTTCCCGCGCCACGTGCCGACGTTGATGGCCAACGCGGTGCTCGCGTTCGATCACGCCGAGTACCAGAAGTGCCAGAGCTATTGCGACCGGCTCTTCTCGATCGAGCCGATCCACGCCGATGCGGCCGTGCTGCGCAGCCAGGTCGCGATCCGCGAGGGCGATCTACCCTTCGCCAAGCGTCTGCTCGAGACGCAGAAGTCCTACACGCCCGACCACGCGCGCGTGCGCGAGGCGCTGTCCGCGACGTACTACCTGATGAAGGACTACGACGCCGCTGGACGCGAGCTCGCCGCGGCGGAGCAGCTCGGCGCGGCCCCCTGGCGCGTCGCCTACAACCGCGGCTTGATCGCCGAGGCGAAGGGCGACCCGAAGGGCGCCATCGCGGCCTACGAGGTCGCGCTCGCAACGAACCCCGACTTCGCGCCCGCCAGGTCCCGCCTGGCCGGCAGGAAAGCGGAAGGGGGGGTACAATGACGGCCCAACTTGCCCGGCAGGGCGAGAAACCGCGCCCCCCCGCCTGAACCCGCGGCATGCGTGCCGGCAGCGCTCGCGTGCCCATCGATCATCTTGCTGTCACCCAAGACATCTCTCTTCTCCTCAACGATTCGAAGGAACTCACACATGAAGCTCTTCACCCAAACCCGTCGCAGCAAGCGGGGCGCGGCTCTCGTCGAGTACGGCCTCATCGTCGCCGGCGTCGCGCTCGTCGCGGTCGCGGCGGTCTCCATCTTCGGCCACAAGACGGCCGGCATGATGGCGCAGTCCGCGGCAATCCTCCCCGGCGCTCAGGCCGAAGACAACGGCATCATCGAAGCCGGCCGCGTCGTCAAGACGCAGAATGACAACGGCACCATCGGTCTCGCCGACGACGTCGGCAACCAGACGATGGGCGACAACCTCGGCACGGACACGAGCGGCCTGATCACGGATCCGAGCGGCTCGAACCAGTGACCTAGAGTCGGCGCTCCGCGGCGCCGATCGAATCGAATGCGACCCTGTTCGCTCTCACCGAGCGAGCGGGGTCGTTTCGTTTCCACGAGCGTGACGGGCGGGAAACCACCTCGCCCGGCGCAAGCACGGCGAGGCTCCAAGCCCGTGCTCCGCGCACAGTCCATTCGATCGCGTGGTGATCCCAGCCATGGAAGTCTGGCGCTCCTGTCCTCGAGCTACCCGACACACGCGACGTTCACCGCGATGACCGCAGCGATCGCGCCGACCCAACGCGAGCCGCCTGTCTCTCCTCGAACTGCCTCCCTGGTGCTCCCCGCCGTCGGCAGCCACCACGGCTTCGCGGACCCGAGCAGCGGGTGGTCGAAGCTCGACACCTCGCGTCGCGCGGCCGTCCTCATGCTCGGTCGGTGCTCGAGGGCTATTCCACCGCTCCGAGTCATTGCTCGCGGCGCTCGACGTGCAGAGGCCCGTCTGCCGTCGCGGAGACACGGATCCGAGGAGGCCATGGGAAGTCAGGGATGTGCCCAGTCGGGCCCACGAGCGCCAACCCTTCCCTGCACGTCGGCGGACTCGACGTCGTCATGGCACCCCTCCAGGACGGTCGAGCCACTGCGGGTCGAGCACTCACCGAGGGTGGTCTTCGCTCGGGGGTAGACGCGGTCCGGTCCCCTCCCAGGAGCGCCCGAGAGCGGAAGGCAGTCCCGGCCAGGGGCGTCCATCGAAGTGCGGACGGCATCCACAAGTCACTATATAACAGGCGCTTGTGCTCACGCTTCCACCGCGGACCGACATCCATGACAGGTCGCCGTCAAATTACGCCGTAAAATGACGGCGACATGTCAGACATCGAAGTCCGACGCCTCGTCCAGCCGCCCGAGCAGTCCTTCTTCCTGTTCGGTCCGCGCGGCACGGGGAAGAGCACCTGGATGCGGAGCACCTTCCCGGAGGCCGTCCGCTTCAACCTCCTCAGCGAACGCCTCTACCACGACTACCTCACGCGTCCGGAGGCCTTCGGCGACGCGCTCCGGGCGTTGGCTCCCGGCACCACGGTCTGTGTCGACGAGATCCAGCGGCTGCCCCAGCTCCTCAACGAAGCCCACCGCTTCATCGAGGAGCGCCGCCTGCGCTTCGTTCTTTGCGGGTCGAGCGCGCGCAAGCTGAAGGCGCAGAGCACGAACCTCCTCGGCGGCCGCGCGCTCCGCCGCGATCTCCATCCATTCGTCCCGGCGGAGCTCGGCGCGGCATTCGACCTCGACTCCGCGCTCGTGCACGGCACGCTGCCGGTCATCCGCGCATCGCCGCACCCGGAGGAGGCGCTTGTCGTGTACGCGGAGACGTACCTGCGGGAGGAGATCCGTGCCGAGGCGCTCGTGCGCAATCTGCCGGCCTTCGCGCGCTTCCTCCGCGTCGCGGGGCTCTTCCACGGGCAGGTGATGAACGCGGCGAGCCTCGCGCGCGACGCCGGCGTCGCGCGCATGACGGTCGTGGGCTACGTCGACATCCTCGTGGACACGCTCGTCGCCTTCCGGCTGCCGGCCTTCGAAGCGAAGCTGCGCGTCCGCGAGAAGCGCAACCCGAAGTTCTACTGGTTCGACGCGGGCGTGGCGCGCGCCGTGCGCGGCGACCGCGGTGCACCGACCAGCGCGGAGCTCGGCGCCCTGTTCGAGGGCTGGGTCGCGAACCTCCTGCGCATCCACGACGACTACGAAGACCTGTACGACGAGATCGGCTACTGGGCGCCCTCCGAGGCGATCAAGACCGAGGTCGACTTCGTCCTCCGGCGGGGGAGCGAGCACCTCGCGATCGAGGCGAAGGCCGGGGATCGCGTCGGTCCGGACGAGTTGCGCGGGCTCGAGGCGATCGAGGGTCTGCCCAACCTCGTGCGGCGGATCCTCGTCTACCGCGGCGAGCGGCCGCTCGTGACGAAGTCGGGCATCGAGGTGCTCCCGGTCGAGCGCTTCCATGAGGAACTCGCGACGAAGCGCCTCTGGCCGGGGGCGGGGTAGCCGTCGGGGCGGGGCCTCGCGTCGAAGGGTGGCTATCCTGTCGATCGCAGGGGAGCGAGACCGGAGTTGGGGCTCGATCGAGAGATCGCAGGAGGAGGATCCATGATCGGCGTGCTTCGAAACCGCGCGGCGTCCGCCGCGCATGGGCTCGCGGGGCGCGGAGTGCGCACGCTCGCGGTGCTCGTCTTCGGTCTGACCGCGGCGGTCAGCGCGCACGCGGGCAGCGGCAAGAACCTGCTCGAGAACGGCGACTGCGAGGCCGGCGGGAAGAGCGTCGGCGGTTGGATGACCGTCTATCCGCCAGCGCTCGCCAAGCCCGCGCCCGTCTTCACGGCCTCGACCGACGCGCCGCACGGCGGCAAGCGCTGCGCGTCGGTCGTGGTCGAGTACACGGGCGGGTACACCTCGTTCACGCAGAGCGTCTCGATCGGGAAGGGCGTCAACGGACTCCACTTCGAGGCGTGGGCGCGCGTCGACGCGAACCCCGGCGGCAAGGGCGCGGCCGATCTCGTGCTCTTCTTCGTCGTGCCTTCGGAGAAGGACGGCGGCGAGATGGTGCAGTCGAAGCGGCTCGTCGACGTGCAGGGTTGGACGAAGCTCACGCTCGACGCCGCGGTGCCCGAGGGCGCGACCGAGGTGCTCACGCGCCTCGGCGTCTTCGGGCCCTGCAGCGCTTCGTTCGACGACGCCGTGCTCACGAGTTCCGACGTGAAGGGCACGGCGTGCAAGCTCGCCGTCGCGCGGGGCGACTACCGCGTGAAGGCCAAGGCGAGCACGGACAAGGCGTGGATCGCGCTCTCGATCCCGTTCCCGATCGGCGGCGAGACGCCGCTCGCCGTGCGCGTGAAGAGCGAGCCCGAAGGAAGGGTCGCGGCGTTGCAGGTCGTGAAGGAGCGCGAGAACCGGCCGTTGAAGGTGCTCTTCGAGGCGTTGAAGCCCGGTGACGAGGTGGCGATCACCGTCGAGACGCTGACCTTGCTCCGCGATCGTCCCGTGTCCGACGGAGCGGGTGTCGCGCTCCCCGTGAAGGCCAAGGTGCCGAAGGACGTCGCACCGCACTTGAAGGCGGCGCCCGGCGTCGACGTCGACGACGCGGCGGTGAGGAAGCTCGCGTCGGCGTTCGCGCGCAAGGATCTTCAGGCGCTCACCACGGACCTCGCGAAAGCGCTGCGCGAGAGATTGAAGTACGACGGCGGCGCGAGCCAGGGCGCGAAGGAGTGCCTCGACAGCGGCAAGGCCGTCTGCACCGGCTACGCCAACGTCGCCGCGTCGCTGTTCATCGCCGCCGGCGTTCCGTGTCGCATCCTCGCGTGCGATCTGCTCGGCTCGCGTCTGCAGGAGCACTACATCGTCGAAGCGTGGACGAGCGCGCTCGGCTGGAGCCGCATGGAATCGACCGGCGCCGCGTTCCCGTACAAGGACTCGGAAAGCCTCGTCCTGCGCATCGTCTACCCCGACTCGGAGCGCTCGCCGTTCGACGTGCCGCTCTACGTCGAGGGCTCGTCCGACGTCGCCGCGAACTTCCGCATGGGCGCGGACGGCTGCTGGCAGGGGAGCGAGCTCCTCTCGACGCACTTCCTCGACTCGAACGCGATCACCGCGATCGAGAACGAGGCGCGCGCGAACTTCGAGGAGCTCGCGAAAGCACCCGAGCACGGAGCTCGGTCGGTCTTCCTGGTGCTCGACCCGGCCGAGAAGAGCGCGGCCAAGGCCGAGGAGCTGTTCACGGCCGTGAAGGCGTGGTTCGAGGGGCGCTGACGCCCGGTTCGCGCTCCGCGATCCCTTCGCGGCTCAGAGCGCGCGCTCAGGAGCCGCTGAAGCTCGGTCCGCTCTTCGCGGTCACTTGGAGCCGCCGAGCGCGCGTTCCGTGATCGCGTCGAGCAGCTCGCGCGCGAACGCGGCGTCGCCGGTTGCGCCGCCTACTTCGTGGACGCGCACGCGCACGATCGTCGGCGCGGGGAGCGACGCATCGCGCCGAACCTCGACGTGCAGGAAGCCCTGCGCGAGCTTCACGTGCAGCGTGCCCTTCTCGCGGAACTGGTCCGTGCCGCCGTCGCTCCAGGTCTGCACCGTGTCCGTCGAGCCGCCGAGCGCGACCCACTCCGTGCGCGACTCGCGCGACGCGTCCTTGGGCACGTGCTCGTTCACGACGGCGGTCGCGACCTCGAACACGGCGTGCGTGTCGGCAGCGACCGCGCCCTCGGCCGTGCTACCACGCATGTCGCGCATGGACGCGGTCGTCGTGCATGCGGCGAAGAACGAGAGGGCGAGGAACGACGGGAGGAGAGAGCGGAGCACGTGCATGGCATGGCCTCGGAGACGCTCGTCGACGCGAGCGTCGGTCGCGAGTGTAGTGCCGTCGCGGCGCGCGCCGCCAATGAAAGGGGAGCGGCGCGAGCTCACACCGTTCGTCGCGGGCGCGCGGCTCGACGCCCGGCGCGCGAGCGTGGACCGCCGCTGCCCCACGGAAGCGGCGAGGCCCGGCCGCTCTCACGGCCGGGCCTCATCGGCAATCCCATCCATCGTCACGGGCCGAGGCGCCCGCCCGCGGTCACGGGCTCGTGTCGCCGAGCACTCCGCGCGGCAGCAAGTCACCGTTGGTCTGCGACCCGGTCTCGAACGGCAGGTCGGCCACCGTGTAGTTGCCGACGCGCTCGACGAGCAGCGCGAGGAACGCGGGGTCGTCGAAACTGGTGGCGGAGGACTGCGCGACGTTGCCGTCGATGCGCAACCAGCCCGTTTCGACGCCTTGGACGTTCTCCTGCGGCGCATGCCCGGTCGTCTCGAGGAAGCCCGCGGTGAAGACCTGCGAGATCTCGCCGAGCTCCAGCTTGTCCCAGCACTGGAAGACGATCTGTCCCGAGAACGCCTCCTCGTTGTCGTTGAACGCGAGGAAGTCGAGCGTCGCCTCGAAGCGGGCGCCGCCGGTGAGGTTGATCAGGACGAGGCTGCTGTGGACGCCCTTGCCCTGTCCCAGGAAGCGCGGGATGAGCGTCTCGTCGCCCGCGCACTGGTACTCGACGTCGTTCAGGTCGCGGATCCCGTCACCGTCGCGATCCGTCGCTTCGCCTTCGTTGCCGAGCGCGAGGAACGAGTAGGCGTTGTAGGAGTAGTCGAGCGACTCGATGCCGTCGATCACGAGCGCCTGCCCGATCAGCGCGTTGTGCACGATCGCCTGGCCCGTCGTTCGGCTCTTGGCGAACGCGTAGACGTAGCCCTGCGACTGGTTGGGGTTGTCGTTGCGCGTGATCAGCGAGAGCGTGTCGTTCGGCGTGAGGCGCCGCGTGCGGTTCACCTCGAGGCAGTCGAGCGGGTTGCCGTTTGCGTCGCGCTTGCCGATGTAGACGAACTCCACGTTGACGTCGCTGCCCTCGCCGTCCACGTTCGTGACGGTGAGCAGCGTCGTGTCGCCGAAGCGGTTGTCGAATTCGGGGTAGACGAGCAAGCTGCCCGGCACGCGCTGCGCCGGATCGCACACGGGCGGCGGCGGCGGGGCCTGGATGGCTTCGATCGTGAGGTCGGTGAGCACCGGCGTCGCCGTGATCGTCGTATTGGCGCGCGTGAAGTCCGCCTTGACCTGCATGAAGCGTCCGAAGACGCCCGTGAAGGCCTGGCCGTTCACCGCGGGGACGTAGGGCAGGGCGGACAGTGCGGCGACGGAGTTCGCGGCGCGGTAGGCGACGCCGAAGCTCGTGTTCGCCGGCACCGACGCGTTCCAGCGGATCGTGCCGAACTGCGTGTTCGTCGCGTTGCTGTCGTAGATCACCGTCCAGTTGCCGCTCGGCTGGATCGAGCCCAGCGTGATGCGGCCCGTGAAGTCGCCGATGTTGTACGGCGTCGCGCCCGCGCCGAGGTCGACCGTCATGTCGACCGCACCGAGGCCGTTCGGGCCGATGGCGGGGTCGATGCGCTGCGCGTTGTTCGTGGTGAAGTTCGTCACCCACACCTTGCCGTTCGCGTCGACGGAGATGCCGCGCGCGTCGAGTCCGTTCGGCGCGAGGCTGATCGTCGACAGGAGGTTCGCGCTGTTGTCGAGGCGCAAGATGGAGGAGTTGGTCGTGCCCGAGCGGCTGACCCAGACGTGGTCGTTCGCTGGCGTCACCGCGATCGTGGGGTGGTCGGCGGCTCCGCCGAGCCGGCGCGGGAAGCCCGCCTGGACGGCGCCTGCGGCGTTGATCTTCGCGACGGTGAACGTGCCTTCCTGGATCGACCAGATGTTGTTCTGGCTGTCGCGCGCCAGGGCGTGGGGGAGGATGAGCCCCGCGCCGAGCGAGATGCACGTGCCCGTGCTCGTGTTCGTGTCGTAGCGCAGGATCGTCTGCTCGCTCGGGCTCGCCGACCAGATGCGGCCGAGCGGATCGATCACGCCGCCCTGCCCGCCGCAGCCGGGCGGGATGAACGAGCTCAAGATCGCGCCGTTCACGCCGCTGATCTTGTTGAACGCGGTCGGGAAGTTCGGGTAGCCGCCGACCCAGACGTCGCCGCTGCCGTCGACGGAGACGTGGCGCACTCGAGTTCCAGTGGTGCGCTGGAAGATCTGGATCGCCTCGTCGGCCGCGTCCTGGACGATGCCGTCGGGACCGCCCGCGCCGTCCGTGATGTTCGGCCACGCGAGCACGTTCCCGATGCCGCGCGAGGTGTGGATCAGCCCGTCGCCGTTGCGGTCGACGCAGGTGCTGTAGAGGAAGGGGGGAGCGAGGAACTCGCCGCTCGGGTTCGGCAGACCGTTCGAGTCGACGCGCGTTCCGCCGACGCAGACGCCGATGCGGACGACCGAGCCGAGGCCGCCGGACTGCTCGTCGCGGTTGCCGACCCAGACGTTGCCCGCGGCGTCGATCGACGTGCGGGAGGGGTTGCCCGCGAGCCCCTGCGGCGCCGTCCGGTACTCACCCAGGATCGCGCCCGTGTTGGCGTCGAAGCGCACCAGCGTGTTGCGGCCGGTCGCGGACACCGCGCAGAAGTCGAGCGAGCCGCCGCCAGCTGCGACGTCGAGCTGCAGTTGATCGTGAACCGCCGTGAAGTTGACGCTCGTGAGCACGCCCTCCGCGAAGTCGGCGTCGAGCGTGTAGGTGCGGCTCTGCGCCGCCGCGGCCGCGCTGGTCAGCGCGACGCACAGGAGGGCGCCGAAGCGGCCGAGAGACGAAGGAGCAGTCGAGTGGTGTCGAATCATGGTGGTGCGCTCAGGACCCCTGGCCCGGGACGAGGGGCTCCGCCGCGGTCCTGGACCGAGACGGGGCATTGGGAACTCCCCATGATTGGAAATTCCTACACCCATCCTGTCAATGCAAAATCCTAAAAGGCAGCCACTTGCGACGCCGCATCGGCCAGGGTGGCAGGAAAAAACGGCCGGGTGGCGAGGGGCGGCCGTTGGGCCGGAAAGGAATTCCAGGACCTCCGGCCTGCGGGCTCCCGCCCGGGAGCGCGCACCGGATCTCCCGCGGCATGGGCTCGGCCCGGAACGGTCGCGTGCAGCGGACCCCAGAAAGTCGATCGCTTCGAGGGCGTCGGGGCGGGGTCCAGCGCCCGCGCCGATCCGAACACGGGAGTTCTCCGCGCGAGCGAGGACTTGGGGCCTCGAATCGCGGCGGGAACCGACCGACGCGAAAGTTCCCCGCGCCAGCGGGCACATGCGGACGTGCTGTTCGGTGAGCTCGCCCCGCGCTCGAGTTTCCCGCGCGAGCGGGGACGCGCGCTTCAACGCGCCGAACGACGCGCCGGCCGCGCCTCGACGAGCTCAGTGCTCGCCTTCGGGCGGATCCTCGACCAGCGTGGGCACCGGCGCGGGAAGCGTGCTGGTGCGCGCGTTCCATGCCCACACGAGTCCGAGGACGAACACGAGCGCGCTCACGGCCCACACCGTGATCGCGAGCGAGTGCGTCGCGTCGAACAAGAGCCCCGCGAGCTGTCCGAACACGGCGAACGAGATGCACATGCCGAGGTACTCGAACGCGAACACGCGGCCGCGGAAGGAGTCCGCGACACGGCGCTGCCACAGGATCGTCGATGCGACCCAGAGCGCGCTTCCACCCAAGTGCGCGAAGCCGACAGCGAGGCACGAGAACAGGAGGCCGTGCGTGAAGCCGAACGCCGCGTAGCCCACGGCGGCGAAGGCGAAGCCGAGCAGGATCTGCTTCTTCAGCGCGGCGTCCTCCTTGCCGAGCAGGCGTCCGAGCAGGATCGGCCCGATCCACGTGCCGATTCCGCGCGCGGAGAAAAGGGCGCCCGTCGCGTGCGCGTCCGCGCCCTCCGCCGACGACTCGCCGAAGCGCACCGAGCCCGCGAGCGACAGGATGACGAGGAAGCCGCCGGCGCCGCCCCACAGGGTCTTCGTCCACAGGACGGGCACGATGCCGAGCTCGCGCGCGTGCGCGAAACCGCGGCGCAAGTCCGTGAAGCGCACGATCTCGCTCCACAGGAAGGGCTCCGAGCGTTTCGCGGGCGCGGGCAGCGACATCCCCATGAGGAACAGCGCGCTGACCACGTACGACGCCGCGTCGACGAGGAAGGCCGCGCGCACGCCGAGCCATCCGACGAGCAGGCCCGAGAGCAGCGCGCCGACGCCGAGGATCACGCTCCACGTCGCGGCCGAGAGCGCGTGCGCGTCGAAGAGCTCCGCGCGCGAGACCGTGTCGGGCAGCGCGGCCGTGCGTGCGATGTCGAAGAACACGCTCGCGGCCATCTGCAGGAAGACCAACGCGTACAGGAGACCGAGCTCGCCCTGCTCGTCGACGAACAGGAAGCCCAGCACGATCAGCGCGCGCACGAGATCGGACGCGACCATGAGGAAGCGCCGCGAGATCCGGTCGGCGAGCGGGCCCGCGAGCGGGCCGAGCAGCGCGGGCGGAATGAGGCGCAGCGCGAGCTCGACCCCGAAGAAGGCGCCGAGCGCCGCCGAATCGCCGCCCAGACGGCCGATGAGCACGATGCACGCCATGCGGTTCAGCCAGTCGCCGGTCTGGCTGACGATCTGCGAGAGCCAAAGCCTGCGGAAGGCCGGGTTGCGCTGGACGAGTCCGATCACGGGCACACGCTACGGGATCGCGCGGAGCGGCGGAACGGGCGTCGCGCGCGACACCACGCGCTCGGCACAATGCCGCGCATGACCCATCCGCTCCTCGCGCTCGCCGGTCATCGTCCGTGGCCGGTCCCGAGCGGTGCGTGGGTCATGGAGCAGACCTGGCACGACTTGCTCTTCGCGCACTGGCGCGTCGACGCGGCGCGGATGCGCGCGCTCGTCCCGAGCGAACTCGAGCTCGACACGTTCGACGGCGCGGCCTGGGTCGGCGTCGTGCCCTTCCGCATGAGCGGGATCCGCGCGCGCGGATTGCCCGCGCTGCCCGGGCTGAGCGCGTTCGCCGAGCTCAACCTGCGCACCTACGTCCGGCACCGCGGCGACGGCGGCGTGTGGTTCTTCGCGCTCGAGGCGGAGCACGCGCTCGCGGTGCGCACGGCGCGCGCGCTCTTCCACCTGCCCTACCACGACGCGCGCATGCATTGTCGCGCTGTCGGCGACGACGTCGAGTACGCGAGCGAGCGCACGCACGCGGGCACGCCGCCCGCGCGGGTCGAGCTCCGCTACGGTCCGCGCGGAGCCGTGTACGCGAGCTCGCCGGGCACGCTCGAGCACTGGCTGACGGAGCGTTACTGTCTCTACGCGCGGACGGACGTCGGCGCGCTCCTCCGCGCCGACATCCACCATGCACCGTGGCCGCTGCAGCCCGGGTGGGCCGAATGGAGCGCGAACACGCTCCCCGCGGCGCATGGCATCGCGGTCCACGGCGCGCCGGAGCTGCTGCACTTCGCGCGCCGCCTCGACGTGTTGATCTGGCCGCCGCGGCGCGTGTGATTCGCGGCCGGCGCATGCATCGAGTCGACGGCCGCGCCGAGTATCCTCTTCGCGCCATGCTCACCCTGCGGATCGAAGCCCATCCCGCGCTCGACGCGGGCGCGTTCGTCACCGAGTTCCCCGTCGCGCTCGAAGGCGTCCCGCCGTCGCCCGAAGTCGCGGCGCTCTTCCTCGCCGGCGCCGCGGCGCCGATCGCCACCGACGACGCCGTGCGCAAGGCGGTGCGCGACCTCCTCCGCCACGGCGGCTACAAGCCCACGGGGCGCGGTAAACCGTCGAGCGAGTACCTGCTCGCCGCGGTCCCCGAGGGCAAGGTCCCCGCCATCAACGCGGCCGTCGATGCCTGCAATGCGGTCTCCTATCATTCGGGGTTGCCGATCAGCGTGGTCGACCTCGACCGAGCCGCGGAACCCCGCTCGATCGCGACGCCGCCGGAGGGGGCGAGCTACGTGTTCAACGCCGCGGGACAGGTGATCGACATCGGCGGGCTCCTGTGCCTGTTCGACGCCGCGGGGCCGTGCGCGAACGCCGTCAAGGACGCGCAACGCACGAAGACGAACGCCGCGACCCGCCGCACGCTGTCGGTCGTGTGGGGGACGCGGGAGCTCGCCGGCCGGACGGCGCGGGTGGTCGCGTGGTACCGGCAGGTGCTGGAGCGCGCGGGGGCGCGGACGGACCTCGTGGAGCTGCGCGTCGAATAGCCGTTTGCGGCCCAGATCGAGGTCACTCGGGCTCCAATCACCGGTCAGCCCCGGCCTTCGGCATCGGCTTGGCACCGGGCGCTCGCTCTCGGCCGTGCGGGCGCCGTCGCCTCCGCGCACCAGCAGGCTCGCCTCCTCTTCATGGAATGCGCGAGCGCGCTGGTCCGCTCACGTCGCTCCGCGCGCGCTCGATCGTCTCGCACTCCGCCGCGCCGCCGTGCTGGAGTGCGTCGCGCGGCGCGGGTCACGATCCCGTCACCTGTCGATCGTCCGCGCGTGTGCTCGGCTCTGCGCGCGTTGCGGTTCTCGGGGCTCGAAGCGACCTCGAAGATCCCCGGCGGATACGTCGCGGTGCGTACGGGCCCTTTCTTGCCCCGAACACGGCGACTCCCTATAACCCCAGCCTCATTTTCAGGCCCGGCGCAATCCGTCCATCCGCGCAGGGCGCCGTAGCCAACCACGCATCCTCCTACCGTCGACCCCCCCAAGGTCCGTAGCCGATGGCTCAGGTTTTCCCCAAAAGCAGCAACACCCTCTCGAAGGCCTCGATCGTCGTGGCCGGTCTCGTGGTGGCCGCGCTGGGGCTCGCCACGATCAACATCAACCGCACGACGTACGTGAACACGCAGTCGATGCCGATCGACCAGGTCGTTCAGTTCACGCACACGCACCACGTCGGCAGCCTGGGCATCGACTGCCGCTTCTGCCATTTCTCGGTCGAGGAGTCGTCCTTCGCGGGCATCCCGCCGAGCAAGACGTGCATGGGTTGCCACTCGGTCGTCTGGAAGGACGCGCCGATCCTCGAGCCCGTGCGCGAAAGCTACCGCAACGACACCTCGGTCGAGTGGACCCGCGTGCACGACCTCCCCGAGTTCGTCTACTTCAACCACTCGATCCACGTGAACAAGGGCGTCGGCTGCGAGAGCTGCCACGGTCGCGTGGACAAGATGCCGCTGATGATGCGCGAGAACTCCTTGAACATGGAGTGGTGCCTCGCCTGCCACCGCGCGCCGGAGAAATTCCTCCGACCGAAGGACAAGGTCTTCACGATGGGCTGGGACCCGGTGAAGGAGCTCGGGGTGAGCCAGGAAGAGCTCGGCCTGAAGTTGAAGGAAGAGAACCACGTCCAGAGCCGGACCAACTGCGCCACCTGCCACCGATGAGCACGACCCACGACGCCCAGGCCTCCGAGGGGAGCTCCTCCATGACCGAGTCGACGGCGAACGAGCTCCAGGGGACCGCGGAAGCACCGGTGCGCGGCGCGAAACGCTTCTGGAAGAGCTTGGAGGAGGTCGAGGGCGGCGAGACCTTCGAGCAGTTCCTCGCGCGCGAGTACCCGTCACAGTCGCACGTCTTCCAGGATCCGCCGCAACGCCGCGAGTTCATGAAGCTCATGGGCGCGTCGCTCGCGCTCGCCGGCGTCACCGCCGCGTGCACGCGCCAGCCGAAGGAGACGATCTACGCCTACGCGAAGAACCCGGAGACGACGCTGCCGGGCAAGCCGATGTACTTCGCGACCACGATGCCGTGGGCCGCGGGCGCGATCGGGCTCGTCGTCGAGAGCCACGAAGGCCGGCCGACGAAGATCGAGGGCAACGAGCTGCACTCGGGCAGCCTCGGCGCGACCGACGCGATGACGCAGGCGACGGTGCTCGGCCTCTACGACAACCAGCGGTCGCAGACGATCACCGAGCGCGGGACGATCAAGACGTGGAACGACTTCGCGGCGAGCTTGAAGGCGGCGCTCGGCGAACAATCGGCCGCGCAGGGCGCGGGCCTCCGCATCCTCACCGGTGCCGTCGTTTCGCCCACACTGGCCGGCCAGATCCAGCAGGTCCTCGCGGTCTTCCCGAAGGCGCGCTGGGTCGTGTGGGAGCCCGTGAACCGCGACAACGCGCGGCGCGGGGCGATGCAGGCCTTCGGTCGCGACGTGCAGGTGCTCCCGGATTTCGCGAAGGCGAGCGTCGTGCTGTCGCTCGAGGCCGACTTCCTCTCGGGACCCGAGGGCGTGCGCAACACGAAGGCCTTCGCGAAGCGCCGCAAGGTGCGCGGCGGCGGCGTGGTGGACATGAACCGCCTCTACGTCGCGGAGAGCGCGCCGTCGATCACGGGCGCCAGCGCCGACCACCATCTCCCGCTGCGTTCGAGCGAGATCGACGCATTCGCGCGCAAGGTCGCGCGCGCGCTCGGCGTGAAGAACGTCACCGGCGCGGACGGTGCCGATGCACGCATGGACAAGTTCGCGCAGGCCGTGGCGAAGGACCTCGCAGCGCACAAGGGCGCGTCGCTCGTCGTCGCGGGCAGCGGACAGCCGCCGCACGTGCACGCGCTCGCCCACGCGATGAACGCGGCGCTCGGCAACGTCGGCAAGACGCTCGTGCACGTGGCGCCGGCCGAATTCCAGCCCGCGGGCCACGCGGAGGGTCTCCAGCAGCTCGTGCAGGAAATGAACTCCGGCGCCGTGCAGCTCCTCCTGGTGAGCGAGACGAACCCCGTCTACACCGCTCCCGCCGAGCTCGACTTCGCCGGTGCGCTGGCCAAGGTCAAGCTGCGCGCGCACCACGGGCTCTATCAGGACGAGACCGCGATGGGGTGCGACTGGCACGTCAACGCGGCGCACTTCCTGGAGAGCTGGAGCGACGGACGCGCCGCGGACGGGACGCTGTCGATCGTGCAGCCCCTGATCCTGCCGCTCTACAACGGCAAGACCGCGCACGACCTGTTCGCGCTGATGCTCGACAAGGGCACGATGAGCGCCTACGACCTCGTGCGCGAGCAGTGGCAGAAGCAGCTCGGCGCGGACGGCTTCGAGGCGAAGTGGCGGCGCGTGCTGCACGACGGCGTGCTCGCGAACTCGCAAGGAAGCGCGATCGCGGCCGAGCTCCAGAACCTGCAGCTCCCCGCGGTCGCCGCGCCGTCGATGGAGCTCACGTTCACGCCCGATCCATCGATCCACGACGGGCGTTTCGCGCTGAACGGATGGTTGCAGGAGCTCCCCAAGCCGCTGACGAAGCTCACCTGGGACAACGTCGCGCAGATCTCTCCGGCGACGGCGGAGCGCCTCGGCGTGAAGTCGGGCGACGTCGTCGAACTCGAGGCGGGCGGACGGAAGATCACCGCTCCGGCGTGGATCCAGCCCGGACAAGCGGACGACTCCGTGCAGATCGCGCTCGGCTTCGGGCGCAAGCGCGCGGGCTCCTTCGCGACGGACCTCGGCTCGAACGCCTACGCGCTGCGCACGACCGCGGGCGCGTGGGCCGTCGGTGGCCTGAGCGTGCGCAACACGGGCGAGAAGCACGTGCTCGCGTCGACGCAGGGTCACGACCGGCTCGACGTGACGCCCGAGGGCATTCCGATTGCGGCACGGCGCGACGACGTGCTGCGCGTGGGCACGATCGACCGCTTCCGCCAGGCGCCGGACGCGCACTACATGACCGCGGAGGAATCGGCGCGCCACGGCGAAGGTCACGGCGAGCACGAGACGTCGATCTACGCGAAGCACGCGCGCGGCGAGTACGCGTGGGGCATGGTGATCGACCTCAATGCCTGCACCGCGTGCAACGCCTGCGTCGTCGCCTGCCAGTCGGAGAACAACATCCCCGTCGTTGGCAAGAAGGAGATCCTGCGCGGCCGCGAGATGCACTGGATCCGCATCGACCGCTACTTCGACGGCGAACGCGAACGCCCGAAGATCCACGTGCAGCCGATCCCGTGCATGCAGTGCGAGAACGCGCCGTGCGAGACGGTGTGCCCGGTCGCGGCGACGGCGCACGGGCCCGAAGGCCTGAACGAGATGACGTACAACCGCTGCGTCGGCACTCGTTATTGCGCGAACAACTGCCCGTACAAGGTGCGGCGCTTCAACTTCTTCCTGTACTCCGACTACTCGACGGAGTCGCTCAAGCTCGGCCGCAATCCCGACGTCACGGTGCGTTCGCGCGGCGTGATGGAGAAGTGCACTTACTGCGTCCAGCGCATCAACCGCGCGCGCCTCTCGGCGCACAAGCAGAACCGGAAAGTGCAGGACGGCGAGATCGTCACCGCCTGTCAGCAGGTCTGCCCCGCGGACGCGATCACGTTCGGCAACGTCGACGAGCCGACGAGTCAGGTCGCCGCGCTCAAGCGGGAGCCGCACAACTACGGCCTGCTCGCGGAGCTCAACACGTTCCCGCGCACGACCTTCCTCGGCAAGGTCACGAATCCCAACCCGGAACTGGAACCCTCGGCCTGATCCACCTTGGCGCGTCCCGCGCGCCATCAGCCCGAAAACAGCCACCCCCCCGCAAAGGCATGAGCCAGTCCACTCATCACGGCGACCCGGACGCGTTGATCGGTCCGGGCCACACGATGGCGACGCTGACCGACAAGATCAGCGGCATCGTCCTGACCCAGAAGCACCCGCTGCAATGGTTCGCCATCACGGGGATCGCAGCGATCTTCGCGAGCCTTCTCGGGCTCACGGTGCTCAACCTCTTCTTCACGGGCATCGGCGTCTGGGGTCCGAACAACCCGGTCGGCTGGGGCTTCGACATCATCAACTTCGTGTGGTGGATCGGCATCGGCCACGCCGGAACGCTGATCTCCGCGATCCTGCTCTTGCTCAAGCAGGAGTGGCGCACCTCGATCAACCGCTCCGCGGAAGCGATGACCGTGTTCGCCGTGATGTGCGCGGGCATGTACCCGCTCCTGCACACCGGCCGTCCGTGGCTCGCGTATTGGCTGCTCCCGATTCCCAACACGATGGGCATGTGGCCGCAGTTCCGCTCGCCGCTGATCTGGGACGTGTTCGCCGTGTCGACGTACGCGACGGTGAGCATGCTCTTCTGGTACGTCGGCCTCATCCCCGACTTCGCGGTGCTGCGCGACAAGGCCACGAAGAAGGTCCAGAAGGTCGTCTACGGCATGCTCGCGCTCGGTTGGCGCAACGCCGCGCGCCACTGGGACCGCTACGAGACCGCGTACTTGCTCCTCGCGGGCATGTCGACGCCGCTCGTGCTCTCGGTGCACACGGTGGTGAGCTTCGACTTCGCCGCGGGCATCATCCCCGGGTGGCACACGACGGTCTTCCCGCCGTACTTCGTCGCCGGCGCCATCTTCGCGGGCTTCGCGATGGTGCTCACGCTCTCGATCCCGCTGCGCATCTGGTACGGCGTGGACGACCTGATCACGGACAAGCACCTGGACAACATGGCCAAGGTGCTCCTCGCCACGGGCTGGATCGTCACCTACGGCTACGCCGTGGAAGCGTTCATGTGCTTCTACTCGGGCAGCACCTACGAGGAGTTCATGCTCCTCAACCGACTCAAGGGACCCTACTGGTTCCAATACTGGTCGCTCTTGCTCACGAACTGCCTCCTTCCGCAGATCATGTGGATCCCGAAGCTGCGCCGGAACATCTGGGCGCTCTACTTCGTGGCGATGTCCGTGAACATCGGGATGTGGCTCGAACGCTACATCATCATCGTCGTGAGCTTGCACCGCGACTTCCTCCCGTCGTCGTGGGGCATGTACGCGGGGTCGCGCTGGGACTGGGCGATGTTCCTCGGCACGCTCGGCTTCTTCACCACGGCCTTCATGCTGTTCGTGCGCTTCCTCCCGATGATCTCGATCGCGGAGATGAAGGCGCTCGTGCCGCACAAGCCGGGTCTCACCACGGGCGGCCGCGGCGCGGCCGCGCATCACTGAGGAACGCGCCATGAGTCACACTCAGCACGACGCCTCCCCGATCTACGGCTACCTCGCCGAGTTCGACGACAAGGACGCGCTCTTCGCCTGCGCCCAGGCGGCGCGCGCGCGCGGGTTCACCGAGATCGAGGCCTACACCCCGACGCCGCTGCACGGTCTGCCGGAGATCCTCGGGTACAAGAACTACGTCCCACACCTCGTCTTCCTGGGCGGGGTCGCGGGCGTGTTGACCGGCTTCGGCCTCTGCTACTGGGTCTCGGTGCTCGAGTACCCGCTCAACATCGGCGGCAAGCCGTTCAACAGCTGGCAGGCCTTCGTCGTCCCGACCTTCGAGACGATGATCCTGTTCGCATCGCTGACCGCGGTGTTCGGGATGATCATCCTCAACGGCCTGCCGCAGCCCTACCACCCGGTCTTCAACGTCGAGAAATTCGCGCGCTGCAGCGACGACCGCTTCTTCTTCGTCGTGCTCTCGCGCGATCCGAAGTTCGACGCGCACGACACGCGGCGGTTCCTCGCCGACCAGAAGGCTCTCTCCGTCGACGAGGTGCCGCATTGAAGCTCCACCACGCCGTGTTCTTGGCCTCGGCAGCGCTTTTCGCCGCCGCGTGCCGCCAGGACATGCACGATCAGCCCAAGCACAAGCCGTTCACGGGTTCGGTGCTCTTCAAGGACCACCGCTCGGCCCGACCGCTCGTCGCGGGCACGGTCGCGCGCGGACAATTGATGGAGGACGAGCACCTCTGGACCGGCAAGATCGACGGCAAGCCCGCGGAGACGTTCCCCGCCGCGCTCGCCGCGCACTTCGGCGGCGGCGCCGATTGGCAAGCGCGCATGCTCGCGCGCGGCCACGACCGCTTCCAGATCCAGTGCACGCCGTGCCACGGCAGCGTCGGCGACGGCAACGGGATGATCGTCCAGCGCGGGATGAAGCGCCCGCCCTCGTACCACATCGATCGTCTGCAGAAGGCGCCGCCGGGCTACTTCTTCGACGTCATCACGAACGGCTTCGGCGCGATGTTCGACCAGCGTGATCGGATCCAGGTCGAGGACCGCTGGGCGATCGTGGCGTACCTCCGCGCGCTCCAGCTCTCGCAAAACGCGCAGTACGCCGACCTGTCGGCCGAGCAGCGCGACGAGCTCGATCATCCCAAGCCCCGCACGGAAGGGCAGTCGCACTCCACGGAGCACGGCCGCTGAGCCGCACGAGCATCATGAACACGATCAGCGATTCCTCGCGCGCGCGGCTCGACGGCCTGATGAAGGTCGCGGCCGGCGTCGGCCTCCTCGGCGCGATCGGCGTCGGGTTGGGTCTCGCGCAGGACGTGCAGGCGAACAAGCCGCAGTTCCTGCAGTCCTACCTTTTCGCGTACCTCTTTTGGCTCGGTCTCTCCCTGGGCAGCCTCGCCTTCGGGATCCTGCATTACCTGACTGGTGGACGGTGGGGCGTGCGCCTCGAGCGCATCCTCCAAGCCGGCATGGGCACGCTGCCGCTGATGCTCCTCTTGTTCCTCCCGATCTGGATGAACATGCAGGAGCTCTATCCGTGGTCGCGACCCGGCGCGATGGACAGCGAGCTGATGCACAAGAAGGCGTTCTGGCTCAACACCGAGGGCTGGACGGCGCGCATCTTCGTGTACTTCGCGATCTGGATGTTCTGCGCCTGGCTTCTGACGAGCCGCGGCAAGAAGAAGGACGCGACCGGCGACGAGAAGGCGGACAGCGGCGTGCGCTTCCTCGCCGGACCGATGATCATCCTGCACGTGCTCGCGGTCACGTTCGCCGTGATCGACTGGGCCATGTCGCTCGAGCCGGAGTGGTTCTCGACCATGTACGGCGTGATCTTCGTCGCGGGGCAGGGCATCTCGACGCTCGCCTTCGCGGTCGTGATCTGCGCTTGGCTGCGCAAAGACGAGCAGTTCGGAAAGCTCTTCTCCTCGGCGCACTTCCACGACCTCGGCACGCTGATGTTCGCGTTTTCGATGTTCTGGACCTACACGAGCTTCTCCCAGTACCTGATCATCTGGTCGGGCAACATCGCCGAGGAGACGCCGTGGTATCTGCACCGCACCGGCCACGGCTGGCAAAACGTCGCGATCGCGCTCGTGGCGCTCGGGTGGTTCCTGCCCTTCCTCCTGCTCATGCAGCGCAAGCTGAAGCAGCAGGCGCACCTGCTCGTCGGCGTCGCGGTGATCGTGCTCGTCGCGCGCCACTTCGACCTCTATTGGCAGATCGGACCCGCGTTCCACCACGACGGCTTCCACGGCCCGCACTGGATGGACCTCGCGATGCCGTTCGCCATCGGCGGGTTCTGGGTCGCGCTCTTCGCTTGGCTGCTCAAGGCGCGTCCGATCACGAATCGCCAGATCGCGATGATCCACGCCGAGGCCCAAGCGGCCCATCACTGATCCACGAGGCCCACCGTGAAAACCACCACCCAAGCCCTCGGCAACGACCACGAGCGAACGGACGCGCACATCGGTCCGCTCGTCCAGTTCCTCATCTTCCTCGCGATCGTGTGCGCCAGCAGCTTCTACGGGATGAAGCTGCTCCTGAACTGGTTCCAACAGCAGCCGGTGCCGCTCGCAGGCAACATCGAGCACCCGCTCGCCGAGGAGCGCGTGCAGCCGCCCGAGCCACGCCTCGAGACCGCGCGCGACGCGAAGGGGAACTTCCTCGCCGGCAAGAGCGAGTGGTCGTCGGACCTGGCCCCGTACTTCACGGCGCAGACGGTCGGCGCGCTGAAGGCGCGCGAGCAGGAGCACCTCTCGAGCTACGGCTGGATCGACGCGCAGCAGAAGCTCGCCCACATCCCGATCGAGACGGCCATCGAGCTCACCGCGAAGAAGGGCCTCCCGGTCGCCAACGAGAAGAAGTGAGCCGCGCGAACCGCGCTCCGGACGAACGAAACCGCCCACCCGCATGAAGATCCTGATCCAGAGCGCCTGCGTCCTCGCGACGCTGCTCCTCGGCGCGCCGCCCGCGTTCGGGGGCGACCCCGAGCATGTCGCGCGCATCCGCGAGGCGGTGGCGTTCGATCAGAAGCTGGGCGCCGACCTCGACCTCTCGCTCGCCTTCCTCGACGAAGAAGGGCGCGCCGTGAAGCTCGGGGACTACTTCGGCCGGAAGCCCGTGCTCGTGACGCCGGTGTACTTCGGCTGTCCACAGCTCTGCACGCAGGTCTTGACTGGCCTCGTGAACGGGTTGAAGGAGATGAG
This sequence comes from Planctomycetota bacterium, assembly GCA_016220035.1. Classification (GTDB taxonomy): domain Bacteria; phylum Planctomycetota; class UBA1135; order UBA1135; genus JADJNY01. The sequence continues at coordinate 14,589 of JACRIO010000164.1, read as the reverse complement.
CCTCGAGCCCGGCCGCGACTTCGAGATCGTGACGTTCTCGATCAACCCCCTCGAGAAGCCCGAGCTCGCGCGGGAGAAGAAGGCCGCGTATCTCGAGCTGCTCGGCAAGCCCGACGCCGCGGCCGCGTGGCACTTCCTCACCGCGGACCCCGCGCGCAACGTCGCGCCGAAGAGCACCGAGAACCCGAACGCGACCGATCCCGACGCGTGGCACAACCCGTCGGTCGATGCGCTGACCGCTTCGCTCGGATTCCGGTACGCCTACGACCCGGAGATCCAGCAGTACGCGCACGCGGCCGGCGTCGTCGTCGCGACGCCCGAGGGGAAGTCCTCGAAGTACCTGTACGGGATCCACTTCCTCCCCCGCGACCTCCGACTCTCCATCGTCGATTCGTCCAATGGCAAGGTCGGCTCGCTCGCCGACCAGCTGTTCCTCTGGATCTGCTACCACTACGACCCGCTGAGCGGCAAATACAGCTTCGCCGTCGTCAACACGGTCCGAGCTTGTGCAGTGCTCACGGTCCTCGCGTTGATCGCCTACGTGGTGATCCACCTGAGGCGCGAGCGCGTCACGGCGCGGTTGCAGGCAGGAGGCTGAGCCCAACATGCTTCAAGAACTCCCCCTGACACCCCCGTCTGCCTCGACGTTCGCGCCGCAGGTCGACGCGCTCTACTGGTTCCTCGTGATCCTGAGCACCGTCGTGACGGTGGGGATTTTCTGCGCCGCGCTCTTCCTGTCGATTCGCTATCGCAGGAAGCCCGGCGTCGCGCCGGGCAACATCGAGGGCTCGCTCAAGCTGGAGCTGCTCTGGTCGTTCATCCCGGGCGTGCTCGCGATCGGCATCTTCGCGTGGGGCGCGAAGGTCTACTTCTACGCCGCGAAGCCGCCCAAGGACGTGATGGACTTCTACGTCTCGGGCAAGCAGTGGATGTGGAAGGTGCAGCACCCGACCGGACAGAAGGAGATCAACGACCTCCACATCCCCGTCGGCCGCGCGATCCGGTTCACGATGACGTCGGAGGACGTCCTCCACAGCTACTGGGTCCCGGCCTTCCGCTTGAAGAAGGACACGGTGCCGGGCCGCTACACCGAGATGTGGTTCCAGGCGACGAAGCCCGGCAAGTACCACATCCAGTGCGCCGAGTACTGCGGTACCAAGCACTCGGGCATGATCGGCGAGTGTTATGTGCTGGAACCTGAGGAGTACCAGCGCTGGCTCTCGGGCAACACGGGCGAAGCGCCCGAGGTCGCCGGTCAGAAGCTGTTCGAGAACCTGCGCTGCGTCACTTGTCACATGGCGGGGCAAGGCCAGCGCGGCCCCGAGCTCACGGGCGTCTATGGGACGAAAGTGCAGCTCGAGGGCGGCGGCGAGGTCGTCATGAACGACGAGTACATACGCGAGTCGGTCCTCAAGCCGCTCGCGAAGGTGGTGAAGGGCTTCCAGCCCGTGATGAACACCTACGAAGGCCAAGTGGGCGAGGAAGAGATCATGCAGCTCGTCGCCTACATCAAGTCCCTGAAGGCTCAGGGCGGAGTCAAACAGTGAGCGCCCAAGCCGTCGCCGCGCCGCGCGAAAAGGTCGCGGCCCCCGAGCACCGCGAGACCTACCTGAACCACGACTACAGCTGGAAGTCGTGGCTCTTCACGGTCGACCACAAGCGTATCGGGATCCTCTACCTCCTCACCGTCGCGTTCTTCGTCGCCATCGGCGGCCTGTTCGCGATGATGATCCGCGCCGAGCTGCTCACGCCCAAGGGCGACATGCTCGAGGCCGAGACCTACAACAAGATCTTCACCATGCACGGCGCGGTGATGATCTTCTTCTTCCTCATCCCCGGCGTGCCCGGCGTCCTGGGCAACTTCGTCCTGCCGTTGATGATCGGAGCGCGCGACGTCGCGTTCCCGAAGATCAACCTCCTGTCCTGGTACATCTTCGTCACCGGCGGACTGCTGACGCTCTTCGTCGCGGCCACGGGCGGTGTCGACACCGGCTGGACCTTCTACGCGCCGTACAGCTCGACCTACTCGAACACCCGCGTCGCCGAGACGGCGATCATGGTGTTCATCACGGGCTTCTCGTCGATCCTGACCGGCCTGAACTTCCTCGTCACCGTGCACACCATGCGCGCGCCGGGGATGACGTGGTTCCGCCTGCCATTGTTCGTCTGGTCGGCCTATGCCACGAGCCTGATCAACGTGCTCGCGACGCCGGTGCTCGCGATCACCGTGTTGCTCCTCGCGCTCGAGCGCATCTTCCACATCGGGATCTTCGACCCGAGGGTGGGGGGCGACCCGATCCTGTTCGAGCACATGTTCTGGTTCTACAGCCACCCCGCCGTCTACATCATGATTCTGCCGGCGATGGGCGTGATCAGCGAGCTCGTCGCGGCCTTCTCGCGCAAGCGCATCTTCGGCTACAGCTTCGTGGCCTTCTCGTCGCTCGCGATCGCGGTGCTGGGCTTCCTCGTGTGGGGCCACCACATGTTCGTCAGCGGCCAGTCGGCTTACGCCGGCCTCGTCTTCTCGGTACTGACGGTGCTCATCGCCGTGCCCACGGCCGTGAAGATCTTCAATTGGACGGCGACGCTCTATCAGGGCTCCGTCGAGTTCGCGACGCCCTTCCTTTATGTGCTCGCGTTCTTCGGGCTGTTCCTGATCGGCGGCGTCACCGGCCTGTTCCTCGCAGCGATGGGCCTCGACATCCACATGCACGACAACTACTTCGTCGTGTCGCACTTCCACTACGTGATGGTGGGCGGGATGGTGACCGCGTTCTTCGGCGGCCTGCACTACTGGTGGCCGAAGATGTTCGGCCGCATGTACAACGAGGCCGCCGGCAAGCTCGCGGCACTGGTCATCTTCGTCGGGTTCAACCTGACCTTCTTCCCACAGTTCATCGTCGGCTACATGGGCATGCCGCGGCGTTACCACGCCTACGCGCCGGAGTTCCAGACGCTCAACGTGCTCTCCTCGGGCGGCGCGGTCATCCTGGGAGCGGGCTACCTGCTCGCCGCGCTGAACCTCATCTGGTCGCTCAAGTTCGGCAAGGTCGTCACGGAGAGGAATCCCTGGGGCGCTACCGGCCTCGAGTGGGAGACCCAGACGCCGCCGATCCCGCACAACTTCGAGGTCACGCCGCGCGTGACGCAAGAGGCGTACGCCTACCACGAGATGTACTCCGGCAAGGAAGCTCACGGTGTCCACTAGCACACACGCAGCCCCCGTCGCCGTCCCGCAGCAGGCGGGCCACGGCGCACCCGGTCACGGGCACGGCCATCACCCGGGCCTCGCTCATCACTTCGACGACCTGGAGCAACAGAGGGACTCGGCCGTCTACGGCATGTGGGCCTTCCTCGCCCAGGAGGTGATGTTTTTCGGCGGGCTCTTCATCGCCTACATCGTCTACCGCAACCTCTATCCGGAAGCGTTCGCGCACGCGAGCAACCTGCTCAACGTGCCCTTGGGCGCGACGAACACGGCCGTGCTGTTGGCGTCGTCGCTCACGATGGCGCTCGCCGTCCGCGGCGGCGCGACGGGGAGCAAGCCGACGCAGCTCATCATGCTGCTCGCGACGATCGCCTTCGGCCTGACCTTCCTCGTGGTCAAGTACTTCGAGTACGCCGAGAAGTTCGAGCACCACCTCGTGCCCGGTCCGACGTTCATGTCCGATCCGGCGCACGTGTCGCCTTTCTTCACGGCGCACCCCGAGGAGATCCCACACGCGCGGATCTTCTTCTTCCTCTACTTCGCGATGACCGGCGTCCACGCGGCGCACATGCTCGTCGGCGCAGGCCTGATGGCCTGGATCTTCCTGCGCGCGAAGAAGGGCGAGTTCGTGCCCGAGCACCACGACGCGCTCGAGATGTCCGGCCTCTATTGGCACTTCGTCGACATCGTGTGGATCTTCCTCTTCCCGATGATCTACCTGCTCGGCTACCACTTCGGAGATCACCACGGATGAGCCAGCACGAACACGGCTCCGGCCAAGCCCACGGAGGCCACCACGTCCACGTGGTGCCGCTCTCCCTCTACTTCGGGATCATCACGGTGCTCTTCGTGCTCACCGCTGCCACGGTGATCACGGCGAAGATGGACCTCGGCGCCTACAACACGGTCGTCGCGCTGGTGATCGCCATCACGAAGGCCACTCTGGTCGTGCTCTATTTCATGCACGTCAGGTGGTCGAAGAAACTGGTCTGGATCATGGTGGGCAGCTCCCTGGTCTGGTTCTCGATCCTGATCGCGTTCACGATGCAGGACTACTTGAGCCGCGGCTGGGGCTGAGCCCCACCCACGACCTGCTCGACGCGCGCCGCACGGGGCCTTCGACCCGAGCGGCGCGCGCGCTTTTCGCGGGTCCCCCGCGGCCCACAGATGGGCTTCACGCGAGGGATGAGTTCAGCGGGCGCGCGACGTGAAGCCGCCGGCACGTGCGACCGACGTCGAGAGCCCTGGAACCCGCTCGTTTGCGAGTAGGACCCTCGGTCACGACCGCCGCGGCGACCCCCGCGTCCATCCAGCCGCGCGGTGCCCCCGGTCGGGACGAGAACGCAATCTGCGGTCCTGACGACTTTCCACTACGCCCGAAGGGGGCCCGATGGTGGATTGCGAGGGCGACCCCGGGCGATAGCCTATCGCCGATGCCTCGCACGCCGCACGAGAACGGAACGCAAGCGGCTGCGCGCACCGCACGCTTCGCGTTCGCCATCGGCGTGCTCGCGTTTCTGTGCGCGGTGATCGTGGGGGTGTTCGCACTGGTGCGCAGCGACAGCGAGTACTTCGAGTCCTCGCGCGAGCGCGCGGTGCACGGCGCCGTCGCCGGCGTCGGCGCGATCGAAGCGCTTCCGGGTGCCACCGTCGACACGCAATCCCTGGCGACCCTGCGCGAGAACTTCGAACGCTTCCGGCGCTATCGGCGCGCGCAGATGGCGGTGCTCGATCGAGAGGGGAGGATCCTGATCCATTCGGGACAGCCGGAACTCGTCGGCGCATCCGCGACCGCGGTGTTCGGTTCCCTGAGGTCCGCCGCAGCGCCGAACATCCCATCGATGATCGAGGGCGGGCCGCCCTGGAGCGGGCTCGTGGTCGTCGACGGCGTGGAGCAGCTCGCCGTGGCCGTCGCTGCCCGCAAACACGGCGTCGTGCTGGTCACGCTCACGCCGAAGGCCGATCTCGACGAGACGATCCACGACGCGATCCTTCCCTGGATGATCGCGCTCGGCCTGATCATCCTGATCTTCATCCCCGTTCCACTCTTCCTTCTGCATCGCGCCTCGAAGCAGGCCCTGGCCGCCCAAGGCGCCGCGCGACGCCGGGCCGAGACGAGTGAAGCCGCCCTCGCCGCGACGATCGAGAGCCTGCCTTTCGAAGTGTGGGTCCACGACCTCGACGGCCGGATCCAGATGCAGAACGCGAACGGCGTGCGCGAAAACGGCGCGATGGTCGGAAAAACCATCGACGAACTGGGCTTCGAACCCGCGAATACGAAGTTCTGGAACGAGCTCGTCGGACGCGCGATGGCCGGCGAGACCGTCGAGACCCAATACTCGCGCGAGAGCGGGACGGCGACCCGTCACTTCCATTCGATCTTGGCGCCCGTGCGCACGGAGAGCGGGATCACGGGGATCACCGGGGTCACGCTCGACACGACGCGGGAACGCAGCGTCGAGCGCGCATTGCACCTCGCGCTGAAGCGCCTCGAAGCGCACGTCGACAACTCGCCGCTCGCGCTGATCGAGTGGGACCAGCATCTGCGCGTCGTCCGGTGGTCGGGCGGCGCGGAGCGCATGTTCGGCTGGAGAAGCGAGGAGCAAGTCGACGTGCCTGTCGACGTTCCGAGGGCCCTGCTCTCGACGACCGGCGAGGTCGCCGCCGCGCTCGCCCGCATGCGGGACGAGGGCATGGAGCGCCTGGAGTTCGAGGGCTTCGCGCGGACCCGCGAGGGCCGGACCCTCAGCTGCACCTGGCACAACTCGCTCCTTCGCGACGAGAGCGGCGCGTTCACCTCGATCCTGTCGTTGGTCCAGGACGTGACGGCGCAGCGCTTCACGGCGGAGCTGCAGTCGATCCAGGAGCGCCTGCTCGAAGGCATCGCCGCGGGCGCAACGACGGCCGAAGTGTTCGACGAGCTCCTGCACACGTTCCACCGACTGGTGCCCGATTCACGGAGCTCGATCCTGCTCGTCGACCGCGACGGCACTCGCTTGCGCTCCTGCGCCTCGTTCGGATTGGACCCTGCCTACGATGCAGCCATCGACGGGATCCCGATCGGGCCCGACATCGGGGCGTGCGGCGCCGCGGCGTGGCATCGCGAGCGGGTCGTTTGCGGCGACACGCGCGCCGACCCGCGGATGACCCCGTTCCTGGGCGTCCTCGAGCAGCACGACATCCGAGCGATCTGGTCCCAGCCCGTGATGTCGACCGAACGCGACGTCCTCGGCACCTTCGCGCTCTACTTCCGTTCGCCGCGGCTCGCGACACGGACCGAAGTCGAGTTCATGGAGAGCGCGGCGAGCATCGCGAGCCTGGCTCTCGCGCGCCGCAACTCCCGGTGGATCGAGGACACCCAGCGCGAGATCCTGCGCGAGATTCTCGACGAAAAGCCGCTGGAGAAGATCCTCCACGACCTGGTCGCCGGCATCGAACGACAGGTCCCCGGCATGCTCGGCGGCGTGTTGCTGCGCGATCCCGACGGAGTGCGCCTGCGGCCGGCCGCGGGGCCGTCCTTCGCACCGGAGATCATCCAGGCGCTCGACGGACTCCTGATCGCACCGGGGAGTGGGACGTGCGGTACCGCCTGCTACACGAAGGAGCTCTGCTTCAGCGAGGACTTCGAGTGCGACTCGCGGATGAAGGCCTTCTGGCCGCTCCTCTCGAAGCACGGCCTGCGCTCGGGTTGGTCGCAACCGATTCTCTCGGGCGAAGGCGAAGTGCTCGGCACGTTCGCGATGTATTGGCGTCAACTGCGCCGACCGGAAGCGCGTGAACGCGAGCTCTTGGAGACGGCGACGAGCCTGGCGGCGCTCGCGATCGAGCGCCACCTCGCCCGCAACGTGACCACGACGCATCAACAGGTGATGCAGCTCGCGCTCGAAGAGCGCCCGCTCGGGGAGACGCTCTCCACGCTGATCGTCGGCATGGAGCGCCAGATGCTCGGAACACGCGGAGCGATCCTGCTCGGATCCTCCGACGGGAAGTCGTTGAGCATCGTCGCGGCTCCGTCCCTTCCCGTCGAATTCACGAGCGTCGTGCGCAATCTGCCGATCGGGTACGACACGAGTCCCTGCGGTCGCGCGGTCGTCACGAAGGCGCGCGTGATCGTGAGCGACGTGCGCGGGGACCCGCTCGTCGCGAGCGTGCGCGACCTGCTCGACAGCATCGATGTCCGCGCGGTGTGGTCGAACCCCGTCTTGTCCGCGCGCGGCGAGGTGCTCGGAACCGCTTCCTACTATTGGCGCGAACCGCACGAGCCCGGACTGCGCGAAGCGTCGCTGTTCGACCTCACGGCGAGCATGGCGGGCATCGTGATCGAGCGCACGCGCTCGGAGGAGCATCGCAAGCGCCTGACGAAGCGGTTGGAGACGCTGCACGAGATCGGGCGCGCAATTCTCGCATCGGACACGATCGAGGGCATCGCCGGCGCGGCCGTGGAACGCGTGCGTGCGCAACTGCGGTGTGCGCGCGTCAGCGTCACTCTGCTCGATGCCGACGCGATGGGCGGACGCCTGATCGCGGTCGACGCAGCGAAAGGCTCGAAGGCCTGGATCGGCTTCGAAACCGGCTCCGAATCGCTGGCGAGACGCGAGCTCTCGAAGCTCCGGTCGGGGGAGATCGCGACTTTCGAGGACCTCGCGCAGCTCCAGTCACCCTCGGAATGCGTCCGCGTGATCATGCAGGAGGGCATCCGTGCGTCGGTGCTCGCGCCGCTCGCGCTGCAGGGCCAATTGCACGGAACCCTGAACGTGGGCCTCGATCACGTCGGCGGCCTGCCGGAGGAAGACGCCAAGTTCCTGCGCGAGGTCGCGGACATGCTCGCGCTCGCGATCGAGCAGGTGCGACTGCACGAGAGCGAGCAGGACCTGACGACACGGCTCAAGACCCTGCACCTGATCGGCCGCCACATTCTCGAGGAACAGAGCGAGGCCGGCATCGCGCTCACGACGGTCGAACGCATCCACGAGGTGCTCGGCTGCCAACGCGCGAGCATGCTGCTGTTCGACGGGACCACGCGCACGTTCCAGGTCCTGGCGCAGGTGACGCGCGGAGCGGGCAAGGTGCCCGTCGGAACGCAGATCTCGGTCGAGCGAGCGGATCTCGGAAGCGTGGAGGACCTGCTCGAGGGCAAGCCGTGGATCGTCGAGGACGTCGAGGGGCGGAGCCCTTCCAAGCCGATCCATGCCCTGCTCCTCCAGGAGAACGTCCGCTCCTACACGGTCACACCGCTCGTCCTGGGCGAGCAGTTGCTCGGCGTGCTCATCGCGGGTCGCAGTCGCGCCGGTCGCCTCGAGTCGGCCGAGCTCGACTTCCTGCGCGAGGTGGCGAACCTGCTCGCGGTCGGTCTGCGTCAAGCGCGCTTGGCCACGCAGCTCCGTGCACGCGCGGAAGAGCAACGCCGGCTTTCCGAGCGGCTCGCGATCCTCAACCGCATCGGGAGCTCGATCCTCCATTCGCGTTCGTCGGAGGAGCTCCTTGCGAGCGCGCTCGCGGCGACGCGGGCCTCCATCGGCTGTCCGCGGGCGAGCGTCTCGTTGATCGACGAAGCCGATCAATCGGTCACGCTCGCGGCAGTCGATTCGGATGGTCCGACTCGCGTGCCGCCCGGCCAGCGCATCGCGCTCGGCGAGTTCCCGTTCGACGATCTCGACCGCTTGCGGCGCGGTCACGAGGTCGTCGTGTCCGACGTCGAAGCGCAGCAGGCGAAGAGCCACACCTTTCCGATCCTGGTTCGGGAAGGGGTGCGTTCCGTCGCTCAGATCCCGCTGATCGCACACGAACAGCTCCTCGGCACCTTCAACCTCTGCTTCGGGAACACGCAGCCTCCGGCGGAGAGCGCCATCCTGCTCGGGCGCGAGATCGCCGGCCTTCTCGCCGTCGGTCTGCTGCAGATCCGGCTGCACGAGAAGGTCCGGCGCAACGCCGAGGAATTGGAGCAGCGGGTGCTGGAGCGCACGCTCGAGCTCACCGAGGTCAACGAGGAACTCGAGAGCTACGTCCGCACCGTCTCGCACGACCTGCGCGCGCCCTTGCGCACGATCCAAGGACTCGGGACCGCGGTGCTGGAAGACTACGGCGAGCGTCTGGACGTGGAGGGCATCGACTACCTCGCGCGCGTGACCGCGGCGGCCGAGCGCATGGACCGCATGCTCCTCGACCTCCTGGCGTACAGCCGGATGGGCAAGACGGAGATCATCCCGCAGCCGCTCACCACGGTGGACGTGGTTCGCGAGGCGCGCGCGCTCGTGCATTCGGTGCTCGAGGCGAGCGGCGCCGAGCTCACGATCGAAACCGAACTGCACCGCGTGGTCGGGCACGGACCGACCCTCGTCCAGGCGATCTCGAACCTGCTCACCAACGCCGCGAAGTTCACGCGCAAGGGCCGCTCGCCCCGGATCCGCGTCTGGTCCGAACCGCGTGGAGAGTGCATGCGTCTGTGGGTCGCGGACGAAGGGATCGGCATCGACCCCGAGCACCACGAACGCATCTTCCGCGCCTTCGAGCGTCTGCATGGGCACAACGAATACCCGGGCACGGGCATCGGGCTCGCGATCGTCCGGCGCGCCGCCGAACGCATGGGCGGACGGGCGGGCGTCGAGTCTCGACCCGGCGAAGGCAGCCGATTCTGGATCGAACTTCCCTCCACGGAATGCACAGCATGACGAACGACAGCGCTCCGCTCCTCATCGTCGAGGACGATCCCAACGACATCGTCCTGGTCCAACGCGCCCTCCGTCGCGCGGGCATCGAGCTCGCGACGCGCACGGCGGAGAACGTGGCGCAGGCGCGCGCCTACCTGAGCGGCGAAGCCCCGTTCCATGACCGCCTCGCGAATCCGCTGCCCAGGTTGATCCTGCTCGACTTGAAAATGCCGGGCGGGAGCGGAATCGACCTCCTCGCATGGATGCGAAACCGGCCGGAATTGCGGCGCATCCCGGTCGTGATGCTCACCTCGTCGCACGAGCAGGGCGACGTCAATCGTGCCTACGACGCCGGGTGCAATTCGTACTTGGTGAAGCCGGTCGCATTCGAGGACCTGCAGGAGATGCTCACCGTGTTCGGCCAGTACTGGCTGAAGCACAACACGCACCCCGAGCTCCAAGTCGGGATGCGGAGGAGCTCGACGGGCGCCTGACGCGCACCGCGGGCATGCACGACCTCCGCAGCATGGAATGCCGCGTCTTCGGGACCCGTACCCAGGCGGAGCGCGAGCTCGCCGTCGAGGTCGCGGAGCTGGTGCGCGTGCGTCCGGACGCCGTCCTCGGCCTCGCGACGGGGAACACTCCGACCGGGCTGTACCGCGAGCTCGCGCGCATGCACCGTGACGAAGGGCTCGACTTCGCCAGCGTGCGGACGTTCAACCTGGACGAGTACTGCGGCCTGACGCCCGATCATCCGCGCGCCTTCCGCCGGTGGATGCGTGAGCACTTCTTCGACCCCGCCGGCATTCCCGCGGCGAACACGGGCTTCCCCGACGTCGGCGAGAACGTCGGCGCCCCGGGCGCGTCGGACCGCATCGATCCCTGCGCGGACTTCGAGCGCGCGATTCGAGACGCGGGCGGGATCGATCTCCTGGTGCTCGGCATCGGACGCAATGGACACGTCGCGTTCAACGAGCCGGGCTCGGAGCGTGCTTCGCGCACGCGCCGCGTCGAGCTGCATCCCTGGACGCGCGCCGATGCCGCGGCCGCATTCGGCGGGCTCGATCGGGTGCCGACGCACGCGATCACGATGGGTATCGCGACGATCCTCGAGGCCCGACGGCTGCGCGTGCTCGCTTTCGGTCCCGAGAAACGCGCACTCGTCGCGCGCACGCTCGCCGCGACGGCCGACCCCGATTGGCCCGCGAGCCAGCTCCACGGCCACCCCGACCTGCGTCTGCTCGTCGATCGCTCCGCCGCGGGCTGATCCGATCCGCGACGCAGGACGAAAGGCGGGCACGGACCGCGCACGCGAATCCGTCAGCTCCGATCCGCGACGGAGGACGAAAAGCCGGCGCGGACCGCGCGCGCGGATCCGTCAGCGTTGGCGAACGACGAGTCGATCGGGGAGCTCGTTCCGATCGCCGTCGGTCCAAGGATGATGCTCCGCGAGCACCTTGCCCGAGGCGCGGATGCCCTCGACGAGGCCGTGCGCGAGCGATCCGCGGCGGATGCCCGCGAGGACGTGCTCGCGCGTCTCGACCCAGTGCCCCTCGTTCACCTTGGACGCGACGCCCTCGTCGCCGAGCACGATGACGCGCCGCTCGAAGAGGCTGACGAAGAGGAGCACGCCGGTGCGCCCCGCGGTGCGGTGCAGTCCGAGGCGATGGAATTCCTGAAGCGCCTGCTCCTCCGCCATCTCGCCGGCACGCGCCTCGGACACGAACACGCGCTGCAGGTCCGGGAGCAGCCACGCGAGCCCGTAACCGAGCGCGCCGAACCCGAGTTGCTCGAGCAGCAGCCAGTGCGGCTGCGTCCAAGACAGATGCGCCTCGAGCAGCGTGCTGCACGCGAGCAGCGTCACGAGCGCGCACGTCCAGCGGGCGCCCGCATGCTCGTCGGAGCGCTCGAGCACGACGGGCACGATCTCGCCGACGGTGCGCTTCTCCGCGTCGGCGAGCGCCGCGTGCACAGCGGCTTGATCGCGATCGCCGAGCACGGAGAGCGCGCGATAGCGGCGCTGACGGACGAGTGCTTTCGCGACGAGGAACAGGAGCAACGCGCCGAGCGCGTACGGACCCCAGCGCGCGAGCTCGAAGAGCCACGGGTGGCGCTCCTCGGTCCACAGGTCGGTCGCTCCGGTCTGGAGCAGCATCGCGATCACGTGGATCATCACCAACTCCCCGACGCGCCGCCGCCCGAGAATCCGCCGCCTCCGCCGAAGCCGCTGAAGCCGCCGCCTCCTCCGCCACCGAAGCTCGACCGACCTCCGCCGACGCTCCAACCCCACGACCCGCCGCCAAAGCTCCTGCGACCGCTCGTCCAACGCCCACCGCCGAGCCGACGCAGGCGGTTCAGGATCCAGACGAAGAAGATCAAGAAGAGGATCACGCAGGTGAGAGAGCCGACGTCGAGACCGACCTCCGGCGCTTGCTCGGGGATCGCTCGCGGCGCGTCCGTCGGCCGCTCGACCGCCGCACCTCCGGCGGCGGACTGCATCGCGGCGATGCCGCGACGGAGTCCGAGCCCGAAACGGCCTGCCTTGAACTCCGGCGTGATCTCGTTGCGGATGATCTGCGCGCAGCGTGCGTCGGTGAGCGAACCCTCGAGCCCGCGGCCGACCTCGATGCGCAGCTTGCGATCGTTCTTCGCGACGACGAGCAGCGCGCCGTCGTGCTTCTCGACCGCGCCGAGCTTCCACGCACGCGCCACTTCGAGCGCGAACTCCTCGATCGAACGGCCCTGGAGGTCGGGCACGGTGAGGAGCGCGATGTCGTGGCCCGAGCCGCGCTTGTAGGCCTCCATGGCGGCTTCGAGCTCGCGCTCCTCCGGGGTCGTGAGGAGGTGCGCGAGGTCCGTGACCCAACCGTCGTTCGCGGGCACCTGGATGTCCGCGACGATCGCCGGGAGCACCGTGCTCGCCGCGAGCGGGCGCGTGATCGCGAACCCACCGAGCACGGCGGCGACCACGAGGACCAGGAGCTTCTGAAACATGCGCACGCGTCTTCCGTCGCGCGTCACTTCTTCTCGCCGAAGTCGACCTTGGGCACCGCGCGCTCCGCGGAGTCGATCTCGAGCTGCGACAAGCGCTCGAAGCGGAAGAACCCGCCGAGCATGTTGCCTGGGAAGGTCGCGAGCTTCGTGTTGTAGGCCCGGACCGCGTCGATGTAGTCGCGCCGCGCCACCGTGATGCGGTTCTCGGTGCCCTCGAGCTGCGACTGGAGATCCTTGAAGTTCTCCGTCGCGCGCAACTGCGGGTACTGCTCGCTCACCACGAACAACCGCTGGAGCGCGCTCCCGAGCCCCTGCTGCGCCTGGATGTACGCCTGGAGCTGTGCGGAGTCCGTGGGGAGGTTGCTCGGGAGCTGCGCACGGCCCACCGACGCGCGCGCCTCGGTGACGGCCGTGAGCGTCGACGTTTCGAAGTTCGCGGCACCCTTCACCGTCTCCACGAGGTTGGGCACGAGGTCGAAGCGGCGTTTGTACTGGTTGTCGATCTCGGCCCACTTCGCCTTCGCGTTCTCCTGCGTCGAGGCGAGGCCGTTGTAGCTGCCGATGCCGAGCACGGCGCCGAGGAGGAGCACGACGACGACGACGCCGACGGCGACGAGGCAGCCCTTGGCGATGGCGCCGCGCCGCGCGGGCATCGAAGACGAGGAGCGAGAGGAATCGAACGGGATCATGGAAAGCTCGCGATGGGGGAAATTCGGCGCGCCGCCGAGGCGCGGGGCAGTATGCGCGAAGGAGCGCGGCATTCGAGCTTCGTTGGATTTCCGAAGCTCGCCGCGACGAAGGCGGCCGTGCCGCGCGCCTTGACACCGGCGCGGCCGCGGCCCGAAATGGGCACGACCCGCATGTCCACGTTCCCCGACAACGTCCTGCTCGTCGGCGTCGACGGCGGCGCGAGCGAGGTCAAGGCGCACCAGGTGCTCGTGCTCGCCGAGGAGGGCGCCCTGGAGCTCGCGGCCGGTCCCGCGATGGCGTCGACGTGCTACGAGCGCATCGCGGGCTTCGAGCCGGCGTCCGTCGCCCAGCAGCTCGTCGCGTTCCAGCGCAAGCAGGTCGTCCCGAGCGACATCGAGGCCCTTCAAGGCGAAATGTGGGTCGAGGCCGCGGCCGGCGCGATCCTCTCCGTCGCGGCGCAGGCGGGTGAGCGCGACGTCGTGATCGGAATGTGCATGCCCGGCCTGAAGACGGCCGATGGACGCGGCATCGGCGTGCTCAGGAACGGTCCGCGCATGCCGGACTTCTGCGCGCAGCTCGAGCGCGAACTCGCGACGGAAGGGCTGCGGCTCGCGCGCCCGATCCAAACGCTCGCTTCCGACGGCGAGGCGTGCGCCTGGGGCGAGGAGTGCGATGCGCAGGGCCTCCTGCGCGGCGTCGGCAACGCGTACTACCTCGGCGGCGGCACCGGCCTCGCCGAAGCCCTGAAACTGCGCGGCGAGATCCTCGGGCTCGACGCGGTGAAGCAGACGCTGCCGAAGGCGTGGCAGATGGAGTCGAAGGCCGGCGCCGTGTTCGAGGAATGGCTCTCGATGCGCGCGATCAACGAGCGCTTCGCCGCGCGCGCCGGGATCGGGGCGCCGCTCTCGAGCGAGGACCTGCCCGAGGTGCGCGCCGCCGCGGGCGACGAAGAAGCGATCCGGGTCTTCACCGAGGCCGCGGACGCGCTCGTGGAGCTCTGCATGCTGCGCATCCACGCGCTGCATGCCGGCAAGAAGCCCGGCGCGCGCG
>JACRIO010000145.1 GCA_016220035.1 Planctomycetota bacterium | reverse complement strand
TTCGCGCGCGTCCGCCGCGGAAGTCCTTTACCGCCGCGCTCCGACTGCGTTTCGCAGGGCCTCAAGCCCTGCTCCGAGATCACACGTCGAGGTTCGTCGCCTCGAGAGCGTGCCGTTCGATGTACGCGCGCCGCTCCTCGACCGAGTCCGACATGAGGATCGTGAAGATCTGATCGGCCGCGATCGCGTCCTCCAACTTCACTTGGTAGAGCTCGCGCCGCGCGGGGTCCATCGTCGACTCCCACAGCTGTTCGGGGTTCATCTCACCCAGACCTTTGTAGCGCTGGATGTCGATGTCGGACTGCGCGAGCTCGCGCAACGCGACCGCGAGCTCGAGCGGGCTCGTGCACGTGCGCGGCTCCTTCCCGCCCGTCACTTCCCATTCGCCGCCGCCGCGGAACACGAGGCCCTTCTTCTCGAGCACGCCGAGCACCCGCGCGAGCACGTCCACGTTCGCGAGATGGCAGCTCACCACGTGCGCTTCATCGCGCGTGAACTCCTCGTCGGGGCTGTCCCACACGCGCAGCGTCTCGCCGGCGCCGAGACCGATCTTCATGAGCTCGAGGAAGTTCTCGTACTCGCCCACCGCCGCGAAGAAGTGGTCCTTCCCGTTCGCCCATGCCCAGTACGAGGGCACGCGCGTCCCGTCGAACGATGCGAGTACCGCCTTCACCGGCACGCGCGCCCAGCCCGGAGCGAGCTCGGTCGCGAGCACTTCGAGCTTCTCGAGCTCCTTGCACAGCTCCTCGAGCGCCGCGCCCTTCCACGCCTTCTTCGTTCGCGTGTCCGTGATCGTGAGCGACTGCACGCCGAGCTGGATCAACATCTGTCGCAGGGCCGCGTCCGTCGGAACGTAGGTGTGGCCCTTCTTCGTCGCGACCTTGAACAGCGGCGGTTGCGCGATGTACATCCGCCCCGCGTCGACGATCTCCCGCATGTGGCGGAAGAAGAACGTCAAGAGCAGCGTGCGGATGTGCGATCCGTCCACGTCCGCGTCCGTCATGATGATCGTCTTGCCGTAGCGCAGCTTGCCGATGTCGAACTCGTCGGCGATGCCCGTGCCGAGCGCCGAGATGATCAGCTGGATTTCCGAGTGCGCGAGCATCTTGTCGAGCCGCGCGCGTTCGACGTTCAGGATCTTGCCCTTGAGCGGCAGGATCGCTTGGAAGCGCCGATCGCGTCCCTGTTTGGCCGAGCCGCCGGCGGAGTCGCCTTCGACGAGGTAGAGCTCGCTCTCGTCCAAGTTCGACGACTGGCAGTCCGCCAACTGCCCCGGCAGGTTTCCGCTCGCGAGCGCCGACTTGCGGCGCACGAGATCCCTCGCCTTGCGCGCCGCTTCACGCGCTGCCTGCGCACGCACGGCTTTCTGCACGATCGTCTTCGCGATCGCGGGGTGTTCTTCCAGGTAGGTCGAGAACATCTCCCCGACCGCCGTCTCGACGATGCCTTGCGCTTCGCGGTTGCCGAGCTTGTCCTTCGTCTGGCCCTCGAACTGAGGCTCGGGCACTTTCAAAGACAGGATCGCCGTCAGTCCTTCGCGGTAGTCGTCCCCGCTCGGCGCTTCTTCGCTCTCCTTGAACAGCTTCTCCCGCTTCGCGTAGTTCGACAGGCTCTTCGTCAGCGCCAACTTCAACCCCGTGAGGTGCGTGCCGCCTCCGTGCGTGTTGATGTTGTTCACGAACGTGTACACGGTTTCCTGGTAGGTGTCCGTGTACTGCAGCGCGACCTCGACGCCGTACTCGCGCTCCGGATTGTCGGGGCTCGGCACCGTCTTCTCGAAGTGCACGACCTCGGGATGGATCGGGCCCTTGCCCTTGTTGATGTGGTCGACGAACGTGCGCAACCCGTCCTTGAACTCGAAGTGCTCCTTCTGACCCGTGCGTTCGTCGTGCAGATCGATCACGACCCCGCGCGTGCCCATCAGGTAGGCCATCTCGCGCAAACGCCGCTCGATGATCTCCCACTGGAGTTCCGTCGTGCGGAAGATCTGCGCGTCGGCCTTGAACACGACCTGCGTGCCGGTCTTGTCCGTGTTCCCGATGGCCTCCAGCGCCTTCGCGCGCGCGCCACGCGCGAAGCTCATCCGATGCACCTTGCCTTCGCGCCACACCGTGACTTCGAGCCACTCCGACAGCGCGTTCACGCACGACACGCCGACGCCGTGCAGGCCGCCCGACACCTTGTACGCGCCCTTGTCGAACTTGCCGCCGGCGTGGAGCTTCGTGAGCGCGACCTCGACCGCCGGAATGCCTTCGGTCGGATGGATGCCCACGGGAATCCCGCGCCCGTCGTCCTTCACGCACACCGATCCGTCCTGGCGGATCGTCACTTCGCAGCGCCGCGAATATCCCGCGAGCGCTTCGTCCATCGAGTTGTCGACCACCTCCCAGACCAGGTGGTGCAGCCCGCGCACGTCGGTGTCGCCGATGTACATCGCGGGACGCACACGCACGGCCTCGAGGCCCTCGAGGACGGTGATGGAGCCTGCGTCGTACACGGGTTTCTCGGTGTCTTGCGTCATGTCAGCGCTTCAGGCGGAAAACGACCTTGCGGATCTCGGCCTTGCCGAGCCGTGCGTTGGCGAGCGTTCGAAACTGCTCGCCGGTGAAGTTCTGGAGCTCGTGCAGATGCGATGCGCTCTGCACCTCGATCGACAACGTCCCCGCTTGGAAACCGACGGGACGCGCGCGCCGAGCGAGTTCCCGCCCCAGCGCCGCGTCCCATGCCTGGAACACGTCGAAGTGACGCATCCCGGCCGCGATCCCGCTCGCGCGCAAGAACGCCTGGACCGCGTCCCCCAACGGGAGCGCTTCCCTTCGCCCCGGGCGCGGCTTGAAACTGCGGGGACCGTCGGTCACGTCGAGCTCACGCGTCGATCGTGATCGGCATCACGATGTAGACGTAGTTCTCGCCGAGCCGGAACTTGCCGGGACTCGTCTTCTCGTTGAACTCGAGGCGCACGTGCATCTCCTCGCAGTTCTTCAGACCGTCCAACACGTAGTCCGGGTTGAACGCGATCTCGGCCGTCTCGCCCTTGTAGTCGGCGTCCAAGCGCGCGTTGGCGACACCGCGCCCCACGGATTGACCGAAGAGCTCGATCTCGCCTTTCTTGATGCGCAGGCGCACCGCGCGCGCTTCGACGCCGGTCACGTTGGCCACGAGCCGCAGCTTCTTGATCAGCGACTGCGTGTCGACCTCGACCGAGTTCTTCGACTCCTTCGGGATCACGGCCGAATACCGCGGGAACTCACCGTCGATCAGCCGGCCGAAGATCTCGGCGTTCTTCGTTTTCAGGCCGATCTGGTTCTCGCTGAAGTGCAGGTGCACCTGGTCGAGCGGGTCGGAGATCACACGGCAGAACAAGTTCATGCACTTCGTCGGCACGATCGCGGGCTTCGCCGGCGCATGCCGTGCGTCGATCGGCGCCTCCGCCAGCGCCAACCTGCGCCCGTCCGTCGCGACCATGCGCAGCATCCCGTTGTCGACCTCGGTCAACACGCCGTGCATCGCATAGCGGCCGGCCTCGCGCGCGGCCGCGAACGCCGTGCGATCGACGAGCCGCCTGAAGGTCCCGCCCTGCATCGGCAGCGTGTCCTCGTTCCCGAAGCGGCTGATCACGGGGAACTCCTCGGGGTCGAGCGTGACGAGTTCACACGTGTCCTCGCCGCTCGAGATGAAGCAGTTCTGTTCCGACGTGGAGAGCGTGACCGTCTCGCCGGAGAGATCGCGCACGAAGTCGAGCGTCACCCGGGCCGGCACGACGACGGGACCGGGTTCGTCGACCTGGACGTCCTCGATGCGGTAGCGCACCGAACACTCGAGGTCGGTGCCGACGATCTCGAGCGCGTTGTCGGTCGCGACGAGGCAGATGTTCTCGAGGACCGGCTTCGTGCTCTTGGCGGGAACGACGTTGTTCACCACAGCCAAAGCGTCACGGAGCTTCTCGCGGTTGCAGATGGCCTTCATGGACGAGTCCGTTGGAGAGAGAGAAGAAGAGATAAACTCTCAGTAGTCACAGTAAGAGGCGCGAATCGCGTGGAGGAACTCACCGTGGATCGATGCAAGTGCGCAGGGAGCCGAGAGATGAGCGCTCGCTCGCTGTGTGGATCGCGCTCTGGAGAGCCGTGAGCGAGCGGGCAGCCGAGAGGCTTCCATGCACAGTCCTCCAGAAGCCCGCGCGGAGGCGCGAGCGGGCTGTCGAGAAGTGCCGAGATGTCCACGAAGCATGCGCAGCAATCCAGAGGGAGAACACGGGGTTTCCACAGGCGTGGAGACGCGCTGCGAGGCCGGAGAAGTGCGCCTTTCCAAGCCTCGCGAGCGCGCGCACAGGGTAGGCGAAATCGAGCTCCGAGCATAGCCTCGGACCGGAACACAAGACCTTGTGGAGCATGAGGTTGGAGCACGAATGCGCGCGCCCGACACCGCAGCGACGGAGCCGCTCCGAAGACGCGCGAGCGGCGGCCTCGCCGCGGTCGTGCGTGCGGCGGCAACGCTCGTGCACGGACCCGCTTGCCGCACCGCGCGCGTCTCAGCGGCTCGGCGCCTGCAGCCGCTGCATGAACCCGTCGACGAGCGCGCGCACCGTCTCGTCCGCCTGGATGAGCTGGCCGATCTTGTCGACGGCGTAGATCACGGTCGAGTGGTCGCGTCCTCCGAAGAACCCGCCGATCTCCTCGAGGGAGTGCCGCGTGATCTGGCGCGCCAGGTACATCGCGATCTGGCGCGGGTAGGCGACGGCGTTGGTGCGCTTCTTCGACTGGAGCTCGGCGATCTTGACGCCGAAGTGCTCGGTCACGAGCGCCACGATCTCCTCCATCGACGGCGCGCCCTTGCGCAGCTCGAAGAGCTCGCGCAGCGCGTCGCGCGCGAGGTCGACCGAAACGGGAGCTCCCGCGAGGCCCGCGTAGCCGATGAGCTTGACCACGGCGCCTTCGAGCTCGCGGATGTTCGAGTCGACGCGTTCGGCGAGCAGCCGCGCGACGTCGTCGGGGATCTCGCGGCCGCGGTCGCGGCTCTTGCGCTTCAGGATCGCCATGCGCGTTTCGTAGCAGGGCGGCTCGATCTCGGTGACGAGGCCCCACTTGAAGCGCGAGACGAGGCGCTCCTGCAGCGTCGGGATGTCCTTCGGCGGGCTGTCCGACGACAGCACGATCTGCTTGCCCGACTGGTAGAGCGTGTTGAACGTGTGGAAGAACTCCTCCTGCGTGCGCTCCTTGTTCGCGAGCAGGTGGATGTCGTCCACGACCAGCACGTCGACTTTGCGGTACTTGTTCATGAACTTCGCGAGGTCGACGTTCTCGAGCGCGTTGATGAAGTGGTTCACGAACGTCTCGCACGACAGGTAGAGGATCCGCGTCTTGGGATCGCGCTCGAGCAGTGCGAAGCACAGCGACTGGAGGAGGTGCGTCTTGCCGAGCCCAACGTTGCCGTGGAGGAAGAACGGGTTGTAGGCCTTGCCCGGAGCTTCGCTCACGCCGACCGAGGCCGCGTGCGCGAAGCGGTTGCAGGGGCCGACCACGAAGTTGTCGAAGACGTACTTCGGGTTGAGGTGGACGTCGCTCGACCAGAGCAGCCCGCCCGAGGATTCGATGCGCAACGGGGCGCCGTCCGCACCGGCCGTACGCCGGTCGGAGACGATCGTGGCGCTCGAGGAGCGGGTCGAGCTCCCCGGGGCAACGGGCCGGGCTTCGGGACGGGGATCCTGAGCGTCGCGCGCCACACGGACGAGGAGCTCGGGGTCGACGACGAACTCGATGCGTCGCGGGGTTCCGAGCGTGTGCTGCACCGCCTGGTCGAGCACATCGCGGTAGTAGGAGAGCAACCAGTCGCGCGTGAAGCCGTTCTGCACGGCGATGCGCACTTGCTCGGCGTCGGCGTGGACGAGCGCCGCGCGCCGGAACCAGGTCTCGAACTGCTCCGGCTGGACCCGCGCTCGGATGGCGTTCTGGAGCACGCGCCAGAGCTCGGGAAGCGCCGGCGCCGGTGCGACTTGCGCGACCGGACTCGTGGTCGAGCGCGTGAACACGAGCGCGTGCTCAGGGCCCAGTTCGAGCTCGTCATCGACCGCGTCGGCGTCTGCGTCGCCGGGCGACGGAGGCGGGCTCGCCGGCACGAGCCGAGCCGGGCCGGAGCGCGGTGCGGACGGATCTCCAGCGTCGGCGGGGAGGGTGCGAGGGGGGGTCACGGAGGCTGTCGATTCGTGCTGGAGACCGGCCGAGCTGCTCGGCGACGGCATCGGGAACGAGGTCGCTACCATCGGGGCCCGCGCGCTGGGACGGAGCGCAGCGCTCCGCCGCTCACTCCTCGCGGCGAGTCGATGGAGCGGCATTGTTGCCGCGCTCCAAACGAAGTCAACGAAGCGCAAGCCATCTCTTCACGGTGAGCGCGCAACCACCGCGCGCACCGCGCGCTTAGCGCGGTTCCTGCCGGATTCTCCCCAAGATCTCCACGGCGTTGTGGACATCTTCTCCACGCGTCGTTCTCCCGAACGAGAGCCGCAGAGCCGCGCGTGCTTCCTCGCGCGCGCGTCCCATCGCGAGCAGGACGTGCGACGGCTCGAGCGATCCGCTCGCGCACGCGGAACCCGCGCTCACCTCCACGCCTTCGAGGTCGAGCCGTGCGACGAGCGTGCGACCGTCGAGGCCGGGCAGCATCACGTTCACGGTATTGGGAAGTCGATCGTCGGCATCGATCGGAGGCCCGTTGAGCTGAACATCGGGGCACGAAGCGAGAAGTTGCCGCCAAAGCTCCCGCGCGAGGCCGCGCCAACGGACGGCCTGCTCCGGCCCTTCCCGCACGGCGAGTTCGAGCGCCACGGCCGCGGCCGCGATGGCCGGGACGTTCTCGGTCCCCGGGCGCAGACCGCCTTCCTGCCCGCCGCCGCGCAGGAGCGGGGCCAGGCTCACACCCTTCCGTCTGTAGAGGATTCCGACACCGAGCGGACCGCCGACCTTGTGCGCGGAGAACGAGGCGAGGTCCACCTTCCACTCCCGCAGTCGAACCGGCACGCGTCCGAGGGCCTGAACGGCGTCGGTGTGGAGCAGCGCGCGGTTCGGCCGGTCGCGGAGCGCGTGCCCGACCTCCCCCACAGGGTGCAGATTCCCCACTTCGTTGTTCGCCGCCTGGATGGAGACCAGACCCACGGCCGGACGGCGCGCGCGCTCGATGGCGACGGCGAGGTCGAGGCGGCCCTCGCGATCGACCCCCAGGCGCTCGACCGGGCGCCCCGACCGCTCGATCGTCTCGGCCGCGCCGAGGCCGGCCGCGTGTTCGACCGCGGTCGTCAGGAGACCGCGCTCGCGCGCCGCCGGAAGGAGCGCACCGAGGACGCCCAGGTGGATCGCCTCGGTGCCTCCCGAGGTGAACACGATCTCGTCCTCGTGGACGTCGAGCGCGGCCGCCACCCGCTCGCGCGCACGATCGAGCACGGCGCGCGCTGCACGCCCGGAAGCGTGGACGCTGGACGGGTTCCCGCCGAGCGCGTCGAGCACGGCGAGGAACTCCGCGCGCGCCTCGGGGCGGAGCGGCGTCGTGGCGTTGTGGTCGAGGTGGATGCGCTGCACGGCGGTCTTCGATGTGGCAGTCTAGTGTCCCGTCCCACGAGTATCTTGGACGAGGCGCCGCGATGGGTCGAGGCTGGCAAGGCGCGCTGACGACGCGTATTCGCTGCAATACTCGGAGGAGGCGCAACGCCGCCAGCGTCGATCCAGCGCGGCGGATCGTTCAAGATACTTGTGGGACGGGACACTAGCAGTCGCTTGGCTTCGTCCTTGGACGACACGCGCGGAGCGCTCGCGAGGGGACGCGCCGTGTTCGTCGCGCGTCCGGTCGCCGCGGTGTTCGTGCTCACCTTCGCGGGCCTGCTCGTGCTCCACGCACGCGCGCTCTTCGATCCTCCTTATTGGGACGGGCTGATCGGGGCGTTCCCGCAGGGGTTGTGGCTCGCGCGGCACGACTTCGATCTCGTGCGCCTGCTCACCGAGGAACGCACGTGCCCCGAGGGCGGACCGAACGTCTACCCCTTCAGCATCTACCCGATCGCGATCGGCGCCCTGTACTCCGCGGGTCTCGAACCGCGACAGGTGTTCCTGCTCGTGCACCTCGCGATGCTCGTTTGCGCGGCCTCCGCCGCGGCGGCCTTCTTCGCGCTCGCGCGCACGGCGACGGACCCGCGCACGGGCGCGCGCGCGACGCTCGTGTTCGCGAGCGCGCCGATGTTCCACGCGATGGCGTCGCAGATGAACATGGACATGCCGCTGTGCGCGTGCACGCTGCTTTCGGCGCGCGCGATGCAGACCGGGCGGTTCGGCCGCGCTGCGGCGTTCGCGGCGGTCGCACTGCTCGTGCTCCCGCGCGGCGTGATCGTCGTCGTGGCGAACCTCGTCCTGCTCGGCGCGTGGCTTTTCGGGCGCGCACGCGACGGGGATGCCCCGAACGCGTCGCGCCGCCGCGCCTGGAACGCGTGTGGCGCGCACGTCGGGTTGCTGCTGCTCTTCGGAATCGAGCTCGTCCTCGCGAGCCGGTGGTCGCGCGGTCCCGCCTACGTGAGCCTCTTCGGCGGCTTCGGCGACCTTGCGCGGCGCGTCCTCTGGATCGTGCCCGACGTCGGATGGGCGTTCGTCGGTGCGGTGATCGTCGCGGTCGTGGTGACAGGCCTCGCTTGGCGAAGGAAGGCGCGCTGGACGGAGCTCGTCTCCGCGAGCTTCGTGCTCGTGTTCCTCGCGTTCTTCGGGCAATACACGAACACGCTGCCGCGCTACTTCCTCCAGGTGCACGGTCACGTCCTCGTGCTCCTGCTCGCGTTCGTCGCGCGCGACGGGCGGAATGTGCGCGTCGTGCGTCCGTGGCTCGCGCTCGCCGCGATCGCGCAGGCGGTCAACCACTTCGGGACCTTCTATCCGGCGGTGTCGACGGGCTGGCGCGTGCCGGGCTACGCGGACGCGAAGCTGCGCTCGAACGACGGGCACGTGCTCGAACGGTCGATGGAGTATCGGGACGACCTCCTGCTCGACGCGGAGATCGCCCGCCGGCTCGAGCGCTTCGATCGCGCTCGCACGCTCGTCGTGGCGCCTTGGCCGATCACGCACGCGCTCGCTTTCCCCGAACTCGGCTACGTCGATCGCGCGTGGCGCACGTCGAGCCCGAGCGTGCCCATCACTTTCGACCCGAACGCGACGCCTCTGCGCGACGTCTACGATGCGGGAGCGCGACCACCGCGGCAGCGGGTGTCCTTGGAGGTCGTATGGGTGCTCGTTCCGAGCGTGTACCTGCCCGGGGCGCTCGCACTAGAGCCGTCCATCGACGTCGTCGAGGAAGTCGTCGAGCGCGGCGCGCACCGCGCGTTCGTCGTCCGCCGCGTCGGTTGGAACGCGCGCTGAACGCTCAAGTCTCGCGCACGCCGTCGACGAGCCGGCGGTAGAGCGCCTCGTAGCGCGCGACGACGGCTCCGCGCGCGAAGCGTGTCTCCGCGATGGCGCGCGCGGCGCTGCCCATCGCCATCGCGCGCTTGCGATCGAAGAGGAGCTCCTTCAAGCGCGCCGCGAAGCCCTCGAGGTCGTCCGGCGGCGCGAGCAATCCCGACACGCCGTCGTCGACGACTTCGGAAACGCCGCCGACGCGCGTCGCGACCACCGGCGTGCCGCACGCCATGGCCTCGAGCGCGGACAAGCCGAACGACTCCTCGGAGGACGCGAGGACGAACACGTCCGCCGGTGCGAGCAGTTCCGGGAGCGCGTCGCGTTCGCCGAGGAAGAGCACGCGCTCGCCGATCCCGAGCTCGCGGACGACGCTGCGCGCGGCCGCCTGGTCGGGACCGTCGCCGACGAGCGTGAGGCGCGCATTCGTCCCGCGCGTGGCGAGCTCGAAACCGCGCAGGAGCCATGGCACGCGCTTCACGGGCCGGAAGTTCGAGACGTGGACTGCGCTCGGGACCGCGTGAGTCGCTCCGCCGGCAGCGCGCGGATGGAAGAGCTCCGCGTCGACGAAGTTCGGGATCACGTCGATCGCGCACGGCCCACCGAAGCCGACGCAGAAGGTGTCGCGCGTCCGGCGCGCGAGGTCGTTCGAGACCGCGGTCACGGCGTCGGACTGTTGCAGAACGAACTGCGTCAGCGGCGCATACGACGGATCGTTGCCGACGATCGTGATGTCCGTCCCGTGCAGCGTCGTCACCATGCGCGGCGCGCGCCGATCGTGATCGAAGAAGGCCGCGGCGCGCGCGAGGTACGCCGACACCGCGTGCGGCAGCGTGTAGTGCGCGTGCAGGACGTCGAGTCCCTCGCTTCGATGGAGGTTCAGGATCGACGAGACGATCGCGAGGTCGTGCGGCGTCGATTGGAACAGCGGGTAGGGAATGCCCTGCGCGACGTGCATCTGCACCGGGCCCGGCGAGCGCGCGAGACGCGGCGGCACGCTGTAAGAGAAGAGGTGCACGCAGTGACCGCGCGCGGCGAGCGAGAGCGCGAGCTCGCTCGCGACGACGCCCGAACCACCGTAGGTCGGGTGGCAGATGATGCCGATGCGCAGCGGGCGCGCGCTCCCTTCCCGGCACGCGTCTCGAAGCTCCTCGGGATCCGGAGCCGTCTGCGGGCTCATGGATCGAGGCCGAAGTTCGAGAGGATCTCGAACGCGTCCGGCGGCAGCGGCGGGAGCTCGTCGGCGCGCACCACGCGCGCTTCTTCCTCGGCGCGGGTCGAGCTCGAACGCGCCGCAGCGGGCGGAGCCGGCCGAACGCGCTTCTCCGCGGTCGGTGGGTCGGACCGCCGCGAACCCGCGCCGCGTTTCGCAGGCGCGTCCGGCACGACCCGTTCTTTCCGCTCCTCGTCGCGGGGCTTCGTCGCGCGCCGCGGCGCAGGGACGATCACGTCGGCATGCGCGTCCTTCTTCGGTGCGGGCACGGGAGCACGACTCGAAGACTTCGGTAGCGGAGAGGTCGTACCCGAAAGCTCGGCCTTCGCGGCGGGCGACGGCGGCTGTGCCCCTCGAGCGAAGTCACTCTTCGCCTCGAGCGCCGTCGGCGAGCGCTTGTCGGTCGCGGCCCCTGTCGTGGGTTTCGAACTCACCGCCTTGGGTGCGGAGTCGTCACGGGGCATGACCGGGTCGCGCTTCGACGCGGGGTGGATCGCGGGGGGAGCCGCGGCCGAGCGCACGGGGGTCGGCTCCTGCAAGCGAGGCTTGGGCGCGACCTCGGGCTGCTTCGCGCTCGCAGTGTCCAGGAGTACGGGTCGCTTCGCGCTCGAACCGACGTCGGCGGTCGTTGCCCCCTTTGCCGCGGGCGAGCCTCGCGCGGCTGTCTTCGGCGCGGCGGCAAGGATGCTCGGCCCGCCCGACTGCGATGCGGCGGAACGCTCGGCGTCCGGCGGCTCCTTTGCGACGCTCGGCTTTCGCGCGGCTGCTGGAGTCGCGCTCGCGGCAGGTTCGACACGTGTGGGCGGAAGCTTCGGCAAAGACGCTCGCTCGTCCGTCGTCGTTGGGGCGGGAGCGTCTGTCTTCGCGACGAGCTTGGCTGCGTGTTTCGCTCCGCGCACAGGCGTCGGGGACGCAGCTCGCTCGTCCGTCGACGTCGCGGCGGGAGCCACTGTCTTCGCGACGAGCTTGGCTGCACGCTTCGCGCCACGCTCAGGCGTCGGGGACGCAGCCTCGGCAGGAGTCGAACGGGTCACGACGGATTCCGACGCCGGTGTCGAGAGCGCTTTCGCCGGCACGCTCGCGATCGGCGCGGGCAGCGCTGCCGCGGGAACGGGCGCTGGCGCGTGCTCGCTGGCTCCCGACGTCGCCACCGGAGCCGCGGCAACGGCCGCGCGCTTCGACGGAGCGTAGCGCGGCGTCGCGGAGTGATTCGTGCCGGCGAGCACGGCGTCGCGGAACGGCGGCAGGCTCGCGAGGTCGGGATCACGCGCTTCCAGGCGCAGCATCTCGCGCGCGGCACAGCGGTAGTCGACCGCGCCGATCGAGTCGGGCGCGTACTGGAAGATGGTCTGGCCGAAGCTCGGCGCCTCCGCGAGCTTGACGTTGCTGCGGATCGGCACGGGGAACACCTGGCCGGGGAAGTACTGCTTGATCTCGCCGAGCACTTCGCGCGCGAGGCGCACGCGGCTTTCGTACAGGCACGGCAGGATGCCCGTGATGACGAGTTCGGGGTTCAATCGCTTGCGCAGGAGCTGCACGACCTCGACGAGCTTGCTCATGCCCTGCAGCGCGAGGAACTCGGTCTGCAGTGTGATGAGCACCTCGCCCGACGCTGCGAGCGCGTTGATCGCGAGCAGTCCGAGGCTCGGCGGGCAGTCGTAGAGCACGTAGTCGGCCGGCGCGCGTCCGTGTTGTTTCCGGTGCGCGTCTTCCCACGCCTTCAGGGCATCGCGCAAAAGGAATTCGCGCCCGATCTGGCTCGCGAGCTCGAGCTCGGCGCCGCTGAGATCGATGTTGCTCGGCACGAGCGACAAGTTCGGGATGGCCGTGGCGCGCAGAGCTCGCGCGAAGTCCGTCTCTCCCCCGAGCACCGTGTAGCTCGTCGGTGAACCGCTGTCGGCCTCGACGCCGAGAGACAGCGAGAGATTCGCCTGCGCGTCCATGTCGACGAGCACGACGCGCCGACCTTGTTCCGCGAGCGCGGCCCCGAGATTGGCCGTCGTGGTCGTCTTCCCGACCCCGCCTTTTTGATTGATCACCGCGATGCGACGCATGGCAACTCCGCCGACCGAGCCGGCGCGGAGTCTAGCCCCTCGCGGCGCGCGGAGCACGCGTGAGTTGCGCGGGCCAGCGCGCCGGAATGCGGTAGTTTTCGAGCGCGAGCGCGAGCTCCAACGGGTTCTCGGCGCGCGGCCGGACGCCTTGTGGAAAACAGGGTGGAGTTCCGGAGAGCGATGGGTCCAGGCGGTTCGATTCCGCGTCGGCGGTGAGCGCGCCCCTTTCCGCTAGCTCCCGGCGGGAAACGCTTTCCCCTCGGCGCGCAGGAGCGCGGCGAGGGAGAGCGTGCGCAAGAGCGCCTTCCCGATCGGACGCTTCTCGTCCCAGAACACGCGCGCCTCGAAGAACCGGCGCGCGAGCTCGCCGTTCAGCGCGGCCGCAAGCGTTTCGGCCTCGGCCAGCGCCCCGCAGGGCAGGAAGTAGCACGTGTCGTCGACGAGCACGGGCTTCTCGTCGATCGGAGCGAGGACGGAGAACGCGAGACGCTTGTAGAGCCCGCACACCGCAACCTTGTACGGCGCGAACGTGTAGTCGCCGACGCCGAACAGCGCGTAGGGCGGCTGGCCCTCGAAGATGCGGCTCTTGCGCGCGGAGAGGCGCGCGCGGTGCGTTTCGAGGTAGCGCCAGGTCCTCGGAGCGGACGTTGCGAGCGCGCGCGTGTCCTCGCCGAGGCGGCGCTGCGTGACGATCAAACGTTTGCGCGGGACGCGGCGGCCGTTGCCCACGTCGGAACCCTTGAGGAACGGGTAGAGGCGCTCCGTTTCGACCTCCACGCGCTCTCCGAAGCCGTTGACGAGCTCCTCCCCGTCGATCGCGAGCTCCATCACGTCCGCGCAGTCGTGCTTGATGCCGGAGCGCCACTCGAGCTCCGCCTCGCCCTCGAGAGCGCGCGACGCCATGAACTGGTCGAGATCGCTGCAGGTGCGCCCATCGACGATGCCGAAGCACGCTTTCGGCGCACGCGCGTCGAGCGAAGCGTGCACGGGCCAGCGCGAACTCGTCCCCTGACTTGCTCGCGCGCGCCGCACGCGCAGGAGCACGGCTTCGACCGCCGCGCCGAAGTGCCGTGCCGCGTCGATCGAACGGAGCTCGCCTTCGAGCGCCCAGCCGCGTTCGGCGATCACCGCGATCACCCGACGCGCGACCGTGGCCTTGCACAGCATCGCGAGCTCGAAATCACGCTCGCGGGCCGCCTCGAGCAGTCGAACGAGCATCCACTCGGAGATGTCGAAGTTGCTGCTGCCCGTGAGCGCGTCGAGGCCCGCGCGCCGCGCCGAATTCACCTTCGCCGGCGTGTTCGCGACCTCGATGGCACCGAGCGCCGAGTTCGTGACCCACGGCGGGTTGCCGACGATCGCGAAGGGCTCGGGGAGCTCCGCGACGATCGCGTTCCAGTCCGCTCGGAAGAAATCGGCGACCGCGAGCGTCGCGGGGCGACCCGCGAGCCGCTCCCGCGCTGCGTGGACGTACTCGGCGCTCACGTCGAAGCCGACGAGTTGCGCATCCGGCCGCGCGGCGGCGGCCGCGACGAGGAACGCACCGCGGCCGCACGTGGGCTCGAGCACGGCGGCGAAGGGCGTCGAATCGCGCGCGAGGATGGCGAAGACCGCGCGTGCGAGCTCGTCCGGCGTCTGCCAGTCGCCGAACGCGACGCGGAGGCGATGTCGGCGCGCCTTCGTCATCGATCGCCGGTATCTCGGACGAGCAACGGATCGAAGCAGGGCAGCGGACCGCGTGCGAGGAGCGGTTCGCCGAAGCGCGCTCCGATGCGCTCGCCGTAGAAGCGCGCGCGCGTCTCCATGCGCTGCAAGATGTCCGCGCCGAAGAGGAAGTGCCGGCCCTCGTCCTTCGCGTGCGCGGGTGCGAGCTGGCTCGCGTAGCAGCGCACGAGCGCGAGCTTCTCCTCCCACACGGGTCCGATGTCGACGACGAACGTCGGCTCGAACGTCACGTGGCCCATGAAGTGGTAGAGACGCTTGGGCCGACGCGCGGGGACGTCGCCGGCGAGTTCCGCGAGGCGCGCGAGGCCGGAGAGGTACCACGCCTCGCGTGCGATGCGACCCGCCGCGGCGTGGTCGGGGTGCAGATCCTCGAGGTGGTGCGCGAGCACCACGTCGGGCGCGTGCCGACGGATCAGGTCCGCGAGCCGTTCACGCGCGTCGATCGTGGCCTCGATGCGTCCGTCGGGGAGCTCGAGGTTCGCGCGCAGGGCGAGGCGCATGACCGCGTTGGCCGCGGAGGTCTCGTGGTCGCGGTCGGCGCGGGTGCCGCGCGTGCCCATCTCGCCGCGCGTGAGGTCGACGATGCCGCAGCGCTTGCCGGCGCGTGCGAGCGTCAGGAGCGTGCCGCCGACGCAGATCTCGGCGTCGTCGGGGTGCGCGGCGACCGCGAGGACGTCCAGCTTCTCGTGCATGCCGTGATCCTACGCGAGCACGCGCGTCTCACTCCACGAGGAGATCGTCACCGAGATGCAGGACGAGGTGCTCCGCGGGGAAGGGATCGAGCTCGCCCGCGAGTTCGGCGAGCCACGCGTCGCCGAAACGCGCGAGCGAGGCCAGCGGACCCAGCACGCGCTCCTGCGGCTCGCCGCGCGGGAACAGGGCGTTGTTCAACCGGCGTTCGTGGCGCCGACCCTTGCCGGTCTTGTTCTGGTGGACGCGCTCCGCCTTCTCGGCGAGCGTTTCGATCGAGCCCTTGACCTGATCGATCGTGCGGCGCGCCAGGACGGGCAGGGAGGGATCGAGCTCGGCGAGATCCTCGCGTAGAGCGCCGACGTCGCGCGCCGCGCTCGACGCGATCGCGCGCAAACGTGCAAGCACGGGCGGCGGCGGCTCCTGGCTCCGCGCGACGGCGAACTCGCCGCGTGCGCGCAGGACGTCCGCGACGCTCGCCTCGACCTTCGTGAGCGCCACGCGCGTTTCGGGGTCGACGAGCGTGATCGAAATCCGCGGCACGAACGGTGTCGCGGGCACGCCGGCGGCGAGGCGCAGCTCGGCCAGTTGCGCGTGGTAAGCGAGCTCACCCCATCCGCCGACGTACGCGGCGACGGGGAGACAGAGGTCCTGCACGAGCGGACGCAGGAGCGCGCCCGGCGACCAGGCGAGCGGATCCTGCACGAGCTCGGCGACGAGCTCGGTCGTCGTGCGCGAGCCTTCCTCGTCGTCGTACTTCCAGCCCTCGCCGCCCGGGCGCAGCG
This sequence comes from Planctomycetota bacterium, assembly GCA_016220035.1. Taxonomy (GTDB): domain Bacteria; phylum Planctomycetota; class UBA1135; order UBA1135; genus JADJNY01. The sequence continues at coordinate 23,682 of JACRIO010000145.1, read as the reverse complement.
CACGTCGGCCGCGTTCGTCGATCGTGAAGAGCAGCGCGGCGTTCGCGGGGTCGATCGCGGGTTCCAGTCCGGCGGCGCGCAACGCACGCGAGCCCGCGTCCAGGAACGACGACGGTTCGAGCTCGATCAAGCGGGCGAGCGCGCGCGTCATCGCCGGCCGGATCCAGTCGGGTTCGAGGACGACGAGGCCGAGCGGACCGAGCAGTTCGGTGAACGTCCGAGTGAACGCGCGCGCGAGCGATTCGCCGTGCCGCGGGAGGAGCATCGCGAGCACGCGCTCCCCGTGCGGCGTGTCGCGCACGAGGTCCCCGAGCAGCGCTCGAATCGCTCCGAGCCTTTGGCGTTCCTCGTCGAGCACGATGCGCGAGAGCATCTGCCGACCCGACGACATGCCCGCGAGACCGACCTTCTGCAGGTCGAGGTTCGCGTTGAGCACGTGGAGGTGGTGGACCTCCGCGACGTCGTGGTCGTCCGCGTGGTTCCAGAAGAGCGGCACGACCGGACGCTCCCAGGCCTGCGAGAGTCGCCGAGCGAGACGGAGCGCGTGGAGCGCCTTGTAGAGCGAGTACAGCGGCGAAGCGCAGAGCCCGGGCTGCTGGCCCGTGACCACGACGCAGGCACGCGGTTCTTTCAACGTGCGCAGCGCGTCGAGCACCGCGACGTGCGGCGTCAGGGGAGCGAGTCCCAGTTCGAGCGCGCGGACGAGCTCGTCGCGCGCCTCGGAGTCGAGCACCGCGGGCGGTGGAGCGAGATCGTCCGTCCTGCGCGGCAGCGACAGTCCCGCGCGCGCAAGCCGACCCGACAGGGCCGCGCGCGCGATCGGGGGCAGATCGAGGACGTCGGCCGGGAGGTGTTCTAGGCGCAGCATGGCTTGCGTTCGGGCGCGAGGGGTGGAGGCGGCAGACCGCGAGAGGCGCCGCTCGCGTGCGGAGGAGTGGAGCACGGAGCTCCGGCGCGGCGGTTCAGGCGAGCTTCAAGGCGGCGCGGATCTCGGTCTTCATCGCCGTGAGCGCCTGACGCGCGGCGTCCTTCCAGTGGAGGCCTGCATACTGCGGCTGCTTGTACGCGAACAAGATGCCGCGCGAGGAATTCACGAGTGCTCCGCGGCCGCCGGCGAGGAAACCGCCGACGATGTCCGCGGCGCCCGCACCTTGCGCGCCGTAGCCGGGAAGCAGCAGCGGGGTGCGCGGCATGCGCGCGCGCAGCTCGGAGAGCTCGCGCGGGTGCGTGGCGCCCACGACCGCGCCGACGCTCGACAGTCCGCACGCGCCGGTGAGCTCGCCCCCCCACTGCGCGACCATGTCCGCGACGCGCTGGTAGAGCAGCGGGGAGCCGTGCTCCTGGAAGAGCTTGCTGTCCTTGTTCGACGTGCGGACGAGGACATAGACGCCGGCCTCGGCCTTCTTGCAGCTCTCGAGGAACGGCTGGATCGAATCGCCGCCGAGGTACGGATTGATCGTGATCGCGTCGCACGTGTGCGCTCGGTCGAGCGCGTCGACGCCCTCGAGCAGTCCGCGCGCGTACGCCCTGGCCGTCGTGTCGATGTCGCCGCGCTTCACGTCGCCGATGACGAGCAGGCCGGCCTGCTTCGCGCACGCGACGACGCGCTCCCATTCACGGGCTCCGTCGGCGCCGAAGAGCTCGAAGAACGCCGACTGCGGCTTCACGGCGGCGACCTCGCCCGCGGCGAGCTCGACGATCGTGCAGCAGAAGTCGCCGATCGCGCGCGCCTTCTCGGACCGCGAGGCGCCTTCCGAGCGCGCGGCGGAGAACTCCTCGGGCAACGAGTCGGGATGCGGATCGAGACCGACGAGACAGGGGTTTCCGACGCGCGCGAGCGCGTCCTCGAGACGATCGGCGTAGAGCATGCGGGGATCCTGCGCTTTGCGAAGTGCGCGAAGCGTCCGGCGAGGATACCCGACGACGCCGGGCGCGCGCACGCGCGCGCGCGAGTGCTCGGGTGGGTTCGTGAGCGCGCCGCGATCACGCGAGCGCTTGCAAGAAGCGCTTCGCGACCCAGTCGCCCAGCGGCAGTCCACGGGCCGTCAATCGATAGCGTCCGGCCGTGCTGCCGAGGAGCCCTAGCCCGACGAGCTCCTCCGCGAGCGCGCGCGCGCCCGCATCATCGCCAACGAAGTGCGCGCGCGCGCGTGCTTCGTGCGCAGTCAGCCCTTCGGCGAGCCGCAGCCCGAGCCACCAGCTCTCCGCCAACCGCGTGCGTTCGTCGGGGTCTTCGAGCCAGTGCACCGCCTGGCCTTCGTCGCGGATGCGCCGGGTGTAGGCGGTGATCGCCTTCGCGTTGCCGAAGCGCACGCGGCCTTGCTTGCTCACCGCCGATGGGCCGATGCCGGCGTATTCGCCGTTGCGCCAGTAGTTCACGTTGTGCGCGCAGGCATGACCCGGGCGCGCGAAATTCGAGATCTCGTACGCTTCGAGGCCGTGCTCGCGCGTGAGCTCGCGCGTGAGCTCGAAGAGCTCGAGCTCCACCTCTTCCGGCGACTTCGTGAGCCGGCCCTGCTCGAGCCAGCGACGGAAGAGGGTGTCCTCCTCGAACGTGAGGTTGTACGCGGACAAGTGCTCCGACCCGAGCGCGAGCACGCGCGACAAGTCCGTGCGCCACTCCTCCACCGTCTGCCCCGGTGCTGCATAGATGAGGTCGACGTTGAGTTCCTCGACGCCCGCCTGACGCGCGGCCTCGAAAGCACGAAAGCTGTCGTCGACGGTGTGCACGCGTCCGAAGAGCTGGAGCACCTCGTCGTGCAGGCTCTGGAAGCCGATCGAGAGCCGCCGCACGCCCAGGTCGAGGAGCGCACGCGCCTTGTCGCGATCGAGGCTCTCGGGATTGCACTCCGCGGTGACCTCGCTCGCCGAGGATCGGAAGCCCGTGCTGCGTTCGAGGCCGTCGAGCAACGTCGTGAGCTCCTCGATCGAGAGCAGCGAGGGCGTACCTCCGCCGAGGAACACGGTGCGCGGCGCGAGCGGCGCGAAGAGTTCGGCCTCGCGCAGAAGGGCGGCGATCATCGCGCCGCGATCCTGGCCCTGCGCCGCGACCGAGAAGAAGTCGCAGTAGTGGCACTTCGCCGCGCAGAACGGCAGGTGGACGTAGAGCGGGGTCCCAGGCTCGGGGCGCGCGCTCGGCCGCGCCGGGTTCGGCACGCCTCGCGCGAGCGTCGAATCCGCTCGCGTCGGAGGCGTGGCCGGATCACTCATCGCTCATGACACCGTACAACTTCTTCAGTGCTTCCTGCTCGATCTGGCGGACGCGCTCGCGCGTCAGACCGACGACCTTGCCGATCTCCTTCAACGTCATCGACGCGCCGTCATCCGTCCCGAGGCCGTACCGCAGGCGCAGGATCGTCGCTTCCCGCTCGTCGATCACGTCGAGGAGCTCACCGAGCTTCGTGATCAGGTCGGCGTTGAGCAATTGCTCGTCCGGCGGGAGCGCGGCCGCGTCCTCGACCGTGTCCTGACCCTGCGTCAACAGGTCGAGCGAGACTTGCGGCCCCATGCCCGAGACCGTGATCGTGCGCTTGAGCAACGGCCAGTTCTCCTCGGGGATGCCGAGCTCCTCGGCGACCTCCTCGACGGTCGGCGCGCGGCCGAGCAGGTACGCGAGCTCCTGGCTCACGACGCGCCAGCGCGAGATCAGCTCCGACATGTAGCTCGGGACGCGCACCGGCTTGACCGTGTTCGTCAAGGCGCGCCGGATCGACTGCTTGATCCACCAGGTGCCGTAGGTCGAGAACCGGCAACCCGCGGCCGGATCGAATTTCTCCGCGGCCTTCATCAGGCCGATGTTCCCCTCCGCGATCAGGTCCTGCAGCACGAGGCCCCGGTCCGTGTACATCTTCGCCACGGAGACGACCAGGCGGAGATTGGCGCGGATCATGTGCTCCCGGGCGGCGAGGTCCCCGCCTTGAATGCGGCGACCGAGCGCCACCTCCTCCTCGGGGGAGAGCAGCGGTACCTCGTTGATTTCCTGGAGGTAGGTCTCGAGGCAGCGTTCGGCGGAAATGGGAGCTCTCCGTTGGAGGGGATGGGTTGGGGCCATCCGGCCGAGGGTGGCCGGGAGCGGAGCCGGGCGTCGGAAGGGATGCGGGTGCGGTCCCCGGCCTCGATCGACGAAGCCGGAGCACGTTCTTGAGCCGCAAACTAGGGTGTTGCAATGTTAGGGTCGGTGTCCCCGTCCAACGGTCGCGGCGGCTGGGTAGGATCACGCTCTTCCGTGCCCGAACGGGCACCCCGCGATGACCGAGCAGCCCCTGGAAGAGGTGATCACCGAGAAGGCCTTCGCGGCCCTCGTCGGCAGCCAGGCGGAGATGTTCCATCGCTTGGCGAACACGCTCCTGGCTCGTCGCGAAGCCTGGAGCCGGCAGCATTTTTTTCAGCTCATCAGCGAGGCGGACGCGCTCGAGGCACTGCTGGATGATCACGGCGCGCGCCACAACCGCAGTTTCAGCTACCTGCGGGAGCTCGTCGCCTCCATCCGCGGACTCGCGCTCGCCGGCTTCAGTCTGTCGCACCTCGAGCGGCGCATGGATGGATACCCCACCGTCCTGAACCGATCGGACTTGGAGCAGGCAGCCCGTTCCGTGCGCAGCTCGAGGACGTTCCTCGAGCAGGCGCTCGTGCGGTTGCTCGAAGCCGCGCTGCGTGAGGAACGCCAGCACGGGATCCCCATTCCCGAGGAGCAGCACTACCCAGAGAGCCGCAACGGAGGGCTCGGTCCGCGCCTCATCCTGCCCCGCAACATGGGCCAGCAGGATCTCGAGAACGACGAGCAGAAGGTGGCCGAGATGGCCTCGCGCTTCCTCCAGGCGAGCAATCTGTTCGAGGAGCTCGGAGCCCGACGCATCGAGGATCCCGACGAGCGCGAGACGTGGCTGCAGCGCTTCTGCACCGAGGAGCGCGCGCGTGTGTTCGAGGCTACGGTGCACAACCTGCAGTCGGCGTACGACACCTGGGTGAAGGGCACGGGCCTGGAAGCAGGTGACGAACGGCTCACCAAGTTGCGCGGCCATGCATCGGCGGCACTGCACCTGCTCGAAGCAGTGACCCATCTCACCCACTTCGTCGAACGACACGAGAGTGGAACGCGCAACGAAGAGAGCGAAGGTCGCATCGAGGGCCTCGTCCGTCGCGCGGACGTGCGCGAGATCACGCTGAACCACCTGCTTCATTGGGCGAGCACGTTCATGCGCCGCGGTCGGCGCCTCGCCGAGGACCTGCTGCCGACGTACACGGACGTACGCGAACTCGAGCTCGATCTGCCGGACGACCTCTACCTCCATGCTCGGCCGTGTGCGTTGATCGTCGGCGTCGTCAATCGCTACGCGACCCCCGTCGAGATGGTCATCGAGGGACGCAAGTGCAACGCGAGCTCGATCCTCGAGTTGATGATCGCCGTCGGGTCGCACCCCGACGCCCGTCGGTTCATGTTCCGCGGCGACGTGAACCCGTTGCGTGATCTCGAGCTCCTTTTCCGGAGCGGGCTCGGCGAGCACGGAGCACAGAGTCTGCCCGACGCGCTCGCCTACTTGCGCGGCGGCGCGTAGCAGCCTCAGACTCCGAGGAAGAGACGGTCCGCGAGCACGGGCGGAAGGCCCGCGGTACGTATGCGGCGGGCCTCGAGCTCGATGTCGTATTCGACGCGCTCGATGCGGACGCGCTGAGTCTCTGGATCGAAGATCGCGTAGGCAGCACGGGGATCTTCGTCGCGCGGCTGACCGACGCTGCCGACGTTCACGAGCGCACGGAGACTCTCCGAGAGGTCGATCTCGGTGTCGGTCGTGTAGGCCGTGCGCAGCGGATCGTCGCGCAATCGCAGGCATGTGACGGGAACATGCGTATGACCCACGAAGCAGACCGGCGTCGGCAGGACGTCGAGTGAAGGGTCGGCGTCGGTCGTGCTCTGCACATAGTCGAACAACTCGGGCCGGCGATAGGTGCCGTGGCCGACGCTGCAGTGTTCGAGGTCGAGCGTGAACGGGAGGCTGGCAAGCCAGGCGCACTCCTCTTCGCTCACGATGCGTTGCGTCCAACGCATCGCTTCGCGCGCGTAGTTGTTGAAGTAGCGCAGGTCGAGCTCGCCGACGCAGGCGGCGTCGTGGTTGCCTTTCACGACGAGCGCGCCGACGCTTCGGACGAGCTGGATGCACTCGCGCGGTGCCGCGCCGTACCCGACGATGTCGCCCACACTCAAGACGGTCGTGACTCCCTCGGCGTCGAACCGGGCAAGCACGGCACGGAGTGCGGTGAGGTTCGCGTGCACATCGCCGAGGATGCCGTACTTCATCGGGTGCTCGTTCGAGGCGGCTCGAGGAGCCAGAGGGCGAGCATGAGCCCTAGCATCGGCAGAAGCCACGGCGTGAGTGGATGCCCCCCAATGACGACGGAGGGCGACGGAGGGAAGAGCCGCGCGATGCAGGGCCCTGCGAGGAAACCGAGCATGGCTCCGCGGCTCCCCGAGACCACGCTCCCACAGGTCAACCCCCATGTGAGGGCGGTCAACGAGGCCAGGCCCAATTCGATCAGGGAGATGAGTGGCGGGAGGGGCGGGGCCCCGAATCCCATGGGCAGGCACGCGACACCGAAGGCAACTCCAGGGGCGGAGAGGATGGCCACGCGACAAGAGATCCGATCGCGCCCTCCACCCACGAGCGTCCCGCGAAACGCCTCCAGGGCGAGCAGGCCAACGGCACAGCCGGGCAGCGAGAACACAAAAGCAAGAAAGTACCAATATCCTCGAGCAAATGAACCTACAGCGTCATGTGGCTCTGACCAAGCGCCCGAGAAAGTCCGGCCAAGGACCAGGAAGACGCAGGTCATTCCCCAGAAGCTCGGCCGGAGCAGGCTCCAGCGCAGGGTTGAAAGCCAGACCTTGCTCCCCGTCATCGCCGCCTTGCATACCCCAGCCCGTGCACCAACTCCAGACCTCCACTCCCACCTTCCTTGACAAGCGGCCCGGCAAGCCTAGCCTCAGGCAGACCACGAGCAGGGGAGGACTGAACCATGGAGAAGAGGCTTGGCCGAGGACTTGGGGCGCTGTTGGGCGCATCAGCGGCAGTTGAAGAGCAAAAGGGGCCCCAGCGGATCCCCCTCGAGCGCATTAGACCCAACCCCTACCAACCGCGTAGGAACTTCGGGCCGGAGGCACTCGAAGAACTCACGAGCAGCATCCGCCAGCACGGGGTGCTCCAGCCCATCGCCGTTCGTCCGTCACAGGAGGGCTTCGAGATCATCGCCGGAGAGCGCCGCGTGCGAGCGAGCAAGCTTGCCGGGCTGACCTCCATTCCGGCCGTACTGCACGACGGCATCAGCGACCGCCAGATGCTCGAGCTAGCGCTTGTCGAGAACGTCCAGCGCCAGGATCTCGACGCGATCGAGCGTGCGATCGGCTTCCAACGCATGCAGCGGGAGCTGGAGTTGACCCAGGAGGAGGTGGCGGACCGAGTGGGACTCAAGCGATCCACGGTCGCCAACCACCTCCGACTGCTCGAGCTCTCCCCTGTCGTTCAGGAGGCCATCGCAAAGGGTCTCATCACAATGGGACATGCGAAGGCCCTCCTCGGTCTTGAGAAGCCCGGGGAACGGGAGCGATGGTTGTCTCGTATCGTGCGTGACGAACTTTCGGTCCGGCAAGTGGAGCAACTGGTACGGGTAGCGCCCAAGGCAGTCCCGGCCAGCCTTCCTCGCGGTGACGGCGGTGGCACGGGGGCTGCCTGGATCACGGCGCTCGAGCAGCGTCTGAGAGAGAGCACAGGGACGAAAGTCGAAATCCGCAACGCTCCCGGGTTCAGCGGGCAGATCGTCCTCTCCTACTTCGGTCGGCAGGAACTCGAGCGCATCATCGATCAGCTCGCCCCGAAGTCGGAGCTCCGGTAGCAGAGACCCCAAGCACACGGCCCGATGTTCCACGTGGAACATCGGGCCGTGTGCCGCACCGCAGTCGAGTTCGCTAGAGCAGCTCCATGGACTGAACAGTGATCGGGGCTTCCGGTCGTTCCGTCCCCTCGACGGTCGCTCCACCCTCGATGGCCGTGACTGCATCCTGCCCTTCAATCACCTTGCCGAATAGGACGCTCTGCCCGTCCTGAGAGTGGGCCGCTCCCGTCGTCAAATAGAATTGCGACGGAGAGCTGGTCGCCTCACCGGGTTTTCGCCACATGCCGAGGTAGCCACTGAAATGCCGCAGGTGACTCTCCTCGAGCTCGAGGCCAGGTTCGGAGGGTCCGACACCCCACTTGCTCACATCGGGGTCCTTCGTGGTGGGATCCCCGCCGAGGATCCAGCTCCCCTTGCGGATGGCGTGGAACTTGGACCCCGCGTAGAAGCCCTCGCGCGCCAGCTTGAGAAAACCCTCAGCGTGCTTGGGTGCGAGGTTGGGGTAGAGCTGAACGACGATCGCTCCCTTGTCGGTGTTGATCCGCACCTTCGGAGCGTCCACAGGCGGCGCGGGGTTCTCGAACAACTCCTTGTGCACACCAGTCCAGGTCTTCAGTGAGTCGAGCCGTTGAGCAAGGGCCTGAACCGAGCTGATAGGGGCGCCCTCAGCTGAGTAGGCGAAGGTCTGCTGGAGCAACGGGTGACCGCCATAGTTCGTTCGTAGCGTCTCCAGGCTGGCAGATGCGGCATCGTAGTCGCGCTTTTCCAGCGCTGCTCTTGCGGCGATGAAGAGCGCCCAGGGGGCGGCCTGGGACTGAGGTTCGCGTTCCGCGATCGTGCGCAGGTCTGCAGGCGCGCCGGTCAAGCCACCCATCGGGTCCTTCGTCGCAGCGGCGACGAGCGAATCCCAGCCCTTTGCGAGCTCCTCGGTCTCCGCCTGGGAGCGCGACACACGGAACAGGACCACAGCCGTGATCGCGAGCGCTGCCACGAGCCCGAACTTCCAGTAACGCTCGACGAGGAGCGCGAGTCCCGACTTCTCAGAGGTAGCGGCGATGGTCACCGCCGTCGGAGCTTTGTGTTGTGCCATGAATCGACGCCTATGTGACCTTCAACTTCGTTCCGTCTGGGTGTCAGCGGGCCTGGACGGACCCGCTGCTGCGGTGCCAACCGTGGGCGGGCGATTCACGCGGGCCGCGTCGATCGCGGAGAGTCGCGGGGGGCGCTCGCGGGACTCTATCGGCAGAGAACCAGCGGAGCGCATGCTACCGATTCACCCGGGTGCTGGGCAAGGGCGGCGTTCTCCGTGGATCGGTCGAGGGGGGGTCCGACCCGGGAAGTAGGATGCCGGGGCGCGCACAGTACGCGTCTCGCGGTCAGCCCCTCGTCTCCAAACTCGAACCATGTGGCACGGACTCCCGCTCCTCGTCTCCCTCGCGACCCTCGGAACCCCGGACAGGCTCTCCTTCACGAATGAAACCGACCTTTCATTCGTGCAAGGGCCGCAACAGGACGCGGAGTTCGAGAAGCGTCGCAAGGACGCGGGCAACGACGTCGACAAGTTGTGGGACGTCTACAAGTGGTGCAAGGAACAGAAGAAGGACGACAAGGGTCGGTCCGTACTCCGGCAGATCCTCAAGCTCGAGCCCAACCACGAGGACGCGAACCTCGCGCTCGGCAACGTCAAGTACGACGGCAAGTGGTTCCCTTCGCAGAAGAAGGTCGACGAGTACAAGAAGGAGCACGAGGCGAAGCAGGCCACGTCCGACGGCCTCGTCGACTACAAGGGCAAGCGTGTACCCCCCGCGGATGTGCCGTTCCTCGAGAAGGGGCTCGTGAAGGACGACGCGGGAAACTGGGTCGACGGCGAGGAGTACAAGCGGCAGAAGGAGGGCTGGGTTCGCCAGGATCTCGAGTGGGTTCCGCCCCAAGAGAAGGAGAACATCGACAAGGGCCTGTGGAAGTGCGGCGACAAGTGGCTCTCACTCGAGGAAGCGAACAAGTTCCACAGCGAGCTCCTCCAGTGGTGGCGCCTCCCGACGGAGAACTACCACCTCTACACGACGTGCGACCGCGCCGTTGCGCTCGACAAGATCAAGAAGGCGCTCGACGCGGCCTGGGAGGACATGGTCAAGGTCTGTGGAACGAAGCCGAGCAAGCCGATCGTGGTGATCGTGCTTCGCGATGACCGGCAGTACAACACCTACGCAGGCGGCGACGACGAGGCGGGGATCCCGAGCGCCGACACGCGGGGACTCGCGAGCGCCCACTACTCGTTCTTCTCCGAGATCGCGACGGACCTCAAGGGCGAGTTCCTCCTGCCTGGCATCACCTACTGGGATACAACGACCGACGTCGGCAACAAGTGGGGGCCGCACGGTGTGCGAAGCGCGTTGGGCATGGCCTACGCGGACGCGATCGATCCGAGCACGAAGTCGATGGACACCGCGCGCGAAGCCGTCCGGAAGAAGAAGCAACTCAACCGCTCCTTCCTGGACGACTACTACGGAGAGAAGCGTCTGCCCGAGTGGGTTCGCTCCGGCGCAGCGACGTACGCGGAGCGCTACTTCATCGACATCTTCGTGGGCCAGGGCGGCAACAACCACTGGGCGCGCGACTGGTCCGTCGAGAACATCGTCAAGAAGGGTGGCCTGCGCCCGCTCAAACAGCTTCTCGACCCCAAGGTGCGCATCGAAGCGGGCGATGCCTCGAAGCTGATGAACGAGATGGGACTCGTGATGGCCTTCATCGTCGACGGCAAGTGCGCGACCGTGACCGAGAAGTTCAAGGCGCTCCAGGAAGCACTGAAGGCCAACAAGGACAAGAAGGAGCTCAGCGTCGCGGTGCAGGCGTTGGCGGAGGACGTGATGAAGCACGAGACCGACCTGCGGAAGTTCGCAGGCATCTGAGGCTGCTCGTCGATGGGCTCGTTCCTCCTCGCCACGCTCTGCTCGGCCGCGCTTGGCGGAGAGCACACGCACTTCCACCCGGCCAACGCCGATCTCTATGTCGAAGTCCCCGAGGTTAGTGCCTTGGTGACGAAGCTCCGAGCATCGCCGGCCTGTCGATTCGTCGACGATGCGGAAGTGCAGAAGCTCGGAGCGCTGACCCAGCAACTCGGCTTCGACCTCGGCGCTCTCGTGCGCGGCGTCGTCCCGCGCATCGGAGCGGAAGCTCCTGCGGAAGCGCTCTACGCCCCGGGCGATCTCGGTGACGTGTCGATCTCATGGAGCGGACTCGACCGCGCCCCGGGAGATGCCGCCGAACTCTCGAAGCGCGCCGGTCTCGTGATCGTGTGTGATTTCGCGAGCGAATCGGGCGCGCGGCGGATGACCCCGGCGCTCCGTGCGGCGGGCTGGCTCACGGAGGCGGGCACGAGCACAGGCGACCAGACGCTCGAGGTCGCCGGCGTGAAGTGCTTCGTCGAGCATCATCACCTGAGCGCACTCTCCGTCGAACTCGACGCCTGGAGCGTCTGCGCGGGCGCGCGCTGGATCCTCGGTGGGGGAACCGAGACCGTGGAGCGAATCGAGGAGCGCGTAGCCGGCAAGGGATCAGGACTGCCCGTGCACGAGGTGCTCTTCGCGAGCGAGCGCACTTTCACGCCCGTGACCGGCGTCGTCGTCGCGCGGCTGCACGCGGACCTCGAGACGCTTCCGTTCCTCGACACGCTCGACACTTCGGGCCTGGGGGGCACGATGATCTCGTCGTTGCTGCCCTTCGCGGGAGCGCGAGGGGAGTGGAGAATCGAATTGCGCGGCGAGCGGTTCGTGACCGAGAGCGCGTACGTTCGTCACCCGTCGGTGACGCCGCTCGACCAGCTGTACGGCCATCATCCGGTCGCCAAGACGAGCACGAGCTACGTGCCGAAGGAGGCCGTGGGCGCGTGGGTGATGCAGATCCAGCCCGAGAAGCTTGCGACCATGCTCGACGCACTGCTTCCCGCGGCGCCCACGCCAGCACGCACGCGAGGCGAGCGCGACGCCGAGATCGAGGCAGCGTTTGCTCGCAGTGTGGGAACGAACGTCGCGGTCGCGATGCTGCCGATCACCAGCTTGCCGGTGGGAGGCGGCGGATCCCTGATGCCGCGCGTGCTCGTGACGATCGAGCTGAAGGACAAAGCTGCGTTCCAAGCCGCCTTCGCGCAGTTCGTCGCGCGCACCAAGGAAGAGCGCCCGAAAGTCGTCGTGGAGGAGCGTCCCTACCACAAGATACCGATCACCGTGTTCAGCGAAACGTCGACCGATGCAGGGGCGAAGCCGACGACGCCGAACGACGGGAATCCGCTTGCGGCGCTGTTCAACACCGACTCGGCGAAGCCCAGCGTGGTCGTGCTCGACGATCGCGTGCTGATCACGCTCTCGCCAACGCACGCACGCACGGAGATTCAACGCAGCGAGAAGAAGTCGGCCGACACCGAGCTTCACCCGATCGCGGCGGAAGGGCGTTTTCCGCCCGAAGCGATCGAAGCGAGCTCCATGGATTGGTCGGGGCTCTTCGGGAAGCTCTACGACACGGCCCGGGGCTTCGCTCCCATGCTCGCTCAGGGCGGCTCGCTTCCGTTCGATCCCACGACCTTGCCGGCCGCGAGCACGTTCACACGCTTCTTCCAGCCTTCCTACTCCTGGACGAAGCGGACCGACTTGGGCTTGTACACGTACTCCGAGTCGTCCTTCGGACCGGAGACGCCGATTACCCTCGCCGCGGTCGTGTCGGGCCTCTCGCGAACGCAGGGGGGCGGCGCCGCGGCGCTCCTCGCAGGAGGAGCTTCGGCGCGGGCGCCGACGACGAACGAGCGGAGCTCCAAGCCGAAACCAGCGCCGAGCGAGGGCGTCGCTCCCGCGAAAGACGAGGCGCGCGAGAAGACCCTGGCGGTGCTGCGGACGATCAAGACCAGCATCGCGGTCTACCGATCGCAAACCGGAAGCGTGCCGTCGGCCCTCGCTCGACTGCTCGACGCCACGGACAGCTTTCCGAACGGGTTCCTCGTTCCACGCGAAGTGCCGAGGGACGCATGGTCGCACGAACTGCGCTACTCACCCGGCGATCCTGGCGCCAAGTACAAGCTCTGGTCGCTGGGTGCGGACGGCGTCGACCAAGAGGGCGCTGGCGACGACGTGCTCGCTCCGTGAAGCGCGCCACGATTCAGTGGAGTGCGAGCGGGGGTCGAGTCCGACGTACGACCCTGGGCCGAAGCGTGCGTCGCGCGCGCTGGTGGGCGGACGTTCGTATTCCCGAGCGCGCAACGCACACGAGTTCGAGCGGGGAGTTTCGCGCGAGGCCCAGCGCCGGACTCCAGGCGGGCGTCAAGCCATCGAGGCGCCCATCGAGCGTCGAGGAGACGGCCGCATGACGTCGAGCTGGCATGGAGCCGCCACGTGAGCCTCGGCGACGAAGACGCGCGCGATTCCGCGGTCGAGACGCAGCCTGACGCGAATTCGGCGCCTGCATCGAAGCGCAGCCGCTGGCGCAGACTCTACAAGCGCGCACGCCGCCGCGTCGGCCTCTTGCTCGTGAGCGCATGCGGACCGTTCGTGCTCGGGCGGCTCGCGCGCTCCTGGCGCATGCAGGTGATCGGCGAGGAGCACCTGGATCGAGCCTTGGGCGAGAGCCGCGGTCATTTCATGGCCCTGTGGCACGGCCGCATGGTGCTCGGGTTGCCGCACCACGGGAAGCGCGACTGGCACGTGCTCGTGTCGCCGAGCGCCGATGGCGACATCTCGCAGCGCTTGCTCGAGGGTTTTCGCTACGCGGTCATCCGCGGTTCGTCGAGTCGTGGCGGCGCGCGCGCGTTGCGGGAGATGCTCGCGGTGCTCGAGCGCGGCTCCGTCCTCGTCATCACGCCTGATGGACCGCGCGGGCCGCGGCACTCGATGAATCCCGGCCTCGCGTGGATGGCGCGCGCAACGGGATATCCCGTCGTCCCCGTGGGGTTTGGAGTCGACCGCGCGTGGCGGTTGAGGAGCTGGGACCGTTTCACACTTCCCAAGCCGCGCGCGCGGATCGCGATGGTGTACGGCGAACCCGTGCGCGTCGAACGCTCGGCGACCCCCGCGGATCTCGAGCGCGCGACCCAGGCGATCCACGACAACCTGATCGCGGCGGAGGAGCGCGCGTTCGCCGCGTTGGGCGCGCGCATCGACTGGTGATCGCGCGCGGGTCCCGTCGAGCGCGCTGAACCGCGGCCGAGTACGATCGGCGCGGAGCGCAAGGCGATGCAGGCAGAACGACGAGGCCCGACGACACGCCGCATCCATGTGGGTCCCGCGGGTTGGTCTTATCCCGATTGGGAAGGGCGCGTCTACCCCGCGAGCAAGCCGCACGGTTTCCACCCGCTGGCCCACTTGGCGCGCTTCTTCGACTGCATCGAGGTGAACAGCAGCTTCTACGGAATGCCGCGGCGCGAGCATGCCGAGCGCTGGGTGCAACTCGTCGCCGAACGGCCCGCATTCCGTTTCTACGTGAAGCTCCTGCGCGACTTCACACACGTGCCCGAGGAGCTCGACGACGCCTGGGTCGAGAAGGCACGCTCGTTCCGTGAGGGCATCGAGCCGATCGTCCGTTCACGTCGGCTCGGCGCGATCCTCGTGCAGTTCCCCGTGACGTTCTTGCACGGCAAGAGCGAGGTGCGCCGTCTCGGCCGTCTGCACGGGCTCTTCTCCGAGCTGCCGCTCGTGCTCGAGCTACGTCACACCTCGTGGTTCACGCCGCCGGCGCTCGCGGTGCTGCGCGGACTCTCGTATTCCCTCGCGCACATCGACTTGCCGCCGGCGTGGAACCACCCACCCACGTGGCACGAATCCACGGGGCCGATCGGCTACCTGCGGTTGCACGGTCGCAACAGCGCGAGTTGGTTCCATCACGAAGCCGAGCGCGACGACAAGTACGACTACCTGTACTCGCGTGAGGAGCTCGATCCGATCGTCGCGCGCGCGCGGCGCATCGCGAGCCAGCACGACGAGACCGTGATCGTCACGAACAACCACTTCTCCGGGAAGGCGGTCGCGAACGCGCTCGACATCCTCTTCCTGCTCGACGGGGTCGCTCACGCGGCGCCGCTCGAGTTGGTCGAGAGCTTCCCGCACTTGCGCGCGACGACGCGGATCGAGGGTCAGCAGCGGCTGTTCTGAGCGGTTCGATCGCGGAGGCCGCGCTCGACAGATCGACCTTCGTGCGTGGCAGGCGGCGGAGGATGGGGGCGGGGCAGGAACTGCGACCCCGACGAGCCCCGCGGCTCGCGGTCGCAATCCGCAGGGTTCGGTGTCGACCTCCGACGGGTACAGCTCCGTTGGATGCGCAGCGCGCCGGGGGTCGCGTTGCGCCGCCCAAAGGCTCCGCCCCCCAGAGCGCGAACTCACCGAACCGCGGTCGGAAGACGGCCCACTTCCGACGACGGACGGCTCCCGATCCAGCCCGGGGCCGAAAGCAACCTCCCGACGACCGCCCGTGACCTCCCCGGATCCCGGGGCCGATCACTCGCGTGTTCGTTTCCTTGCGCCTGCGAACCTCGTCACGCCGAGTCCGCGACCAGGCGACCTGGCCGCCCATCGCCCTGCGAACTCGGGCCCGGACGCATCCGAAACAGCACACCTGACATGCCCCCCGCCGGTCGTTATCCTTTTTGCCCCCCAAAGCCGCGCGGCCCTTTCGCGCTTTTCACGCACGCGCCGGCCGATGGGGAAGAGCGGAGCCCGAGGAGCTTCGTCACCGCCTCCGTGGAACTCGAAACGATCGTCTTCCCCGCCTACGCCGCCACGCTCGGCCTCCTGGCCGTGTATGGAGTGCACCGAGTGGCGATGCTCGCCCGCTTCCGATGGGAGGACGCGGGCGTGCTCCTCGACGTCCCGCACGACGCGCCGCGCGTGACCGTGCAGCTCCCCGTCTTCAACGAGCGCACGGTGGCCGCGCGCTTGATCCAGGCCGCGGGCGAGCTCGACTGGCCCCGGGAGCGCCTCGAGATCCAGGTGCTCGACGACTCCAACGACGAAACGCGTTCGATCGTCGAGGCCGAGGTCGCCCTGCTCGTCGAGCGCGGGCTCCACGCGCGCGTGATCCGGCGTACCGATCGCAAGGGCTTCAAGGCTGGAGCGCTCGACCACGGCCTGCTCCAGGCACGCGGCGAGTTCGTGTGCATCTTCGACGCGGACTTCGTGCCCGCGCCCGACTTCCTGCGCCGACTCATGCCGTCCTTCGCCGATCCGAAGGTGGGCATGGTGCAGGCGCGCTGGGGCCACGCGAATCGCGAGGACAACCTGCTCACGCGCGCCGAGTCCACGTTGCTCGACGGACACTTCGTGATCGAGCACAAGGTTCGGCACGACTCCGGCCTCTTCTTCAACTTCAACGGCACCGCGGGCGTGTGGCGCCGCGCTGCGATCGATTCGGCCGGCGGGTGGGAGCACGACACGCTCACGGAGGACCTCGACCTTTCCTACCGCGCGCAGCTCACGGGCTGGAAGTTCGTCTACGCGCCGACGGTCGTCGCGCCGGCGGAGGTCCCGCCCGACATCGCCGCGTTCAAGTCGCAGCAGCACCGCTGGGCCAAGGGCAGCGTGCAGGTGTTCAAGAAGCTCGGTTGGCGCATCATCACGTCGAAGGAGCCGCTCGCCGTGAAGTTGGAGGCGCTCGCGCACCTCACGGGCAACGTCGGCTATCCGTGCGTGCTCCTGCTGGCCCTGTTGATGCCGCTCGCGATCCGCAACATGCCCGACTATCCGGCGTGGATGCACGTGGGCATGTTCTTCGTCTGCACGCTCTCGGTCGTGATGTTCTACGAACAGAGCCAGCGCGCGATCGGCCGACCGCTCGCGCGACGCGTCAGCGACATCGTCGCGGCGATCGTGCTCGGCATCGGCATGTGCGTCAGCCAGACGCGCGCCGTGATCGAGGGCCTGCTTCCCGGCACCGGCGTGTTCGTGCGCACGCCGAAGAAGGGCGACGGTCGCTCGAAGACCTACCGCGCGATCTGGAAGGGCCTCCCCGGTGTCGAACTGCTGCTCGCCGCATGGTTCGCGTGGGCCATCCTCGGCGCGGTGGAGCTCGAGCTGTGGGGGACGCTTCCGTTCCTCGTGCTCTTCTTCGCGAGCTTCGCCTGGGTCGGCGGGATGTCGCTCAAGAGCTTCGTGCGCGGTTGAACGCGCGCGAGGACCGCCTCCACGCCTGGGCGGAGCGCGCATAGCATGGGGAGCATGTTCCTCGGCGTGTTCGTCGCTGCAGCGGTGCTCGGGTCGGCGCAAGCTCCCTCGACGCCGAAGTTGGAGGTGGATCCCTTCGATCTCGCCGCCGGCCCCAAGCTCGAGGCTTTCGAGTTCGCCGGTCGGCAGGTCAGCCGCGAGATGCAGGCCCTTTGGATCCTCTACGGGCCGTGCCGGCAGAGCCTCGAGGAGGCGAAGCTCCAGCGCGTGATCGAGAAGGAGCTCGCGCGTCGCGCCGAAGATCGGGCGAATGCACGGGCGGCGGAACGAGCGGCGAGCCAGCCGTCCCTCGATGCGCACGAACGCGCGCGCCTCGCGGCCGGTTTCCGTGTGGAGGAGCTCGCGCGCCTGCGCGCGGAGTGGTTCGCGGTCGAACCCGCGGTCGATCGCGAGGTCGCGCGGACGAAGGCGGACTTCAAGGAGCGCGCTCCGGAGCTGGACGCTTCGATCGAGATGCGGCGATCGTTCCGCACCGAGGCCGCGTTCCGGTCGCAACTGCGCTGGGCGATCGTCTTCGATCGGGCGTTCCTCGCCGCCGACGAAGCTCAGCGCCCCGCGACCACGCTCGACGCGCTGCGAGCGCGTTTCGGCGGCGAGTACGAGCGTTGGAAGACGCCTTGGAAGCTCGCGGACGGCTCGATCGATCCGCAATACCAGGGCGTCGTGCGCCAGATCGTCCGCGATCATCTGTATGCCGACGAACACTTCGTGACGTCGTTCGCGAGCCCAGGTGGCGTGGACGCGCTCGTCGCGGACGATCCACAGGGTCCGGGGACGTGGAGCGTGCCCACGGTCGACCTGTGGCGGTCGATCGCGAGCAGCGTCGATCCCGCGGAGGTCGACTCCGCCCGCGAGTTCTGGCGCACCGCCGTCGCAACGCGTGCCGCGCTCGCGAAGGAAGGACTCGCGCTCACCCCCAAGGAGCTCGACGACGCGCTCGGCGCGTTGCGCGGCCAGCTCCAGGAGTTCGTCCCCTCCCTCGAAGCCTACGCGGTCCAACAGCAGCGCTTCCCTTCGCCGGAGAGCTTCTTCGAGTTCTACTCGCTGATCTGCACCTACCAGAAGAAACACTCGGCGATCCTCGCGGGGTCGACGCTCGAAAAGCCCGCGCAGGCACTGCTCGATCACGTCCCGCGCGTGAACGCCCGCCATGGTGGGGCCACGTTCGACGCGGAGGTGCTCCTCGTGTCCGCGTGGGACTTCGCGAACGCTCGGTGGAAGCTCGGAGGCCGTGCGAACGCCCGACTTCGCGCCGAGGAGCTCCTCGCGAGCCTGCGCGAGAACGAACGCGCGCTCGCTGCGCACGAAGCGAGCGCGAAAGAACCCGCGGAGCAGTGGCGCGTGCTCGTCGACACCCAGAGCGACTGGTGGGATCCGCCCGCGACCCCCGGCGTGCCCATGGATCCCACGGTGCGCACGAAGAACAAGGGCCGCTTCGGAGCACTCGACCACTCGAACCTCCTCGAGCACCTCGAACTCTCGCGCTACGACCTGTGGGTCCGGGGCTCCGCGCTCATGGACGCGATCCTCTTCGACCTCGCGCCCGGGACGATCGGCGGCCCGTACCCGCATGCCTACGGCTGGTGCCTCGTGCGGCTCGTGAACCGGACCCCGCCTACCCATCCCCTGGACCCGCGAGTGGAAGGACAGCGCGGGGCGATCGAGGTGGACTTCCTCGACGAGTCGTTCCGGCGCTACTCGTGCACGGCCGTCGAGGCTGCCGAGAGAACGACGAAACCGCGCTGAGCTCCTACATCCGAGAGTCCTCGCGCCGCGCCAGGATTCCGCGCGACACCAGTTGCTCGGAGCTGAGAGGAAACTAGAACCCCGGGCAGACCATGGCCGGTCCTCCGGCCATGGTCTGCCCGGGGTCAGGGATGCGGTAGCACCCTCATGTGTGCCTTTGGCTCGGCAACGCCTCTCTCCTAGTTCTGGCAATTGCGTCCGCCGTCGCGACCCACTCCTCCGCGAGAGCCACCAGCACGTGGGTTGCGGGCGTCAGCCCGCGCTGAACCCCGCTCGCGTTCGTCCCCGCGCGGAGAAGCCGTCCCGTGCCGCTCACGCTGGGCCGAGGCTTGCGTAGTCCTGCGCCCGCAAGCTCGCGCTCCGACGCCGCTCGACCGGTCGCCGCACGTACGGTTCGGGCGCGCGAAGCGGACCGCCGCGCACCTCGTCTTTCCCACCACGTCCGCAAGGTGTCGCTCGGTGGTCTCGGCCGCTCGGGCATAGGATGCACCCTGCCCCCCATGCGTTCCGCCGTCTTCGTGCTCGTTCTGGTGCTCGCTGGAGCCGCGGGCTGGTTCCTGCTCCCGCAGCGCACGCCGCGCCTCGGGGCGCCGATCGTGATGGCCGGCCGGAGCGTGAGCGAGGAGGAAATCCAGCGCTGGCTGATCTACGGCCCGTGTCGTTCGCGCCTCGAAGCGCACAAGACGTGGTTCCTGATCGATGCGCAGCGCGAACGGCTCGCGACGCGCATCGCACTCGGCGAGATCGAACAGCGTGAGCGCGTTACGCCGTTCCACGGAACGGAGGCCCACGAGCAAGCGCTCGCCGCGGCCCGCGCAGCGGCCCACGAGCGGCTCGTCGAAACGGGACGGGTGAGCGAGGAGGAACTCGAGCTCGAGTACGCGCGCGCGGTCGAGGACTTCCTCCACAAGAACCCGACGCTCGACCTCGAGGCGGAGATCGGCCGCACCTACCGACGTTCCGATTGGTTTCGCGAGGAGCTGCGGCTCGGTCTCGCGTTCGACAAGCTCTTCTTCCCCGCCGCGCCGATGGAGTGGCCCGAGGAGACCTGGGAGGCGCTCGAGTTCCAGGCGCTCGAGTTGCGCGACGCACGGGACCTCTCGCGCAAGTCGGTCCGCGAATCGATCGAAGGCCACGACTGGCTCGAGCTACGGCGCGAGACGCCGGACGCGCTCGCGAGCATGCGCGACGCGGTCCGTCACCGCCTCTTTCGACGGGCGCGCTTCGAGACGACGACCGACGGGCTCGCGCCGGGCTTCGTCCTCGTCGCCCACAGCGATGACGAAGGCTGTTCCGACCGCATCGTGCGCACCTCCGAGCTGTGGCCCGAGATCGAAGACGCGGTCGAACCGTGGGAGATCGAGGCCGCCCGGAGCTGGCTCGGGACCGTGCTCGCGGTCCGTGTCGCCTTGGAGGCTCGGAGCGCGATGGACCTCGGTGCCGCGCGTGAGCACGTGCTCGGCGACTTGCGCCAGCGCGCGGAGCGCACTGGGAAGAGCCTCGAGGAGCTCGCTCACGAAGCCGGCCGCTTCCCATCCCCCGAGGCCTGGGTCGACTATCAAGTTCTGCGCGAGGCGTTCCGCTCGAGCACGACGGCGAGCGCGCCTTCCGCGCTCGTCGCCAGCTTGGAGCGCTCGAACTGGATCCACTGCGGCGGGCGCGTGCACGTCGAGATCCTGCTCGCTTCCGCGGCCGACATCGCGCACCACCGTTGGTTGCCGGACGGGATGGAGCGCGCGCACGAGAAGGCGCAGGCGCTGAAGGACCAGCTCGATGCGAACGCGCGCACATGGTCGCGGCGGCGCGCGAACGGTTCGCGCGAAGGGGCGATCGACCCGTTCGCGCTGTGGAACCGATTGCTCGACGAGCAAAGCGATTGGTGGGACCCGCCCGATCCCCGCGAGGGCGAGAACCCCCGTCCGCCGCGCAACCACGGACGCTTCTACGGCCGGACTTGGAGCGAGCTGCGCATGCTGCTCAGCGAGGGCGAAGCGACGGACTGGGCGCAGGACACCGACATCTGCGAGCGCGTCTTCTTCGAGCAGGAGCCGGGGACGATCGCGGGTCCCTTCCCGTGCGCGCTCGGATGGGTGCTCGTGCGACTCGGCGCGCGCCGTGCGCCCGAGACCCAGCTCGACCTCGCGCGCCCGGAGGACGAGGAGCGCGTGCTCGAGGAGGAGCTCCGCGCGCGTTTCGCCGCCTTCGCTCGCAAAGCGCGCGAGGAAGCGGGCTTCGACGTGCTCGCGCGTTGAGCGGCGCCGCTCGGCACCTACGCGCGGCTTCGCGGACGGATTCGGCTCAGCCGCGCGGTTCGACCGCGGGCTTCGACGTCAGGAGATCGACGAGGTCGAGCTTCGTGATGATCCCGAGCAGGGCGCCCGCGTCGTCGACCACGAGACCGACCAGGCCCTTGCCGAAGATCTCGACGAGCTTCGACGCGTCGTCGCCGGGCTTCACGGTGACGACCTTCCTGAACATGACCTCGGCGACGGAGCTCGCGAGCGTCGCGCGGCCCTCGACGAGCTTCGCGAGCACGTCCGATTCGGTGACGATGCCGACGAGGCGGCCGTCGTCGACGACGGGGAGCTGGCTGATGCCGTGCTCCTTCATTTGCATCACGGAGTCGGCGATGGTGTCGCCGCTGCCGCAGGTGATCAGCTTGCGGCGGGGGAGCTGGCGCAGCGTGTCGCCGATCGAGTTCGCCTCCCACGCGCTCTCGGTGAACCCGTTTTCCTTCATCCACTGCGGGTCCATGAACTTCGTCATGTAGTTGCGCACGGAGTCGGGGAGCAGCACGACGATGCGCTTGTTGGGCCCGTGCTTCTTCGCGATCTCGCGCGCGGCCCACACGGCGGAGCCGGAGCTGCCGCCGCAGAGCAATCCTTCCTGGCGGATGAGGCGGCGCGCCATCAGGAACGACGGGCGGTCCTCGGTCTTCACCCACTCGTCGACGAGCCCGCGATCGAGCACCTTCGGGATGAAGTCGTAGCCGATGCCCTCGACCTTGTACGTGCCGATCGGGCCGGGGCCGGCGAGGATCGAGCCGACGGGATCGACGCCGACGATGCGAACGCCCTTGACCTTCTCCTTCAGCTTCTTCGCGATACCGGAGATCGTCCCGCCCGTGCCCGCGGTCATCACGCAGTAGTCGAGCTTGGCGTCAGTTTGCTCGAGGATCTCGTCGGCCGTGCCGTGGTAGTGCGCGAGCGGGTTGTCGGGGTTCGCGTATTGATCGAGGATGTGCGCGTTCGGGAGGATGTCGCGCAGTTGCTTCGCGACGCCGATGTGGCTCTCGGGCGCGTCCCACGCGGCTTCGGTCGGCGTGCGGATGATCTCGGCGCCGAGCGCTTCGAGCACGACCTGCTTCTCGCGGCTCATCTTCTCCGGCAGCGTGATGATCATCCGGTAGCCGTAGATCGCCGCCGCGAGCGCCATGCCGATGCCCGTGTTGCCGCTCGTCGGCTCGATGAGCGTGTCGCCGGGCTTGATGCGGCCCGAACGCTGCGCTTCCTCGACCATGCGCTTGCCGATGCGGTCCTTCACGGAGCCGCCGGCGTTCAAGAACTCGCACTTGGCGAGGAACTCGCAGCCGGTTTCGCGGCCGATGTTGCGCAGGCGGACCATCGGCGTCTTGCCGATGGCTTCGAGGATCGAATCGTAGATCTGGGCCACGGGAGTCTCCTGGGGATCGGGGGGCGGCATTCTAGAGGCGCGCGAAGGGCGAGGGGAATGCGCAAATCGTCGGCTTCGAGCGCGTGATCACGGCACGGAGCGCGAACCGCGACGCGGATTCGAGAGCACGAGCGTGCCCGACGCGGAGCATTGGACGTCGGCGAGGAGGAGCTCGTTCCCCGTGCTCGGCGAAAGCAAGGCGCCGATGCCGACGCGTGCTCCGCTGCGCAACGAGTAGCGCCACTGGTGCCACGGACACACGATCTCGTCGCCGCGGAGCGAACCCTCGAAGAGCGGACCCTCGAGGTGCGGGCAGAAGGCCTGCGCCGCGAGGATCTCGCCCTCGACGCAGTAGAGCGCGAGCATGCCCCACGGCGTCTCGACGGCGCGCGGGCGCGACCGATCGAGGTCCTCCGGCCGCAGTCCCGTGTCGAACGACCTCGCGCTCACGCCGCGAGAGCCTACGCGAGCCGCCGGTCGATGGAGAAGCCCTCGTCGCCGTCCGCGACCGCACGTGGAGCGTCGTACACGCTCACGCGGCCGCAGCCCGAGGACGGAACGCCGGACTGGCACCCGTTCCGACGCGCTGGAACAATCCCGGCGTGGCCCAGGAGACGATCGTCGTGCAACTCTCGCCGCGGCTCGCCGG
Organism: Planctomycetota bacterium; assembly: GCA_016220035.1. Lineage (GTDB taxonomy): Bacteria > Planctomycetota > UBA1135 > UBA1135 > JADJNY01. Next base: position 537 of record JACRIO010000145.1, on the reverse strand, counting down.
CGGTCTGCGCGAGCGGCTTGCCGCCGGCGGGTTCGCTTTTCGGCCGGCGCCGTACGCGTTCTTCAACGCGAAGGGCGACGGGGTCGTCGCGACCTTCTACGAATCGGGCAAGCTCGTGGTGCAGGGCGAGGGCGCGCGGATGTTCGTGGAGCGCTTCGTCGGCGAAGGCGCGGCGCCCGCGGAGAAAGCGCCCACGCCCACGCCCGCGGAGGACAGCACACCGCTCGTCGGCAGCGACGAGTGCGGCAAGGGCGACTATTTCGGACCGCTCGTCGTGTGCGCCGTGCGGCTCGAGCCCGCGGAGTCGAAAGCGCTCGCGGGCGGCATGGTGCGCGACAGCAAGACGCTCAGCGACGAAGCGTGCATGCGCCTCGGCGCCGCGCTGCGCTCGAAGTACCGGCACGCGATCGCGCGCCTCGATCCGCCGGAGTACAACGCGACGTGGGGTCGCGTGCGCAACGTGAACGAGGTGCTCGCGGACCTGCACGCGCGCGCCATCCGCGAACTCGCGCAGCCGAAGGACCACGTCCTGATCGA